>JAAELR010000141.1 GCA_024226455.1 Paracoccaceae bacterium
CGCGCCATCGCCACCATGGCGATATGCGTGGTCATGCCCTGCCCGGCAAAGCGCAGCGCGAATATCACGAAAGGCAGCGCCCAGGCTCCGGGCGCCAGCGCCATGGCCAGACAGGCCAGCGCCAGCAGCACCAGAATCACCGCCCCCAGCAGCCGCACCCGAAAGTGATCGGTCAGCACCCCGGCCCAGACCATCACCACGGCGCTGGCAAAGGTGCCGGTGGCATAGATCCCGCCCCAGTCGCCATGGCTCAGCCCGAACTCGGCCCTGATCTCGCCGGCGAACACCGAAATCAGATAGGTCTGGCCAAAACTGGAACAAAAGGTCAGCAATACCCCGGCGGCCAGAAACGGCGCGTTGGATCGGACGAATTGCAAAATGCTCATGTCTCTCTATCGCCGCAGCGATACGGAAAGGACAGCATGAAAGCAGGGGGCAATCCCTTTCTTGCAGGTCTCAAACAAGGATGGGGGTCCTATCGCCCCTGCGTGGGCGTCAGAAGAATCCCGGTCGCATTCCGAACCGTCAGCACCGTTCCCGGCAACAGGCCCGGCCGCCCGGCCCGGTCGCCCCGGAACGCCGCCTCGAAGGCATGCGGCTGCGAGAATAACGCGATGACGCCCGGCGACGATCCGGCGGTGAAATGCCCCGTTCCGGTGGAAAACCCGCTGACATCGATCACCGTCACATCCAGATCGGCGATCTGGTCCAGCGAGCCTACATTGCCCAGCCGGTTGCGCTGTCCGGTCAGCCGCGCCGATAGTTGCAGCACCCGGTCGCGTTGGGAAACGAAGATTCCGAAGGGCCGCGGCAACTGCCCGATCCGCGCCGCCTGGGTGCGGAAGACATCGACATCCAGATCGGGCGAGATCAGGATAACCCCATCGATTGCGCGGGTCACCGACCCGGGGCTGGCGATCGCCATGGACCGCAGCGCCTCCATTATCAGCTGCCCGCCGACCGAATGCCCGACCAGCGCCACCCGCCTTGCGCCCGCCGCGCGGACCTGCGCGATCAGTGCCTCCAGCCCGTCGCGGGCAAACAGCACCGAATCGCGGTCATAGGCATAGGCCAGCGGATGCCCCGCGCTGGGCCATGAGTAATGCACCGCGACGCCGGGAAAGCCGAAATCATGGGCCAGTTGCGTGATCCGCAGCACCCCGTCGGCGAAATTGTTGTTGAACCCGTGCACATAGATAATGGCCTCGCGCTGATCTGCCGGTCGCGACGCCAGCGCCCCGGTCAGCGCCCGCCGAAACCCGCCGGCACCGTCAAAGATCTGTGCCTTGGTCACCAGGAACTGGGTCTCGGGGTCCACAGCACGGGTAGGCCAGGTAATCTCGCCCGGTTGGCGCTCTGGCGGCACGGCGATGTCGTATCGCATCCAGGCGATGCCGGCGGACCGCTGGTCCGAGAACTTCAGCGGATGCCGATAGCCGCGCGTGGTCGCCACGAACACGGTTTCCACCGGGTTCGCCGTCACTGCCCCCGGCGCCATCACCAACTGAGCCCGCGGCGCGCAGGCGGTCAAAAGCAGCAGAAGAACAAGGGCGAACCGGTGCATGACCACGGTCATAGCCACCCCCGATTCCCTGCGCAACCACAGCATCTGCACGTTAGCGCTATCGGTAAATATATCAGATAGTTAACCACATGTCCCCATGGGGACACTCACAACACGTAGCGGCTTACATCCACCGATTTGATCAACTCTCCGAGGTTCTTGTCGACGAATGCGGCGTCCACAACCACCTCTTCGCCGCCCCGGTCCGGCGCGTGAAAGCTGAGCTCTTCGAACACCCGCTCCATCACGGTATAAAGCCGCCGAGCGCCGATATTCTCGACGCTCTGGTTGACCTCTGCCGCGATCTTCGCCAGCGCCGCGATGCCATCCTCGGTGAAGGAAACCGTCACTTCCTCGGTGCCCATCAGGGCAGTGTATTGCAGCGTCAGCGCGTTGTCGGTCTCTGTCAGGATGCGCACGAAATCCGCCTCGGTCAGCGCCCGCAGCTCTACCCTTATCGGCAGCCGACCCTGCAGTTCGGGCAGCAGATCCGACGGTTTGGCGATATGAAAGGCGCCCGATGCGATGAACAGGATGTGGTCGGTTTTCACCGGCCCGTGTTTGGTGGAAACCGTGGTGCCCTCGATCAGCGGCAGTAGGTCACGTTGCACGCCCTCGCGGCTGACATCCCCGCCACGCACCTCTTGCCGGGCGCAGACCTTGTCGATCTCGTCGAGAAACACGATCCCGTTCTGTTCGACCGCCTCCAGCGCCGCCTTGGTCACGGTTTCATCGTCCAGCAGCTTGTCGGCCTCTTCCCCGATCAGCAACTCATAGCTTTCGGCCACGGTCAGCTTGCGCCGCACCGTACGCCCGCCAAAGGCCTTGCCGAAGATATCGCCGATATTCATCATCCCCATGTTCGACCCGGGCTGGCCGGGGATCTCCATCGTCGCCATCGGGTTGGAATTGTCGGCCAGGTCAAGTTCTATCATCGTGTCGTCCAGTTCGCCGCGCTTCAGCTTGCCGCGGAACATCTCGCGGGTGCCCTCGCGCGCCTGATCACCGGCGATTGCCTCGATCACCCGTTCCTCGGCGGCCTGATGCGCCGCCGCTGTCACCTCTTCGCGCATCTTTTCGCGCGTCATCGCGATCGCGGCGTCCACCAGATCGCGCACGATCTGCTCTACATCGCGGCCGACATAGCCGACCTCGGTGAACTTGGTCGCCTCGACCTTTAGGAACGGCGCCTTGGCCAGCCGCGCCAGCCGTCGGCTGATCTCTGTCTTGCCCACGCCGGTGGGTCCGATCATCAGGATGTTCTTGGGATAGACCTCGTCGCGGATCTCGTCGGGCAGTTGCTTGCGCCGCCAACGATTGCGCAGGGCCACGGCCACGGCGCGCTTGGCGTCGTTTTGGCCGATGATGAACCGGTCGAGTTCCGACACGATTTCGCGGGGAGTGAGGTCAGTCATGAGATCCCAACAGTTGGAGGAAGCCGTTTCAGCGGCAATACAGGCCCGAGCCGGGCCAGCAGCCTGGCGCGCAGTTTTTCCCAGAAGGCCCCGAGCAACAGCAGCACGAAGCCGAGCGCAAAGACGGTCACCGCCCCGCCGTCGCCGCCGAACAGGGTGAATGCCAGAGTGACGCAATAGCCGACCCCGGCCACCAGGAATGAGCGGCGGTCGATCACTATCGCCACGACTGCCAGCATCATCAGGAAGGCCAGCAATATCCAGTTACCGGCGGCCGAGCCGCTGTCCAGCAGCGACAGCGCCACGATGTTGACCACCGCTGGCGCGGCTATGAGGTGCAGCCAGAATCCGTTGGCCGCCCGCCGGGTGACCCGATGCGGATCGGACATATCGAAAAGCATGGCGATCGCAAAGACTACCAGCCCCAAAACCAGGGTGATCCAGGCAAAGGGACCGTCGGCGGACAGTAGGAAAAGGTCAGAAAGATTGTCAGGCGTACCCGCCCCGCCCGCGGCGATCAGGATTGCCACCGTGAAACTGCCCAGCGCGATCATCGCCATGGCAAAGGGCACCCGGAACCGGAACCAGAACGCAAACACCGCCAGCGTTGTCAGGGCCATGGGGATCGGCAGGCTGGAAAAGTCCTCCTGCGCCACCATGAATGGCTGCGCGAACCAGGCCGAAAACCCGATAGAGGCGTTGCCGGCCCACAACACCGACAAAGTGATGGCGGGGGCTACCATGCGGCGGCGGCGGATGAAGTATTCCGACAGGGCCCACAGGATGCCTGCTCCGGCGATGGCAACCGCGGCCACGCGCCCCATTGTGCCGCCGAACTGCTCGCCGACCCACAGCGCGGTGATCGCGCCCCACCCAATAGACAGGATGATCATCCCGACCACGATGAATATCTCGTTAAAGCCGCGAAATAGCTCGAACGGTTCGTCATGGGCCGACAGGCCCTCGCGCGCACCGCGTCGGCTGTCGGCCAGCCCGGTCAGCCGGGCCGCCTGCATCTCTGTCAGAATCCCGGCCGAAATCGCAGCCCTCAGATCGGTCTGGTCAATCACGGTCGCAGGCTCTCGATGGTCAGATTGCCGTTGGTGTAGACGCAGATATCCGACGCGATGGCCATGGCCTTGCGGGCAACCTGCTCTGCGCTCAGATCGCTGTCCATCAGCGCCCGCCCCGCCGCCAGGGCATAGTTGCCGCCCGACCCGATGGCGGTCACGTCATGCTCGGGCTCCAGCACATCGCCCGCGCCCGTGATCACATAAATCTGTGCGCCGTCGCTGACGATCAGCATCGCCTCCAGCTTTTGCAGATACTTGTCGGTTCGCCAGTCCTTGGCCAGATCGACCGCAGCGCGCTGCAACTGGCCCGGCGTCGCCTCCAGCTTGGTCTCCAGCCGTTCCAGCAGGGTAAAGGCGTCCGCCGTCGACCCGGCGAACCCGGCCACCACGTCGAACCCGCCGGGCGAAAGGCGCCGCACCTTGCGCGCCGTGCCTTTGATCACCGTTTGGCCCAGGCTCACCTGGCCGTCGCCGGCAATTACCACCTCGCCGTCCTTCTTCACCCCGATGATTGTGGTGCCGTGCCAGCCCGGAAATTCGTCCGCCATCGTTCTCTCCATACCGTCGCCGTCTATATGGCGACGGGCGTGCGCCAGAACAACCCGCTTTGGCTTGGTCCGCTTTGACTTAGGCCGCCACGGGCTCTAGTCTTTGCCGCGATGACAGAAGCGAAAATTCTCCGGATCTATCTCGACGATATCCCGCGCCTGACCGCCGAGCGGGGCAATTTCAACATCCTCAACAAGATCCGCGCCGTGTTCGAACGGCACGGGTTTCGCGTGGATTTGTGTCGCAACACCGAAGCCGAGCGCCTGAAATCCGCTGCTCGCCGCGGTTACTCGCTGTTCTTGATGGACGAGCCCTTCCACCCGCGCGCCCTGACCATGCGCAAGGCCTATTACTACCCGTTCTGGCGGGTCGAAAAAACCGCCAAGCGGTGGGAGTTCGAGATCGCTCGAACCGAATTCAAGCCTGAAGAGGCCGACCCGGAAGAGGCCGCCCGGTTCTGTACCATCTGGCGCCGCAACCTGTTTCCCGACACGCAACTTGGTGCGCCCACCGACGGCACGGTCTATGTTCCGCTGCAGGGGCGGCTGTTGCAACATCGCAGCTTCCAGACCATGGGCCCGCTGGACATGATTCGCGCGGTTCTGCTGCACGACCCAGAGCGCGATATCGTGCTGTCCCTGCATCCGGGTGAAACCTACCTTCCGGAAGAACTGGTCGCCCTGCGCGAGATTACCTACGCAAACCCGCGCTTGCGCCTGTCGTCAGAGCCGATGCAAACCCTTTTGGCACGCTGCGACTACGTCGCCACCGAAAATAGTTCCGTCGCGTTGTCCGGGTTCTTCCTGCACAAGCCCGCGGCCCTCTTCGCTCGAATAGACTTTCATCACATCGCGGCGAATGTCATCGATCACGGCGCCGAGCAAGCAATCCCTCTCGCACCAGACCTACGCCCCGATTTCGATCGATATCTTCATTGGTTCTTCAAGGGCACAGCGCTCAACGGAGGCGCGCCAGAGGTCGAGGATCAGGTCGAACGCCTGTTTCGAAACCATGGATGGCTGGCCTGACGCCAGCCCTTCGGGCTTGTTCCTGGTTGCAGATCCATCGAAATGGGGCGCCGCAGCGCCCCTTCAGTTCAACGCAGGCGGTGGCGGATCAGACCGCCTCGTCGATCCAACCCTTCAGCACGCTCTTGGGCGCCGCGCCGGTCTTGTTCGATATCACCTGGCCACCCTTGAACATGAACAGCGCCGGAATGCCACGCACGCCCATTGCGGCGGGGGTGTTGGGGTTGTCGTCCACGTTCACCTTGGCAATCTTCACCTTGCCGGCATACTGCTCGGAAAGCTCTTCCAGCGACGGGCCGATCTGCTTGCAAGGACCGCACCACTCTGCCCAGAAATCCACGACAACGGGGATATCCGAGTTCACGACCTCGGCTTCGAATGTGGCGTCGGTTACGGCGACGGTGGCCATGTCTGCTCTCCTGGGCATGATATGTCAGGCAGCGAACCTATGGGGCGCTGGTGTCCACGTCAAGATGTTGCGGGGTCGCGCAGTGCTCGCCTCACAATCTCGTGGGGCAAAGGCATCAGTCTAGGCGTCCGGGTCCAGAGAATGGCAACTTCGACGGCCCGGTCCGGAAACACGGCCTGCAAGGCGCAATGATAGGCGCCCATCTGGCGCAGAATACCCAGCGGGGTTTCCTCAGGGCGACCCGGGACAATGGCGTTTGTCTTGAAATCCACAGCCAGCACGCGGTCTGGCGTCACAACCAGCTTGTCGATCGCCCCAGCGACCCGGTCGCCGCCAAACTCGGCCAGATGAGCCGAAATATCGGCCTCTGACAAGACCTCAGGCTTGAACAGAAAGGCGAACTCATCAGCCTCCAGCACCCGGCGTGTCTCTGTCAGCACGCAACCTGCCTCTTCAGGTCCGGCGCCGAACTCCGAGGCGGCAAGCACCTTTTCGGCAAGCCCAGGCCAGTCAGCGGCAGGCAGGGGTGGCAGAACTTCCAGCAGCTTGTGCAGCATCGACCCATATCGCTTTGCAGCCGCCTCGTCCTGCGCGCCCGCACCGCCCAGCGCCTTTGCGCCGCCCAGACCCGAGGGCGCCAGGGTTTTCGGCGGATGCTTTGGCGGTGCTATGCGCGCTGTCGCCCAATCCGGTAAACCAGTAACGCCCGCCACCTCGGCGGGCCCGGGTTCAACCGCGCCCGCGCCCCAGTCGCCATGGGCATAGCGCAACCCCGGCCCGGTCGGAGCGTCGAGATCCTGGTACCCAAGCTGGCGCAAAGCGGCCTCGGCTGTCTGGTGCCAGCTTTCACCCGGCCCCCCGACCTCACCAGAGGCCGCGACGATCAGCCAGGTCTCGGCTCGGGTAACCGCGACGTAGAACAGCCGCTCCTCCTCTGCCGCCTGATCCGCCTTGATACGCTCTGTGGCGGCGCGCATCGCCTCTGGCTGCAGTTTCGCGGGCCCGCGCCAGGCCATCCGCTCGCCGGCCAGCGCAATCACCTCGTCGCGTACTCTTGCCGGGCGCCTCGCCGTATCGGGCAGAATGACGATGGGCGATTCCAACCCCTTGGCACCATGCACCGTCATCACCCGGATCTGGTCGCCGGCGCTGTCCATCTGCCGCTTGATCTCGACATCGTCGGTTTCCATCCAGGTCAGGAACCCGGTCAGGCTGGGCACCTCCATGCGCTCATAGGACAGCGACTGCGCCAGCAGTGCGTCGATGCCGTCTTCGGCCTCTGGCCCCAGCCGCGCCAACAGCCTGCGGCGCCCGTCATGCCGGGTCAGGATGCGTTCGATCAGATCGTAGGGCCGCAGGAAATCGGCGCCGTTGCGCAGATCGTGCAGCATGGCCATCGTTTCAGGAAATTCTGCTTCGCGCTGGCGCAGCGCGGCCCAAAGATAGATCTCGCCGCGTTCAGCGGCGAGCCCGTAGAGATCGCGCTCGGTCCAGCCCAGCAAAGGCGACCTCAGCGCCGCCGCCAGCGACAGGTCATCCTCTGGCGTTGCCACGAAACTCAGCAAAGCGGCGACATCGCGCACCGCCAGTTCCGCCCCCAGTTTCAGCCGATCGGCGCCGGCCACCGGCAGCCCCCGTGCCTTGCAGGCCCGGATAATCTCTTGAAACAGCCCCGACCGACGCCGCACAAGGATCAGCACATCGCCAGCCCGCACCCGGCGTCTACCGCCATTTCCGGCAGGAATAGTCTCTGTTTCGACCATTCTCCCGATCTCGTCCGCAATCTGGCGCGCCAAAACCACGTCAGAGTGATCCTCGGCCTTGATATCGACAGGGTCGTACCATAGGCGCTTTTCCGGCTCTTGCCACTTTTCCACCGGCGGCCACAGATCGACCCGCCCGGGAAGGTTCGCATGAAATGCGCGGTGTTTCGCGCCATCGGTCGCAACGGCGATATCGACAAAGCGCAACACCGCCTCGGACGAGCGAAAGGAGTATTCAAGCTCCATCGGTCGCAGCATGTCCTCGACCGCCCGCAACCTCCCGTCGAAATGCGCCCGCATCCGATCAAACTCCCGCGGGTCCGCGCCCTGAAAAGAGTAGATCGATTGCTTCTTGTCGCCGACAACGAAGATCGTGCGCCGGGTGTCGTCGCGCGCACCAATGCCAGAGGTAAACTCCTGCGCCAGCCGCTCAATCACCTGCCACTGCGCCGGGCTGGTATCCTGCGCCTCATCGACCAGAATGTGATCCAGCCCGCCGTCCAGCCGATACAGTACCCAGCCCGCCACCAGTTCATTCGACAACAGCGCCCGCGTCCTCAGGATCAGATCGTCGAAGTCCAGCCAGCCCCGCCGCGTTTTCCGTGCCTCGAACAGCGGCAGAAAGGCTTGCGCAAAGCGGTATAGCGCGTGAGTTTTCCGGGCGGCATAGAGACTGTTTCGCCGTCCCCTCACCGCCTCTATCCGCTGCATCAGGTCGTTCAGGTCGTCGCAATGCCCGCCCAGCCGCTCGCGGCTTGCCTTGGTCGGGAAATAGCCGATCTTGGCCCCGAACGGCGCCTTTGCAGTTTCGCCGTATAGAACCAGCCCGATCAGGGCTTCCAATGCCAAATGGTCGGGATTAGCCCAGTCATGCCGTTGCAGCGGAACGGCGGCGCGCTGGTCGGTCACCTTGTCACTTTCGTTCAGCACTGGCAGCAGCGCGGCAAAGAGACCCGCCTCGCTGCCATCAAACGCCTCTTCCAGCAACTCCTCGGCGCTATAGCCTGGCGGCAGGCCGAACCAGTCAAGTATCTCGGCCTCACCTGCCTCGCGGCGCAGAGCCTCGCGGTTCTTCACCACCGCCGCGACCATCCGCATCAGGTCGACGCCGGGCTGTTGTGCCGCCAGCGCGTCGATTGTGTCGCCCGCGTCGCTCCCGGCCAATTCCTCCAGAATTTCGTCGCAAAGCAGCGCCGTCGCCCGGTCGTCCATCTCGACGAAACCGGGCGTCACCCCAGCCTCCAGCGGGAACCGGCGCAGCAGCGAGGCGCAAAAGCTGTGGATGGTCTGTATCCGCAGACCCCCCGGCGTCTCGATGGCGCGGGCGAAAAGCCGCCGCGCTTCGGCCAGCCTTTCGGGGTCATGCACATCCGCCACTCCCAGCGCCGCCAGTTCCTCGGCCAGCGCGCCGTCGGGTTTCATCGCCCAGGCACCAAGCCGCCGGAACAGCCGGTTCTGCATCTCGGACGCCGCCGCCTTGGTATAGGTCAGGCAAAGGATGTTCGCCGGCGCCACCTTGTCCAGCAACAGCCGCGCCACCCGGTCGGTCAGCACCCGTGTCTTGCCCGACCCGGCATTCGCCGACAGCCAGGTAGAGGCATCGGGCTCTGCCGCACGGTTTTGCTGAGTCGTCGCGGCGTCCATCAGCCGACCTCCTCTGGCGTCGGGTCGTCGCTTTCGTCCCATTCGCCATGCCGGGCCAGATGGTCATAGTCGCCACCGTACCCCAGCCGGGCAACCGCCCGCCGTGAGACATAGCCCTTGCCTCGTGTCAGGTAGGCGCCAAGCAGTTTTTCCAGACCCTGCAATACCTCGGCCACCTCACCGCCTTCAAGTGTAACAGGGTCGAATTTCGGACTGGTTCCCAGCCTGATGAAACTGGTCTCGCCCACGGGCATCGTGGCAACACCCTTCAGCTCGCCCTGCTCGGCCAGCAGCGCCGACAGCAACAGCTGCTTGTCGAAATGCTCTTGCTGATCCTTGCTGGGCGGCGCGCCTGTCTTGTAGTCATAGATCGCCAGCGTGCCGTCGCTGCGCAGGTCCACCCGGTCGATCTTGCCCCGCAGGGTCACCCCGGTCAGCGGCAGCTCCATCTCGGCCTTCTGTTCCAAAGCCAGCGGCTGCGCCTGTGATTGCCGGGCGCTCTCTCCGGCAACGAACCACTCCGCCACCGCAGCCAGCTGAGCCCGCCACAATCGCCGCGCCGCGGGCCAGGCGGCCTCGGCCTGCAGGACCTCGTCGGCGATGGCCATCAGCCGCGCGCACCCGGTTTTGACATGTCTCACCGGGCCTTCGGCGATGAACAGCTCGACGATCCGGTGCACGATGGTGCCCCGTAACGGGGCGTCGGGGCGATGGTGCAGCGGGTCCAGTGGCCCGAGCCCCAGAATGCGCCTGGCATAGACCGCATAAGGATCGCGAATCAGTCGCTGCACTTCGGTGATGCTGATCTCGCTCGGCCGCGCCTCGACCGGGGGCTGCGGTGCCGGGCGGGGGGCAGGGGGTATCCTTGCCAAAGGAGCGTCCAGTTGCTCGGCCATGGCCAGCCACCGTTCGCCCCGCCGCCGCATTGCCCCCAGCGAGGCGGCGCCCTCGCCTTGCAGCCCGCCCAGCAGGTTGCACAGGCGGTTCACCCAGCGCGATGGCACGGTCTGGGCCTCGGCATCGCGAACCGAGCGGCTCAGCACCACCTCGCCCGCGGCAACGGCCTGTTGGAAATCATGCGCCGACAACCCGATGCGGCGCTCCGGCAGCAGCAGCCCGGCGCGGTCGCGCAACGCGCGGTTCAGCCACGGATCGGGTTTTGGCGGCTCCGGCCAGACCCCTTCGTTCAGCCCGGCAAGCACCACCAGTTCGGCGCCCTGCACCCGTGCCTCCAGCGTGCCCCAGATCATGATACCGGGATGCGCCGTGACCGGTTCTCGCACCTCGCCGCGTTGTAAAACACCGTGAAACAGGGACGCATAATCGGCCGACGACAGATCTCCGCCGTGATGCGCCTCGCGCCGCAACTCATCGACCTGACGCGCCGCCTCGATACCCGCCGCCTCCAGCCACAACGCGCCACTGCCGTTCTGTCCCGGCCCCGCCGTCAGCCCCTCGGCCAGCCGGATGTGGCGGTCCAGATGCGCCGCAAGGCTGTGCTCTCCGCCTGCGTCGCTCCCGGCGATCAGCCCGGCCAGCCACTCGGCCCAGTCTCGCCGCGCCTCGTCGCCTTTCTCGGCCCAGCCCAGCAGGTCGCCCGCCCCCGGAAAGGGCGGGCCCCGGCGGCGCAGTCTCAGCTCCAGCTCGCGGGTGTGCAGCAGATGCGCGCCGCGATCCTCGGCCCCGGTTGCGGCCAGCGGATGCTTCAGCAGCGTCAACAGCGCCTCGCCGGTCAAGGGTTGACCGAACAGACCCGCCACATGGCGCAAGAACCGCCCCGGCGCCGACAGGGGCAGGGGTCGCCCGGCGCTGTCATCGGGCACGATCCCCCAACGGTCCAGCGCCGCCGTCACCTGCCGCGTCAAGGTCCGATCGGGCGTGATCAGCGCCGCACTGCGCCCCTGCTCCGCCGCTTGCCGCAGCACCAGCGCGACCGCTGCGGCCTCTGCCCGCGACGACGGCGCTTCGATCAGCGTCATCTGCTCTGTGGCGGCATCCAGATCGCACAGGGCCTTGCCTTCGGTCAGCCATTGGTCGGTCACGGGCGCAGGCCGCAGCGCCAGAGAGACCAGCCGGTTCCGGGGCGGATTCTGCGGGATCAGAGACACATCCCACGGTTGGATATCAGCCGGAGAGATGCCCAGATCACGGCATAGCCGGGCAAAGCGGTACTGCGGGTGATCCTCGGCGGTCAGCGCGGTGTCGAGCCGTTCCCAGACCTGGCCGGGCATGTCGAAATCCACTCCGGGCAGCACCACCGCGCCTTGCGGCAGCCGCGCCACCGCCCGCATGAACAGCGCCGTGGCACCACGCGATCCGGTCGACCCGGCCACCAGCACCGGGTGTTCCGGCGGCGCCTTGTCCCAGATCCCGGCCAACCGCTCGACCACCAGCCGCTGCCTTGCCTCGGTGTCGGGGCCATGGCCGCTCTCGGCGGTGAAATAGCGCTCTGCCAGCGTCACGAATCGCAGGCTGCGCTGCCAGTGACCCGACACATCCGACACGTCCAGCCGCCTGATCACCTCGGGCGCCACGCCCTCGCCCTGCATCTCGTCCATCAGCCCGGCCAGGCTGTCGGCCAGATCGAACAGCGCCGCCCGCGGCGCCAGATCGGGCTCTGCATCCAGCAGCCCGCCGACAAGCTGGGTCAGCTCCAGCCGCCGCCGTAGAACCGGGGCAGGCGGTGGAATGTCGGCAAACCGCATGTCGGCGGCCAGATCCGTGACCAGCCGGATGCGGGGCAACAGCATCGCCGGGCCCTCATCGAACAGCGACTTCAGCCGCCGCTGCATGCGCCGTGTGTTGACGTAGATCTCGACCCGCGCGATGGCGTCGGGCGGTTGCCCCTCCAGCCGCCGCATCAGCCCGGCAATCAGCCCTTTGGGAAACTCCACCCCCGGCGGCAGGCCAAAAAGCCGCGCCGAGCCGGTCTTGTCAAACATCCCCCAACCCCTTCGCCAGAACATCGGCCCAACGACGATCCGCCGACGTTGCCACTGCCATCCGCTCACCCGGAACAGAGGTCATCGCGAACCGCAGGGTCAGCGCACCCTCTGGCGTCAGGTCTTTCAGCCGATCGGGCCATTCGATCAGGCAGATCGCGGCACCGAATGCCTCCTCCAGCCCAAGCTCTGTCACTTCGTCGGGTCCGGTCAGCCGATAGAGATCGGCGTGCCAGATTTCTGCCTCGCCATCGCAATAGGTCTGCACCAGCGTGAAGGTCGGCGACGGCACGTCCTCTGCCAGACCGGCCCGGGCCAGCCAGGCCTGAATCAGCGACCGGGCGAAATGGGTCTTTCCGGCCCCAAGCCCGCCCTGCAGCAGAATTGTGTCGCCCGCCCGCAAGAGCGGCGCCAGACCAGCGGCGAATGCTGCCGTTTCCTGAGCCGAGCCAAACCGGAATTCGTGATGATACCCGCCACCCGTCAGCATGGCTTTGCCGTGTCGGGCATGTGGCGGTAACCGCGGTCAGCTATTACAGCGCTTGTCGGCATCCTCTACCGCCGCCGTGAAGCCAAACAGAGAAAACGTGTCTTCGGTCTTGGTGCCTCTGGACGACTCACCCCGCAGAACCGCCTCTGCGCCACGTTTCAGCGCCGCGATGATCTTGGTGTCGTCCGACTCAGAGGCCGACCATGCCATTTCGCCGTCCGTGAACAGCTCGAACTTGGTGCCGCCGATATCCAGCGTCACGGTCGAGCCGCCCTTGAACGGATAGCCGCCGGTGAACGATACCTGACCGTCCACATTGGAGCTGGGGATATAGGAAATGAACAGCAGGATATCGCCCCGCCGCACCGCCACGACCCGCCCGTCGCGGGTGTTGACCGTTTCCTTGGGGCTCGAAACGCTCCAGCATTGTTTTGGTTCAGCGGCTTCGAACACACTCCAGTCGGTATGTGCCGCTACGCGGTTGTTCGATTCCTGGGCCCAAGCGCCGGTAGCCACCAACGCCAAGGCTACGCCGGCGATCCCGCGAATTGTTCGTGCGTGCATCTCTATCACAGCCTCCAGCCGTCTCTGCCTCTCATGGCCCACCCCCTGTCAATCTGCCGTGACCTTTCCGGGCAAGCATGCAATGTTCAATCGACTTTTCACAGTGTAACGGAATCATGCCGATTTGTGAAAGCCCTCTTGGCAGAAAATCGCGCAAAGGCAAGGAGCAGTACGGATGAACCAGGCGGTGCCGATGGTCGAGGTTTGGCGTGGGGAGTTCCTGGAATCCCTGCATCGTGGCCACGCAGTGGTCTGCGACGAGAAAGGTGCCATCGTTCAGTCATGGGGAGATCCCGGCAAGGTGATTCTACCCCGGTCATCGTGCAAGATGCTGCAGGCCCTGCCGTTGATCGAAAGCGGGGCGGCGGATGCCTTTGGCCTGACGACAGAGCAGTTGGCGCTGGCTTGCGCCAGCCACCAGGGCGCGGCGATCCATACCACGCGGGTGCAAAACTGGCTGGGCGATCTGGGTCTCGGCGACGCCGATCTTCGCTGCGGTCCACAGGTTCCCAATGACCCGGACGCCCGCGACGCCGTGTTCCGCAACCACGACAAACCCTGCCAGTGGCACAACAACTGCTCTGGCAAGCATACCGGGTTTCTGACCCTGTCGAGGTATCTCGGTGGTGGTCCGGAATATCTCGACATCGGCCACCCGGTCCAGCTAGCGGTGCGCGAGGCCTTCGAATCAGTCACCGGCGAAGCCTCGCCCGGCTATGGCATCGACGGCTGCTCGGCGCCTAACTTCGCTACCACAGTGCATGGTCTGGCCCGCGCCATGGCCCGCTTTGCCAGCGCCGACGACAGTACCGCCCGGGGCCGCGCCATGCAGCGGCTTACCGCGGCGATGACGGCGCATCCCGATCTGGTGGCCGGAGAGAAACGCGCCTGCACTGAACTGATGCGCGCCATGGACGGGCAGGTGGCGATCAAGACCGGGGCAGAGGCGGTATTCGTCGCGATCCTGCCGCAACAGAGACTGGGCGTCGCGCTGAAAATCGAAGACGGCGCATCCCGTGCCAGCGAATGCGCCATCGCCGAGATCCTGGTGCGCCTCGGCGCGCTCGACCCCGATCACCCGATGACCCTGCGCCGCCGCAACGCCCCCATCCTGAACCGCCGCCAGATCACCACCGGCTACATTCGCCCGTCTCCGGCAAGCTTCTGACGGCTCTTTCATCTGGCTGACAACACCTCGGGGGTCTGACGCCCGGCCCCCGACCCGACCTTATCCTCAGGCGAATTCCTCGCGGCTGTAGCCCTGCAGGTACAGCAGCGCGGTCAGGTCGCCGTGGTTGATCCGCACATCGCATTGGGCCGCCACCGAGGGCTTGGCATGCAGCGCCACGCCGGTTCCGGCCAGCCCCAGCATACCCAGGTCGTTCGCGCCGTCGCCCACCGCGATCACATCATCGGCGCTCAGCCCCAGCCGCCCGGTGATCTGGTTCAGCGCCACCACCTTGGCGTCCCGCCCGAGAATCGGTTCGCCCACCGTTCCGGTCAGCAGACCATCCGCCTCGTGCAAGGTATTCGCCCGATGCTCGTCAAATCCCAGATGCCCCGCCACCACGGAAGAAAAGGCGGTAAAGCCACCGCTGACCAGTGCCGCATGGGCGCCGTTCGCCCGCATTGTCGCCACCAGGGCCCTGCCTCCCGGCACACAGGTGATGCGCTCGTCCAGCACCTTTGCGATCACATCGACCGGCAGACCCTTCAACAGGGCAACCCGCTCTCGCAGCGCCGCCTCGAACTCTATTTCACCATTCATCGCCCGCGCAGTGATGGCGGCCACCCGGGTTCCGACCCCCGCCTCGGCGGCCAGCTCGTCGACGCATTCCTGCCGGATCAGGGTCGAATCCATGTCCGCCATCAGCATCTTCTTGCGCCGCCCCGCCCCGCGCTGCGCCACCAGATCGACGCCTGCGTCCTGGCAGTCACGCCACACATCCCAACGGTTGCCCGGCAACTCGGCCACAGCGAACTCCGCCGCCTCGTCCGGCGCCAGCCACGAGGCATCGCCGCCACCCCAGGCATTGCGCAGCGAGGCGACCAGAGCAGGTTCCAATTTGCGTCGCTCGGGGTTCGCCACAAGTGTGATCACAAACATGGGCCCGGACCTTCCTAAGTCGCCATTAACCAACAAAGCGGCGCTATAGGGCAAAATTTACGGTTGTTAAACCCGAACAGGCTGATAAGACCATCTGTGGGACACCCCTCCCCAACGAGGGGCGTATATCTGTAAGGATACCAGCTATGGTTATGACCAAACCGGCGTCGCTCGACGCCGTTCGCATGCCGTCCAGGCGACCGGCAAACCCGCGATTCTCCTCCGGCCCCTGCGCCAAACCGCCTACTTTCACGCTTGACGCCCTGAAGGACGCAGCGCTTGGTCGCTCGCACCGCGCCGCCATTGGCAAGGACAAGCTGAAGGCCGCGATCGTAAAGACCCGCAAGATCCTGAATATCCCCGCCAGTTACAAGATCGGCATCGTTCCGGCCTCGGATACCGGCGCATTCGAGATGGCGATGTGGAACCTGCTGGGCGAACGCCCGGTAGAGATGGTGGCCTGGGAGAGCTTTGGCGCAGGCTGGGTGACCGACGCGGTCGAGCAACTGAAACTGGATGCCACCGTGCACACCGCCGAATATGGACAGATCGTCGATATGGCCACGCTGGATTACGACAAGGACGTCTGTTTTACCTGGAACGGCACAACCTCTGGTGTGCGGGTGCCGCCGGGCGGCCATGTCATCCCGTACGAGCGTCAGGGCCTGACGCTGTGCGATGCAACCTCTGCCGCCTTTGCCATGGACCTGCCCTGGGACCGGCTCGATGCCACAACGTTCAGTTGGCAAAAGGTGCTGGGCGGCGAGGCGGCCCATGGCATGCTGATCCTTTCCCCCCGCGCCGTGCGACGGCTGGAAAGCTACACCCCGGCCTGGCCGCTGCCCAAGATCTTCCGGCTGACAAAGGCCGGCAAGCTGATCGGCGGCATTTTCGAAGGCGCCACGATCAACACGCCCTCGATGCTGGCGGTCGAAGACTATCTCTTTGCGCTCGACTGGGCCGAATCGGTTGGTGGCCTGGGTGGGCTATCCGCCCGCGCCCGTGCGAATTATGCCGCCATCGAACATTACGTTGCCGCGCAAGGCTGGATAGGCTTTCTCGCAGAAGACCTTGCGGTTCGCTCTACCACCTCGGTCTGCCTGAAATTCACCGATCACCGCATCACCGATGGCGCCGCATTCGCCAAGGCGGTTGCCCAGCGGCTAGAGGCCGAGGGCGTCGCCTATGACATCGGCTCCTATCGCGATGCGCCGCCGGGCCTGCGCATCTGGTGTGGCGGCACGGTCGAGACCTCTGATGTCGAGGCGCTGATGCCGTGGATCGGCTGGGCCGTTGCCGCCGAGATCAAGGCGCAGCAGGCCGCCGCCTGACCCGACACTCTGCCCGACGGAAGTCCGATAGAAGTCCGACCGAAGTCCGATACCCAGAAATCACCTGAAATGGAGTCCAGAATGGCCCCCAAGGTTCTCGTTTCCGACAAGCTTTCGGAAACCGCCGTACAGATCTTCCGCGATCGTGGAATCGACGTGGATTTTCGCCCCGAGCTGGGAAAGGACAAGGTCGAATTGCTGAAAGTGATCGGCCAGTATGATGGCCTTGCGATTCGCTCTGCCACCAAGGTCACAGACAGGCTGCTGGGCAACGCCGGCAATCTCCGGGTCGTTGCCCGCGCCGGTATCGGGGTCGACAATGTCGACATTCCCGCCGCCTCCAGAAAGGGCGTGATCGTGATGAACACGCCCTTCGGCAACTCTATCACCACCGCCGAACATGCCATTGCCATGATGATGGCCGCTGCCCGCCAGATCCCCGAGGCCAACGCCTCTACCCACGACGGCAAATGGGAGAAATCCCGCTTTATGGGGGTCGAACTGACCAGCAAGACACTGGGCGTCATCGGTGCCGGTAATATCGGCAGTATCGTCATAGATCGGGCGCTAGGGCTGAAGATGAAGGTCGTCGCCTATGACCCGTTCCTCAGCGAGGAACGCGCCGAAAAGATCAGGGTCGAGAAGGTAGAACTCGATGAACTGCTGACCCGGTCTGACTTCATTACCCTGCATGTACCGTTGACCGACAAGACCCGAAATATCCTTTCACGAGAGGCACTTGAGCAGACCAAGCGCGGCGTTCGCGTTGTCAACTGCGCCCGCGGCGGCCTGATCGACGAAGAGGCTCTGGTCGAGATGATGGAGATGGGTCACGTTGCTGCTGCCGCGCTGGACGTCTTTGCTGTTGAACCGGCTACCGACAATCCGCTGTTCAAGCTGCCCAACGTGGTCTGCACCCCGCATCTGGGGGCCTCTACCACCGAGGCGCAAGAGAACGTGGCGCTGCAGGTGGCAGAGCAGATGTCGGACTATCTGCTGACCGGCGCGGTGCAGAACGCACTGAACATGCCGTCGGTCACCGCCGAAGAGGCCAAGGTGATGGGCCCCTGGATCAAGTTGGCCGGATACCTCGGTGATTTCGTAGGGCAGCTGACCGACGCGCCAGTCAAGGCGATCAACATCCTCTATGACGGCACCGTCGCCGACATGAACACCGCCGCGCTCAGCTCTGCCGCCGTTGCGGGTATCATGAAAGCTCAGAACCCCGACGTGAACATGGTCTCGGCCCCAGTCATCGCGCGCGACCGCGGGGTCGATATCGCGACGACCACGCAAGGCAAGACCGGTGTTTTCGAAGGCTACATCAAGTTGACCGTTGTCGCGCAAAAGCGCGAGCGTTCCATCGCGGGCACGGTTTTTTCCGATGGAAAACCGCGCTTTATCCAGATAAAGGGCATCAACATCGACGCCGAGATCGGCCAGCACATGCTGTACACCACCAACGAGGACGTGCCAGGCATCATCGGCACGCTGGGTCAGGCCCTGGGCAACCACGGGGTCAACATCGCGAACTTTACTCTGGGCCGATCCGATGTCGGCGGCGAGGCGATTGCGCTGCTGTATCTCGACAACCCGCCGCCTGCGGATGTGGTGGCAGAACTGAAGGCGACCGGTCGCTTCCAGCAGGTCAGCCCGCTGGAATTCGGCGTGACCTGATGCGGGTCTACGCCATCGGCGATATCCACGGCCAGCTCGACATGCTCAGGGCTGCCCATACCTTCATCGCCGAGGACCGAGTATCGTGTGGTGACCGGGATGCACCGGTCGTTCATCTTGGCGACTATTGTGACCGTGGGCTCGAAACGGCCGGGGTCCTGCGGCTCCTGATCGACGGCGTCGCGTCGGGGCAGCCCTGGCGCATGGTCATGGGCAACCACGACCGGCTGTTTCGCGATTTCCTGAATGACGGTAGCTTGCGCGACAACTGTCTGCGCTCTGGTCTGACCTGGCTGACGCCGAATATGGGCGGACGAGAAACGCTGATGTCCTATGGGGTCGAGGCCATTAAGGCCACCGTCCACGAAGAAGCAGTGGCGCGGGTTCCTGCATTGCACCGGGCCTTTTTGGCTGAATTAGAGACACACATCGCCTTGGGAGAGTTGCTCTTTGCCCATGCCGGTATCCGCCCCGGTGTGCCGCTGGACCAGCAGGTAGAGGATGATCTGATCTGGATTCGGCAGGAATTTCTGAACGATACCCGCGATCACGGGGCGCTGATCGTGCATGGGCACACGCCGGTCGAGGCGCCGATGCATTGCGGCAACCGGGTCAATCTGGACACCGGTGCAGGCTATTTCCGCCAGTTAACGGCGGCTGTATTCGAAGGCTGCGACTGCTGGGTGCTGACGGCAGGAGGGCGGGAAGCGCTGAAACCATCCCACGCCGCGTGGCTCTGATCCGGTCAGTTGAACGCCATGACAACCAGGCCAGGTACCACTGTCCAGACTGAGTACCAGATCGCTATCAGCCGCAGCACTCGCATCGCGAAGTCGGCAAGCCGGGGGGCCGCTTTCCGCACGCACCGCGTCCCAGGCATTTATCAGCGACCCTCCACTGGCAGCCACCCTCGCGGCGGCGCCATTGATGCTTTCGACGAAATTGCGTGTGCTCACGATGGCGGGGTCCCCAGCGTTTCGCCCACCTCGGTGAAGCTGGTTCTCTTTCCCGTCGCACCGACTTGCGACGCGAATGCCTTGGCCACGTTCGTTCTCAATCCGGATAGGGAAGCACTGATTTGTCGAGAGCGGCCACGACCCTACCGGTGCAATCGCCGAAGCCGATCCTGTACCCGTCGCCCTGTGCCGCCCCGCAAAGCGTCAGCGTGTCCCCGTCCTCGATAAAGGTCCGGGTCTCGCCGGTGTCGAGCGTCATCGGTTCCTTGCCGCCCCAGCAAAGCTCCAGCAGGCTGCCGCGTTCGGGTTTGGTGGGGCCAGAGATTGTGCCAGAGCCCAGAAGATCGCCAGTGTTCATCGGCGACCCGGCAGTAGTGTGATGCGCCAATTGCTGGGCGGCGGAATAGTACATCTGCGAGTAGTTAGTCCGCGCGATCACCGTAGGTTTTTCGGCGTTTTCGGGCTGCATAGAGACAGAAAGCGGGATGTTGTAGAGCATAGGTCCGGGTTCGGCCAGATGTGGCAGAAGGTCTTTCTCGCGTTCAGGCGTCGAGGTGCGGAACGGTTCCAGCGCTGCCTTGGTCACGATCCAGGGGCTGATGCTGGTGGCGGTCGCCTTGGCTTGAAACGGGCCCAGAGGCTGGTACTCCCAAGCCTGGATATCGCGCGCCGACCAGTCGTTCAGCAGCACGTAACCGAATATCATGTCGTCGGCCTGCTGCACCGAAACCGGCCCGTCCGAGGGCTGGCCGACGATGGCGCCCATCTCAAGCTCGATATCGAAGCGGCGGCAGGGCAGGAAGGCGGGCAAGGCGTGGTCTGGTGACTTGAGCTGCCCCCAGGGGCGGCGAATATCGGTGCCGCTGACATACACCGACGAGGCGCGACCGTTATAGCCGATCGGGATATGCAGCCAGTTCGGCGGCAGAGCGTTGTCGGCGCCACGGAACATGGCGCCGACATTGGTAGCATGGTGGCAGCCAGAGTAGAAATCTGTGTACTCGGCCACTGCAAAGGGCATGTGCAACTCCGCGTCGGCCATCTCCACCAGATGCGGCTCTACCGCCTCCCGGTTGGCGTTGTCCTCAGCCAGAAGCGCCTGCAGTTGCGTGCGGAAACTGGCCCAGACCTGTGGTCCCAACTCCATGAAGTCATTCCAAAAGGGCACATCGAAGACATGGGGCCCGGGGTCAGGACGCAACAACCCGACCTCTTCCAGCGCAGTGACATCGACGATCCGGTCGCCGATGGCCACGCCGCAGCGCCAGTCGTTGTCGCCGACCGAGAATACACCATATGGTAGGTTGTTCAGCGGAAATTCGGTCTTTGGCCTGTTGGCGCTGTCGACCCAGCTTTTGATCAGCGGCATTCAGAAAGCCCCCCGGGGAAAACGGTGCGCTGATAGCGCACCCTGCCGGTGTTTGTAGGGTGCGTTACCTGCGCACCGCAACCCCGTTACTTCGCGACCAGCTTCCCGCCCGTACTGACCCTAGATGTGGCAGGTCAGCCGCGACATGATGTTCCTGTGGTTCGGGCAGGTCGGCCGGTCACCGAGAAACCCCAAACCTTGCCTATCCGGTTGTTACCCACACCTACTAAATGTGGGCTGCACCCATTCCCCGGAGTACAGCCCGTCAAAGGTCGGCGCGGCTGCGCCGCCCGCAATTCCGAGTAGCGAGCGGAACGCGTTGAACGGGTAGA
>JAAELR010000142.1 GCA_024226455.1 Paracoccaceae bacterium
AGCGCGCGCTCTCCGACAGGACGCTGATCCAGTACTGCCCGTTCATCGAACACTTCCTTTCCGAGCGCTTCAGCGATGGACCGGTGGTGTTCCCCGCCTTGCGTGCCGGGGACGTCATCGGGTTCGTGCAGCGGCAGGCCGCGCGTCTCAGTCCGGCCAGGGCCAAATCCGCGACCAGCGCCTTGCGGTCGTTCTTTCGGCACCTGCGCCATTGCGGCGAGATTGAACTGGATCTCGCCGCTGCGGTCCCGACGGTGCCTAGCTGGTCGATGACCGGGATTCCCCGGGCCATCGCTCCGGATCACCTGCGCGCCGTCTTCGCGCATTGCCCGCGCGACACCTCGGTCGGGCGCCGTGACTGTGCGATTCTCACGCTGCTGGCGCACTTGGGCTTGCGTTCCGGCGAGATCGTCTCGCTGACCCTGGACAGTGTCGACCGGGAGGCGGGTTCCATTGCCGTGGCTGGCAAGGGGGGGCAGGCCGCATCCCTGCCCATGCCCGTGGCAGTCGGTGAGGCGATCGCGGACTATCTGCGCCGAGGGCGCCCGGCCAGCGGTGACCGGGCACTGTTCCTGCGCGCATGCGCACCGATCCGCGGTCTGGGGGCGGCGCAGACCGTCAGCTCGATCGTCGACGCGGCGCTCAAGCGCGCCGGCGTTGAGACCCGACACCGGGGAACCCACCAGTTCCGTCATGCACTGGCAGCGGACATGCTCCGGCGCGGTGCCACCTTGACCGAAATTGGCAGTCTGCTGCGACACCGCCATGCCAAGACGACCGGCATCTGCGCGAAGGTGGACTTCGCGGCACCGGGACCGCTCAGCCTGCCTTGGCCAGGGGGTGCGAAATGAGCACCTTGCGGGAGCTGCTGGAGGATTACCTGACCATGCGCCGCGCCTCGGGGTTCAAGCTGCGCACGGAAGGCACAGGCCTGTCGTCGTTCGTCGACTTCATGGAGCTGGCCCAGGCCGACCATGTCTCCACGGACCTCGCGCTTGCCTGGGCAACGCAGCCGGCGTCGGTCCAGCCAGCCCGGTGGGCGCAGCGTCTGAGCTATGTTCGCGGCTTCGCCCGCTACTGCGGTGCGTTCGATCCAAGGACCGAACTTCCACCGTCGGGCCTGCTGTCCTTCGAGCATCAACGGCCAAGCCCCTGCTTCCTCACTGGCGACGACGTCGGTCGCCTGCTGCAAGGCGCCCTGCGGTGGCCAGCGAAAGAGGGTTTGGCAAACCACACCTTGTACTGCCTGTTCGGACTGCTCAGCGTGTCGGGCCTGCGCATTGGCGAAGCGCTCGGCCTCACCCCGGACGACGTTGACCTCGACGAGGGCGTCCTGACAATACGCTCGGCCAAGTTCGGCAAGTCCCGCCTGGTTCCGCTGCATGCGACGACCGTCGAGGCCCTGACCGACTACCGGGAGCGCCGCGAGCAGTTCCTGGCCGGTCGCCAGGTCCCCCATTGGTTCGTCAACGCCCGCGGTGCGCGCCTGGGACACGACAGCGTGAGGTATGCCTTCCGGCGCCTGACGGTCGGGCTGCGCAGCCAGCCCGGGCGCCCGCGACCACGGC
>JAAELR010000143.1 GCA_024226455.1 Paracoccaceae bacterium
CCGCCACCGGCGATTGAGATCGAAGAGGCGCTGAACGACGTTGCCACCAAATGGGTGGCCGCCTTGGCCTCGGCAGGGATCCGGGCGCAGCGCGGGACCGGGCGGGACCTCTATGAGTGGCTGCTCAAGTGGTTTAACCCGGCCCCTGAGATCACCAATGGTGATCCCGACCGGCTGGTGGAGATCGCCCCCTATCCCGGGGACGAAGGACTTCCCTTCGGCTACGATCTGGCCGAGCGCCTTACGTTGACGATGCCACGCTCGGATAATGCATCGGCCACCTGGTGGTTCGATGAGTTGCCCCACACCATCGTCACGGTACAGGGGCTGCGCCGGGCGCCCGAGGTGGGGCACATGACCGCTGAACGCCAGGCCGGCGATCATCTCTTCTCCCTCTTCGATCGGTTTCCGGAACACACCGTGATGGTGATGACCATGACGGTCAGACCCCAGGACTTCACCCGCGGCCATATCGCCCGGGTCAAACGCGCCGCCGTGGGCGACTCCGCGGAGGCCGAACTCACCCGGGAAGACGCCGAGGTTGTCGAGCGGGAGATGGCCAGGGGGAACAAGCTCTACCCCCTGAGCATGGCCTTCTATGTCCGGGGAGATGATCTGAAATCATTGCGGGCCAACGTCGAACAGTTGGACGGCCTGCTGCAGCCTAACGGATTGCAACCAAGACTGCGGGAAGCCGGGCTGCTGGCCCTCGACAGCTACATCCGGAACCTGCCGATGGCCTATGA
>JAAELR010000144.1 GCA_024226455.1 Paracoccaceae bacterium
CCTGCGGTCATCGATAGCGATATCTGGCGGCCAACACCGGTTTTTTCGCGTTCATACAGCGCTGCGAGAATCGCATTGACTGACAGGCTACCGCCGGCCGCGTAGTCACCGATAAAATTCTGCGGCACCACCGGACGATCCTGCCGGTCGCGGATCAGCGACAGCGCGCCCGATTGCGCCATGTAGTTGATGTCATGGCCAGCGCGCGCGGCTTGCGGATGTTCCTTGCCGTAGCCGCTGATGTCGCAGAGAATCAAGCGCTGGTTGCGTTTCGACAATTCGTCGTAGCCCAGCCCGAGCGCCTCCAGTTTTCCGGGGCGCATTTCCGATATGACGACGTCGGCCGTGTCGACCAGACTCAGCATCTCGTCGAAACCCGCTTCCGACTTCAGGTCTATCGCACGCACCTTCTTGCCCCGCTGCAGCGCATCCGCCGGGCCACCCCTCGCCGCAAGCATCGGGTCGGAATCGGCACCCGCGTAGTCCGGACCGCCCGTAACAGCCGGATTGACAATGGAGACGACCTCGGCGCCGAGGTCGGCCAGCATCATCGACGCAAACGGTCCCGGCGCGTTGATCCCCAGATCGATTACCCTGATACCGGATAGTGGGCTAGCCACGAGTCAAACCTCGACGACCGCCACCGGAACGCCCAGTATGGCCTCGTTGACTTCGACGTCGAGACCGGGCCCGGGCGCGTCGGGCAGGCGGATTTCGCCATTCTCGACCTTTAGCGGGTTTTTGACCATCGGCAGATCCTCGCTGACATAATCGTACAGCCCGAAGACCATCTTCCGCGGCAGCGTGTGCGCGAGATGCGTAACGCAGGCCAGCAATATGCCGGTGCCGTAATAGTCTTCAATTCGCATTGGAACACCGAGCGCTTTACCCAGCGTCATGATCGTGCGTGTCGCCTCGATCCCGCCCACGGCGCTGGTCTTGAGCGACGCCACCTCCATCACTTCGTCCTGCACCGCTTGCAGAAAGCGCCGCGGGCCGTCGATC
>JAAELR010000145.1 GCA_024226455.1 Paracoccaceae bacterium
CCCCCTCTCGGGCATGTAAACAAGCCCTGCCGGGCAGTGGATCCACCAACAGAAACTGAACCGATCCGGCCCCAAACAGGGCGAGGTAACGTTGTAGCAAGGCGATACGTTCGGGCATGTTGCTGTTGTCGGCCTTGTCCAAACGCATCCAAAACACTCCCGATATTGGGGCCCTAGGAATCAGATAGCTTACTATTTGTCAAAACTGACCCATGCCAAGGTCGCTATTTGGTAATTCCGCCCGGGGGCCAATGCCGCTTTCGTTGCATCAATGGAGGACGTGCTGGAGGTCTACACCCGCCCACATGATCCGGCGCGCGCTCTGGTCTGTCTGAACGAGACCAGCAAGCAACTGACCCGCGAGACACGCGCGCCGATCCCCATGGCACCCGACCGCGAGGCACGCTTTGACTATGAATATGAACGGGCGGGCGTGGCCAGCCTTTTCATGCTATTTGCACCCTTGGAGGGCTGGCGCCATGTCGCCGTTCGCGAGCGGCGCACGGCCATCGACTAGGCCCGTATTCTCAAGGATTTGGCCGACACATATCTCCTTGATGCCAAAAAGATCATCCTAATGCAGGACAGTCTCAACACCCACCGACCCGCCTCGCTCTACGAGGCTTTTGAGCCTGCCGAGGCCCGTCGGATTGTTGAGCGGTTCGAATGGCACACCCCAAAACACGGCTCGCGGCTTAGCATCGCTGAATGCGAATCAAGCGCCGTTGCTCGACAATGCCTCGATCGACGTATCCCGGACAGCGCTACGCTCGAGGCCAAAGTCAGCACGTGGTCAGAGTGCCGAAACGCCGCCAAGGCAAAGCCCAGCAACCCTTACCTCGTTGAAGCGAAGCACCCAGTCTCTGAACGTCTGGCGACCCGTCCCGCAACCCTCATCCGCTGGCATTTGTGTCCGCGCCCTCAAACACCGGTGCAATCGCCAGCATCCGTCGCACAACGCGCCATCGCTGGTGCGCCCCGCCTTGTGGCGCAGCGTCTGCGCTGTCATCTCGTTGCGAATCTTCCACCGCTCGGCAAGCCCTTCGGGCATTTCTCGCCGGTCCCGGCGCAAGCGAGTAAAGCCCGTAGGGCTTGCCGAGCGCCCCAATAAACATGCCGGTTCAGGTCAGCGCCCGGCGCAGCAGGTTCAGCCCCATCAGCGCGAAGATCACCATCAGCGTCCTGGCAAACCCGGTCTCCGACAGGCCGCGACGGATGCGTTCGCCGATGGCGAAGCCGACGAACGTTGGCCCCAGCAGAAGCAGCGACATCGCCAGCGTCCCGCCGGTCAGGAACCCTTGGCCCAGATAGCCCAGCGCCAGCGGCAGGCTGCCCAGCAGGATCAGCAGTCCGCTGGCCCGGATGAACTCGTCCTTGCCGACCCGGCGGGCGGCCAGATAAATAGCCAGCGGTGGCGCCCAGACCGCTGTGAGCCCCCCCATTCCGCCCGCAAGCAGCCCGGCAAACACTTGCGCCGGACGGTCGGCCCAGACCGGGACATGGGGCGCCCAACGGGCAAGGTTGACCGCCACGAAGATCAGCAGCGCCGCACCCAGGGTCGCCAGCAGCACCCGGTCGGACGCGTCGCCGCTGAGCATCAGCGTGACTGCAACACCCAGCATCAGCGTCAGCGCGAAAGGCAGGTGGGTCCTGCAGGCGCGCAGGATCTCGCCCGAGCGCCAGACCTGCCAGGCGTTCGACGCGATCATCGGCACCAGCACCAGTGCGATCGCGGTCCTTGGGTCCAGCGCGAGGGTCATCAGGCTGACGGCCGTCGTGGGCAGCCCCATACCCGCGGCGCCCTTCACGGTCCCGGCGATCAAAAAGGCCAGTGCCACTAGGGCAAGAATTGCCGGATCGGTCATGTCAGGCCCATGCCGGAATGCCCCGTAACCATGGACCGGCGCATCAGAATGCCCTGAAGGTCAGCGATCGCTCGATCCCGGTTATGTCCAACAGGCCGTCGTTGATGAACTTGCCCACATCCTCGCCTTCGGAGACGTAAGGCTTTAACAGCAAGTCGAAATCGCCGCTGATCGAATAGAGCTCTGAATGAAGCTCGCGCAGCACGATTTCCTCGGCCACCTTGTAGGTCGTGCCCGGGCGGCAGCGCAACTGGACGAAAACGAGCGTGGTTATGGGTGCGTCTCCTTTGCTCCAGCCATGGCAGATTCGCCTCGCTTTGGCCAATAGGGAAATGCGGTTGCCCGGATGCCTTGGAAACGCTGCATGCACTGCCTATAACGCGCCAAAGACAAGAGGCCAGTGATGCGAACAGCCACTATTACGCGCAAGACCGCCGAGACCGATATCAGCGTCGAGGTCAATCTCGACGGCAGCGGTGCCTATGACAACCAGACCGGCGTCGGGTTCTTCGACCATATGCTCGACCAGTTGGCGCGGCATTCGCTGATCGATTTCACCATACGGGCAGAGGGCGACCTGTATATCGATGACCACCACACGGTCGAAGATGTGGGCATCGCGCTGGGTCAGGCGCTGGCCCTGGCTTTGGGCGACAAGAAGGGCATCCGCCGCTATGGGGCCTGCCTGCTGGCGATGGATGACGCGCTGGTGCGGGCGGCGCTGGACCTGTCGGGGCGGCCCTACCTGGTGTGGAACGTTGATCTGCCCACCTCCAGGATCGGCACGTTCGATACCGAATTGGTGCGCGAGTTTTTTTCCGCCTTCAGCACCCATGGCGGCATCACGCTACATGTGGACGCGCTGCACGGGATCAACAGCCACCACATCGCCGAGGCCGCGTTCAAGGCAGTGGCACGTGCCCTGCGCGAGGCGGTTGAGACTGATCCGCGCAAGGCCGATGCGATCCCCTCGACCAAGGGAGCGCTCTAGGGCGGGCGGCCATGTCCCCATGAGGACATGGTAACATCGGCAAAAGGCCGGAGAGGTTCTCCTCAGCAAGGGGATTCACAGCGGGCCCGATTTGTGCGAGCCGGTTGACCCATGGCGGAACACACGAGCGACATCGACGAGCTGGGCTTGGATGAGCTGAAGTTGTTGCTGGTGCAAGTTCTGGAGGAGAACG
>JAAELR010000146.1 GCA_024226455.1 Paracoccaceae bacterium
AGCAGAAACGCGCGCGCACGTTTCCAAACAAGGGCATCTACCTTGCGGCGGCGGCAGACCGCTTCAAGCGCTACGCGCTGTTCGTCGGTCAGGGAAACTGTTTTGTGTTGCTTGCTCATGCTCTGACGCTGCATGATAACTCGCGCTTGGCCATGCGGTGCATTGACTCAAGGGGCCAGAAAATCTTCAGGTCAATTCAGCCGCAGGAGTATACGAAAGCCCAGCATCGCCCACTCTCGTCGTTGAAATGGCTGGTGAGAATTCTCGCCTCGGTTGTTCAGCCAGCGCCCGGTTTCCTGTTTGCTCGCATTGCCGATGACCTTCATCGCAGCGCCGTAGGAGCGCAGCTTGTCCGTTACCACAACATGCGGTCGACCGTAGAGTTTCATTGTTATCTTTAGAAATTTCAACGCTGCTTTGCGGTCGCGGCGCTTTGTAACGAATGATTCCAGCACCTCGCCTTCGTGGTCGGTCGCCAAAGGTAGTGGGTCTCTCCGTTGATTTTCACGAAAACCTCGTCCAGATGCCATTGCCAATTGGAATGAGAGCGCATCTTCCGGATACGACTTTTACGGATCTCGGCTGCAAAAATCGGGCCAAACCGATTCCACCAAAACCGAACCGTATCGGGGCTGATATCGTTGCCGCGTTCGTGCAGAAGGCCTTCGACATTTCGCATGGAAAGAGGAAACCGTACGTACATTATCACAGCCAAGCGGATGACCTCGAGGCTGCTATGAAAGTATTTGAAAGGATCACGTTTTGTCATCCTGGAACGCTACAAACCCGCTCCGCCCGGCTCAAGCAGAATCCCTCTGACACCGCCCTGCCAATGCCTCGATGCGGAAACCCCGGCCTTCACCTGCTACGTTATCTGGTCGGCCAGAACGTCGGCGCCGAACCGGACCGGGTCGGTGACCGGCAGCCCGGTCTCTTCCGCCGTTCGCGAGATTTCGGATCTCGCGGCCGCATCGTCCAGATCGCGGGTGTTCAGCGCGATGCCGATCACCCTGGCCTCGGTCAGCGCCCCGTTGGCCGAGGCGGTCATTTCGTTCAACGCGACCACTTCTGGCAGGGGCGGGATGCGCAGGTTGTCGAACGTGTCGAGAAACTGCATCCTGGCCCGGTGGCACAGGATCATCGCATTACAACAGCTACCGCGCATCAGCGGCAGGGTTGCGGTGCTGCCGGGGTGCAAAAGCGAGCCCTGCCCCTCGACGATGACGATATCGTGCGAAGCTGCCTCGACCACCATACGCTCGACAGCGCCGCTGGCATGGTCGACGCGGAAGGCATCCAGAGGAATGCCGGTGCCCATGATCGACACGCCGATCTGACCGGTGGCAAGAAAGGCCGCGTCGGTGCCGCGGTCCTGCAGGCTCTGGTAGATCTCCAGCCCGGCGGTCATCTTGCCCACCGCCATGTCGGTGCCGATCATCAGCACGCGGGTATTGTCCAGCTTTGCCGCCATCGCGGTGGCGACCGGGGGCAATTCGCCGACTGGGGTGCGGATATCCCAGATCCACTGGCCCGATTTCAGGTGGTGACCCAGGACCGGGTTCAGCGGATCGTGCAGCCCGTTTACCAGCGAAAGACCGGCATCGACCGCCGCCTGCAGCACGGCCATCCATTCCGGCGGTATCCGCCCGCCCGAGGGTGCCGTGCCCAGAACCAGAACCGCCGCACCCCTGGCGATAGCCTCTCCCAAGGTGGCAACGATGGGTACATCGCTTTGCATCTTGCACAGATCGCCCACCTTGCGGCCCGCCGCCTTGCTGTCGATCACTGCGGCCACAGGGTTCTGGCCATAGCGGATGATGCCCTCGGCCATCTTGGCATTGATCAGGCCCATGGTCGCCTCGGCGTAGATGGCGATGGGACGAGAGGGGTCAAGCATTGTTCAGTCGTCCTCCGTGGCCTGGGATGTCCGCAGGCAGAGTGACGCCGTTTTCAAACGGCGCCCCTGTGGCCGGGTCGGGATCGAGGTTCAAGTGCGAGTCGAGGTCGATATAGTCAAACAGCGCCCCCAGCGAGGCCCCGGCGGCGATAGAGACAGAGCTTTCGCCCATACAGCCGATCATCGTCTTCAGCCCAAAGGCGCGGGCGGTGGCGACGATGCGCAGCGCCTCGGTGATGCCGCCGCATTTCATCAGCTTGAGGTTCACGCCGTCGACGCAAGCCGCAAAGCCGGGGATGTCGTGCGACATGCGGCAGCTTTCGTCGACGAAGATCGGCAGGGCACGGCTCTTGAACAGATCCGGCAGCGCCTCTTCCTGCCCCTGCACCAGCGGCTGCTCGATATACTCCACGCCGCGTTCCGCCAGCCAGCCCATCATGTGGCGCGCATCGCCCAGCGACCAGCCGCCATTGGCATCGACCCGCAGCACCGCACCAGAGCCGGTGGCGGTTTCCAGAACCGCGGCGAACATCGCCTTGTCGGCCTCGATCCCCTCGGGCGAGCCGAGCTTGATCTTCAGGGCCTTCGCGCCCTGTGCCAGCAACAACGGCACGCGGTCGCGTACGATCTGGGGTGGGTTGATGCCTACGGTCAGCGATGACACCACTGCCCGCCGCGACAGCCCCAGAAGCCGACATAGCGGCATGCCGGCCTGTTTGGCGCGCAGATCCCACAGCGCCATGTCAAGCGCGGCCAGCGCGCAGGGTGCGATACCGGCAGCGCGGGCCTTGTCCCAGATCCCGTGGATATCGTCGACCAGTCCCTCGGCGCAAAAGTCGCGCAGCATGGCCTCGCCCTTTTGCGGAGTATCGGCGCCCTCGTTGCCACCCGGCGCCATTTCACCCCAACCGGTGTGGTGGCCGTCGCTGACACTGACAAAGAGGTTGTCCGACCCGGTGATCACGCCACGGCTGATCGCCAGCGGAAATCGCTTCTTCAGGTGCAGAGTTGTGAAACCAATCCTCATGGCTGTCCTTCCCGCGGGCACAACAGAGATCTTGTCCGGTCGGCGCCGGGCAGCTTCGCGACAGAGCCAAGGCAGTCGCCGCCCGCAACATCCGACAGCCTCCCGGCGCAGTGCCAGGTTTCTTGCTGCTTGCCAGAGCCGTCAGTCTTATCCCGTGTCTGCTCATGGCGTCAGAATTCCGTCTTGTCCGCGCCCTTGAGGCCAAGCATCGAACGGGCCTCGTCCGGCGTGGCGACAGTGCGGCCAAGCCCCTCGACCAGACCGCGGATCTTTTCCACCTGCTCGGCGTTGGATTTGGCAAGCTTGCCGCGCGAGATGAACAGGCTGTCTTCCAGCCCGACGCGCACATGCCCGCCCATGCCCGCGGACATGGTTGCCAGCGGCATCTGGGCTCGGCCCGCCGCCAGAACGGAAAACTGATAGTCGTTGCCGAAATACTTGTCGGCAAGGCGCTTCATGTGGATCAGGTTCTCGGGCTCGGGCGCCATGCCGCCCAGCACGCCGAAAACGAACTGCAAAAAGATCGGCGCCTTGACCATGCCGCGGTCGACAAAATGGCGCAGCATCACCAGATGGCTGGTGTCATAGCATTCAAACTCGAACCGGGCGCCGCGTTTATCCCCCATCTCGGTCAGCACATGGGCGATGTCGCGAGGCGTGTTCTTGAACACTAGGTCGTCGGTACCTTCCAAAAACGGTTTTTCCCAGTCGAACCGCCACTCTTTGTACCGCGCCACCATCGGATAAAGCGCGAAGTTCATCGAGCCCATGTTGAGCGAGCACATCTCGGGTGCGGCGCGTTTCGGCCCCTCCAACCGCTGATCCAGCGTCATGATGGCGCTGCCGCCGGTCGTCAGGTTCACAACCGCATCCGTGCGCGCGCCGACATCCGGCAAAAACCCCATGAAATGGTCTGCCGCCGCCGAAGGGTGGCCATTCTGGGGGTCGCGCGCATGCAGGTGCAGGATGGCCGCCCCGGCCTTGGCCGCATCGACCGCCTGATCGGCGATGTCGTGGGCGGTGAAGGGCAGCGCGGGCGACATGGTAGGCGTGTGAATCGACCCGGTGATCGCACAGGTGATGATGATCTTCGACATGGCTTACTCCAACCCTGCTGCGGCGCTGAACTGATCGAGCGAAAGCGTCAGCTTGTCGATGATCTCGTCGACCTGTTTCTCGGTCGTGATCATCGGCGGTGCAACCAGGAAATGGTCGCCCGAGTATCCGCGCGAGCGCCGTGAATAGATGATGAGCCCGTTTTCATAAGCAGTTTCCACCAACCGGTCAGTGGCGTTCAGCTCTTTGGGCAGGGGTTCCATCGTGGTGCGGTCCGATACCAGCTCGAACGCCTGCAGAAGCCCCATACCGCGTACGTCGCCGATGATCGGATATAGCTGCATCAGGGTCTCTAGCCGGGCGCGCAGCCGCGTGCCCTGAACCACAGAGTTTTCCATCATGCCCTGACGTTCGATCTCTTCGAGCACAGCGATACCGGCGGCGCAGGCCAACGGGTTGCCGGCATAGGTAAAGCCGTGAATGAAGCCGCCGTCGTCAAGCACCGTCTCGACGACATCGTCATGGGCGATGATGGCGCCCAACGGCATGTAGCCCGCGCCGAACCCCTTGGAAATAACCACGATATCGGGCGGCGCGTTCCAGTGATCGCCGGCAAAGAACGTTCCCGTCCGGCCACCGCCAGAGATTACCTCATCATGGATCAGCACAACGCCGTAGCGGTCGCATATCTCGCGGATCCGGGCCATGTAACCGACAGGCGGCACCAGACAGCCCGTCGAGGCCCCGCCGACTGGCTCTACGATAAAGGCGAGCACGGTTTCGGGACCCTCGGCCAGAATGCGCTCTTCTAGCATATCGGCATAGTGGTGCCCGGTTGCCGGATCGTCGGCGTCGAGCCCGTCGAGATAGGCACGCGGCGCGGGGATCTTGGGCATGGTCCGCATCATCGGGTCGAACGGCGCCGTCATCGGAGCATAGCCGGTCAGCGCCAGCGCCCCCAGCGTGCAGCCGTGATAGGCCGGATACCGAGAGACCACCTTCCATCGCTGCGCCTCGCCACGGGCCAGCTTGTACTGCCGGGCCAGCTTGATGGCGCTTTCTACCGCCTCGGACCCGCCAGAGACGAAAAACACCCGTTCCAGCCCCTCGGGTGCCAGTGCGGCCATCTTGGCCGCCAAAAGCTCGCCCGGTTCGGTTTCGAAATGCAGCCGGTAGCCAAAGGTCGATATCTCCATCTGGCGGCGCATCGCCTCCAGAACCGCCGGGTTGGAATGACCGATATTGCACACCATCGCGCCGGAAGAACCGTCGAGATAGCGTTTGCCGTCCACGTCCCAGATATAGATGCCCTCGGAGCGTTTCAGCCGTGGGCGCCGCTGCCGGGACTGATAGAACAGGTGGTTCTTTTCATGATCCATGGTTCAGGCCACCCAAAACGCTTTTTCCAGATCCTGGAAGTCCGATGGCCGACCCTCATACTTGTTGCGGCCAAGTTCCAGAATGTAAACGTAGTCCGAGATCTTCAGCGCCTGCCTGATCTCCTGATCGACCAGCAGGATTGTCAGGCTCTCCTTTGACGCCAGATCGGTCAGCATGGTGTAGACCTCTTGCGCCAGCATCTTGGAAAGGCCCGCCGTCGGCTCATCGACCAGCATCACCTTGGGTTCGGCCATCAGAACCCGGCCCAACTCGACCATGCGCTGCTGCCCGCCGGATAGCTCGCCGGTGATCTGCTTGCGCCGGTCGCGAAGAACGGGAAAACGCTCGTAATTCGCTTCGATCTTGTCGCGGACCTGCTTTTTGTCGCGGCGGAAGGTCCAGCCGCCAAGTTCCAGGTTTTCCTCGACCGACATGTCCTTGAACACGCCCGGCTGCTGCGGGATATAGGCCAGCCCTTTCAGGATGCGCATATGCGTGGGCACGTCGATGATGCTTTCACCGTCAAGCTTGATGTCGCCCTTGAAGGGTCGCAAAAAGCCGAAAGCGGCCTTCAGCGCGGTGGATTTGCCCACCCCGTTGGCGCCAAGGATTGCGGTGATCTTGTTGCGCTGCACCCTGATGTCCAGATCCTGCAGGATGTTCAGATCCTTGTAGTACCCCACATCGAGATCAGAGATATCAAGCGCCGTATCGGTGTGAAAATCGCTCATGACTGATCGGCTCCTGCCAGTTCGTCCTCGTCCTCTTCATCGACCCCCAGATAGGCCTCGATGACGGCAGGGTCGTTTTTCACATCGGCGGGCGGGCCGTCGGCGATCATGTCGCCGTAGTTCAGCACCAGCAGGCGCTTGGCCAGGTTGAAGATCGCATCCATCTGGTGGCTGATGATGACGATCGCCTTGCCCTCGTCGTTGACCCGGCGGATATATTCATAGATCACCTCCATCAGCTTGGGATGAACCCCTGCAAAGGGTTCGTCCAGGATGATGACGTCCGGATCCAGCATCAAGAGCCGACCCAGTTCCAGCAGCTTTTGCTGACCACCCGACAGGGCCTGGGCATAGTCGTTGCGCAGGTGGTCGATGGTCAGGAACTCCAGCACCTCCATTGCCTTTTCATGCACGACTGCCCTGTTCTGCTCTTCGCCCACGGCCAGCGCAGGGACATATAGATTTTCCAGCACCGACATGCGCCGGAACGAGCGGGTGACCTGAAACGTGCGCCCTAGACCGGCCAGCGCGACCTGATAGGGCTTGTACTGGTCTATCCGCTCGCCATTCAGGTATACCGTGCCGCTGTTTGGTTTGATCGCACCGTCAAGGATGTTGGTCAGCGTGGTCTTTCCGGCCCCGTTGGGGCCGATAAGGCCGATCAGTTCCGGGCCGTTGATCTCAAAGTTGATACCCTTGAGTACCTCCAGGCCGCCAAAGCTCTTTTTCAGGTTGGTGACTTTCAGATTGATCATCCCTGCACCCCGTCCTTGTCGGTTGCAGCAGCGCGCTTGGCAACGGTTTCGGCGGCGACATGACCGCGATGGAAATACTCGATGATCGGCGCGATCAGCCCGTTTCGGGTGAACCGCAGTGTCAGCATCAGGATGATGCCGAAGATCACCAGGCGCCAGATCGTCATGTCGATGGTGACCGACCCGATGGTGAAGCTGTTGCGCAGAAGTTCAAGCACGAACTGGATCAAGATCGCCCCGATTGCGGCGGCAACGAAGTTCTCGACCCCGCCGATCACCGCCATGGCAACCACAAGGCTCATCTGCAGCAGGAACAACGCGTTGGGCGTGACGATACCCACGTAATGCGCCTGCACCGCACCCGCCAGTGCGGCCATGGATGTGGTCACCACGAAAACCAGCACCTTGTAGCGGGTGGTGTTCACGCCAAGGGCGGCGGCGGCCTCTTGATCCTCGCGCAAGGCGCGCACGAAGAGTCCGAATTTCGACCGCGACAGCCACCAGAGAACCGCGAGGCAGGCCAACATCAGGAAGAAGAACACGAAATAGGGCGGCAGCTTGTCGGTGCGCGAATAGACCCGGCCAAACAGCGTGATGCCGTTTTCGAACAGGGCAGGGGTCTCCAGCCCGGCCTGCCCGCGGGTGATCTGGATCTCGGCGCTGATCGTGGCTTTCAGGATCTCGGCGAACCCCAGCGTAAAGAGCGCCAGATAGGCCGCGCGCAAGCGCAGAACCAGCAGCCCCACCAGCAGACCGGCGACGCCGCCCATGATCGTGCCCAGCACGATCCCCAGCCACACCGGTACGTCAGAGACTGGAACCGACCCGTCCCAGACGTCCATTGCCTGGCGCAGACAGTCCTGCGCCAGCGATGTCGACGTCACGCCGATCGGGTTGACGAAAATCATGTAGGTGCCGCCGATCGCGAATTCGGTACAGATGCTGGTCGGCTCTGGGGCGAAGTGGATATAATGCAGCAGCAGGGCCGTGGTATACGATCCGATCCCCATGAACCCCATATGCCCGAACGAAAACTGCCCGGCATAACCGGCCAGCATCGACCAGCTGGAGGCCAGGATCGCATAGAAGAACGCGATGATAATGATGTGCATCACATAGTCATAGTCTCCGCCGTTATAGACGAACGGGAAGAGCCCCAGGATCAGCAGGAAAACGGCGCCCGCGGCTGTTGGGATGTGTTGTCTGCTCATCAGTTCTGCCCGTGTGTTGCGCTTGCGTATTTGCGGCCCAAAAGGCCAGTCGGACGCAGAAGCAAAGTAAGGGTCAGCACGATCATGCCATAGGCCGGAATGTACGATGCCGCTTTCTGCGGATCAGGCACACAGCCGGTCCCCGCAGCCTCGACCAGCCCGACGATGATACCGCCGAAGAAGGCCCCGGGCAGCGAGCCGAGCCCGCCGAGAACCACGATCACGAAAGACCGCATGGCCGGAATGGCACCGACCTGCGGCAACCAGGAAAAGGCCTGCACCAGCAACGAGCCAGCCAGTGCGGCGATCATTCCGCCAAGCGCGAAGGCCAACATGTTCATGCGGTCGGGGTTGATCCCGGCAATGGCCGCGGCCTCGCGGTCAAGCGACACCGCGCGCAGCGCCTTGCCTGTCCATGTGCGGTGCAACAGGTAAAGCAGCGCCAGCAGGACGAAGATACAGGTCAGCGCCGCCGTAAGGCGCGGACTGGAAATGGTGACGCTCTCGAACAGTTCCATCGAGCCGCGGCTGGTCTTCATCAGCCAGGGGTCTTCGGACGAGGGTAGCCCCATGCGTGGAAAACTCAGGAAGCGTTGCGCTTTGACCGGGTTGGCGCCGGCGGTGGCCTGCACGAAATACTGCAATGTGAAGGCCAGCCCGAAGGTCACCAGAATGCCGTACTCGACCGGGCGGTCGATCTTGCCTTCGTACATCGGGGTCAGGAACATGCGCTCGAAAATCGCGCCCAGGGTGAATGTCGCAACGCAGGCCCCCAGTACTCCGATCATCGGGTTGATCCCGGGCAGCCAGACCGAGGTGATGAAATAGGTGATCATGCCGCCGATCATGTAGAACTCGCCATGAGCGAAACTGACGATGCCGAGGATCGAGAATATCAGGGTAAGCCCAAGCGCCATGAAGCCATAGATGATGCCGATGACCAGCCCGTTGACAAATTGCGACGCGACGAAGGTTCCGTTGGTCACGCAGATGTTGCCTGGATCGCCCTTGGCAAAAAACAGCCCGAACACCACAACCGTCGCAATGACTGGCAGGACGATGTAACGGGTCGTCAGCCGCGGCGTTTTGATCCAAAGCGGGATCAGTGCGAACGGCCCCGCGGCAGCACCGGTAAATGCTCCGACCATGGACGTGTTCGACGTATCCAGATCGCGATGAAGATAACGGCGCTTCAGGGCGATACTGCCGATGACGCCCCATCCGGCCATCCAAAACACGGCGGCCCAGAAAAATCCTGAAAACTCCACTTTGCACTCCTCCGAAAGGCAAAGAGCCGCCGTTCATCCGGCGGTCGTTTGTACATTTGGGTCAGCCGCAGGAACGCGCGGCTGACCCGTTAGGCATGTGAGTGATCACCCAGGCCCGATCAGTTGTTGATGATCGGCTCACCGGTCTTGTAGACGTCCGGATAGACAATCGTCGCGCTGCCGGAATCCTCACCCTCATTTTGGTACTGGATCACGGTTAGCGCCACATCGGGCCACTGGTGCCACCAGCTGTCGGGCTTGCCGTCGGCCGAGGGATCCTTGCCGGTGCCATAGGGGAAGAAGATCTTGCCCAGGGTGCCTTCATGCTCGATCCCTTCCAGCGCCGCCACGATGGCATCACCATCGGTCGAGCCAGCCTCGTTGATCGCCTGGGCGATGATCGCAATGGAATCGTAGGCTTCCATTGCATAGCTTTCCACCGCGCCCTTGCCGGTCTTGGCCTTGTAGACGGTAGCGAACTCTTTGCCTTTGGGGCTGAACCCGTTCTCGGGCAGGCCGATACGCTGTACGAAAGCCAGGTTACCGTCCGGTACGTTCTCCCAATAGGCCTTGCTTTCCAGCGAGACCTGGCCGGTGTGGAACACCAGATCGAGCGGTCCGATGCCCGCGTCGGCGGATTGCTGGGTAAAGTTGTAGCCCGCTTCGCCGGTTGCCAGCGTGATGATCATGTCGGGGTCTTCCGCCTTGATCCGCTGAATGATGCCGGCGTAGTCCTGCGTGCCGATATCGACAGAGAAGGTGACAACTTCCTTGCCACCGCTTTCCAGCCCAGCCGTCGTCTCTTTCGCCGCCGGAATGCCGTAGTCGGTGTTCTCGGTCAGGATCGCAACCTTGTTGACGCCTTCAATCGTCAGGGCATGACGCCAGATCGTGGCCGAGGCCCAGGAACTGAGCGGCGCGATGCGGAAGATGTACTTCTGCTTGTCGCCGGTGATGGTGTCATTCCAGGTTTCGGCAAAGACCACCGGGATCTGTCGTGCATCGGCAACGTCCTTGGCCGCCACGCCGACCGACGAGTGATACCCTCCGCCAACAGCAACCACGCCGTCCTGGGTGATCAGCTTTTCCATGATCGCCTTGGCTTTTTCCGGCAGGCCCTCACTGTCGGCAATAACGACCTTCAGGTCACAGCCCAAAATGCCGCCCGCGGCGTTGATATCGCTTTCGGCGATCAGCATCGCGTCGCGCATTGCTTCGCCGCCGACAACGGTGCCGGGGGCAGAGAGCGGGGCGATGCCGCCAAGTTTTATGGTGCAATCCGCTGCAAATACCGCGCTGGATAGCGCCAGAACGCTGACTGCGGTCGCAGCCAGGAAACTTGTTTTTTTCATTGAATCCTCCCGTAGGTTGAGTCCGAGCATTCGGAATCATGGCTAACTATTGCAATTCATTTGGAAATTGCCCAAATTGATTATTGTAATGGGCTACATTGACGGATTTTATGGGTGAAAGATGCGCTCTGACCAGACGGAGAAATTTGTCGCCAACCTTGATTGGAATCTTCTCAGAACCTTCGTCGTCATCGTTGAAGAGGGCAGCATTACCGCGGCCGCCAACCGCCTGCTGCGGCGCCAACCCACGGTCAGTATCGCCCTTGGCCGGCTGGAAACTCAGATCGGCAGCCGCCTGATAGAGCGCGGCGGCGGGGTATTCCGGCTGACAGCCGTCGGGACCGAGCTATATAAGGAATGCCATGATATCTACAGCGGCGTGTCGCGCCTGAGAGAGGTCGCAAACACCGCCTCGAAGGAACTGACCGGAAGTATCAACATTTCGCTGGCAAGCCACGTCGTGACCCCGATCCTCGACCGGTTGCTGGCGGAGTATCACCGCGAATTCCCCCATGTCACCTTTCAGATCAGCGTCGGAACAAGCGACAGCGTCACCCGTGACGTTCTGGAAAAGACGGCCTCTTTGGGCATCTGCCTGCTCGGCAAGCGGCGAAGCGAGCTGGAATACCAGATCATGTACCGCGAGTTCTTTGGGTTTTTCTGCGGGCCGCCGCATCCGCTGTTCGGCAAAGAAGGTTTGCGGCTGAAGGACCTGCGAGGCGCCTTTGCGGTGACTTTCGGGATCGACAACATGGGCGACGCCTTGCGCCCGGTGGCGCTATTTCGGCAAAAACACAAGCTCGACCACGAGATGATCGGGCATTCCACCCATCTCGAAGAGGTTCGCCGCATGATTGTGTGTGGTCTGGGCATTGGCCCACTGCCGATACATGTGGTGACGCGGGATGTGCGTAACGGGAACCTTTGGCGCCTGCCACCCTACAAGAGCCCCCCCAGGGTCGATATTCACTTGGTGACCAACCCCGCCAAACGTTTCAGCCGCGCCGAGGCGAAATTCGTTCAGACGCTGCAGAGCCGTCTCGCGAGCATACCGATCGCCGAGAGGGTTTACACCGGCGCCACGTAGTCGCGCCATTCCAGCCCGATCAGAACACCCGGATTTGCGGGTGGCGCCTATCTCAGGCCTTCGTTGATGCTGTTCAGCACCCGGCTGCCGGGGCAAAGTTCGTTCTTTCCCAATTCGTTCAACGGCCTTGTTGCCAGGTTCAGGTTGCGGTTGAGATCCTGCGAATTGGGGTCGAGGAACAACAGCCCCGTAAGAATCCGGTCCTCTTCCTGCGCCGCCTGCAGCGCGTTTAGTGCGGCGACGCGGTCGTTGGTCCGATAGTCGGTGCCGGTCTTGTGCAGGTGAATGACCGAACCGTCATGCAGTGTGACGTTCTGGCCGGTGCCTGCCGCGTAATGGGTGCGGATTTCTTCGCGCATCGGCACGAAGTCCAGAGGCATTGCGTCCAGATGCTCGCGGGTTTCGGTATAGCTTCTGGTTGAACCTGCGTGGTTGTTGAAGGTCACGCATGGGCTGACCACGTCGATAAAGGCGAACCCCTTGTGGGCCATGGCACCGCGGATCAGCGGTTCCAGCTGCTCCTTGTCGCCCGAGAAACTGCGCGCCACAAGGCTTGCGCCCTGCAGCAGCGCCAGGCTGGCAATGTCGATGCCTTCGAACTGGTTGGCGGTCCCGTATTTGCTGACAGTGCCCAGATCGGCGGTAGCGCTGACCTGACCCTTGGTCAGCCCGTAACAGCCGTTATTGGCGACGATATAGGTCATGTTCACATTGCGCCGGACCAGGTGCACGAACTGGCCAATGCCGATAGAGGCGGTGTCGCCGTCGCCCGAAACCCCGATATAGGTCAGTTCGCGGTTGGCCAGGCTGGCGCCGGTGGCGACGGAGGGCATGCGCCCGTGCACCGAGTTGAAGCCGTGACTTCTGCCCATGAAGTAGGTGGGCATTTTCGACGAACAGCCGATGCCCGAAAGCTTGGCGATCCGGTGCGGCGGGATTGACGACAAGAAACAGGCGTTGCGGATTGCCGCCGAGATGCTGTCGTGGCCACATCCCGCGCACAAGGTAGAGATCGCACCATCATAGTCAGCGACCGTATAGCCAAGGGTGTTTATCGGCAGACGGGGATGGCGGAATTTCGGCTTGATATAGGACATCAGGCTTTCTCCGGGTGCAGCGCGACCACATCGGCGCTCTTGGTTTTCAAGGTCTCGCGGATCTTGCGGGCGATGTTGCGCGCGGTGATCGGTGTGCCGGAATAGTTCAGCACCGGCATCAGCTTGCCCGGCGGGATCTCGCATTCGTTGATGATCAGCCGACGCATCTGGCCGTCTCGGTTCTGCTCGATCACGAAGACCAGGTCGCGGTCGTGGATGAACTGGTCAAGCTCGTGGTGGAACGGAAAGGCGCGAATCCGCATCGTGTCGATGGGATAGCCTTCGTCGGCCAGCATCTCGACCGCCTCATATGCCGGCGAGGCGGATGTGCCGAAGAACAGCGCCCCGAGCTTCAGTTTGGTTTTTGGCTTCTTGACCTCGATCGGCCTGTGCGTCTTGGGGGCTGGCACAAGGTTCTTGGCGGTCTCGAACTTGCGCAACAGCCGGTCGACGTTCTGCACGTAGTCCTCGCCGCTCTCCGAATAAACCGCAAACGGGTCCTTCGAAGATCCGCGGGTGAAGAACGCGCCCTTGTCGGGATGCGTGCCCGGCAGCGTGCGATAGCAGATGCCGTCGCCATCGACGTCGCGATAACGCCCCCAGTCCTCGGCCTTGTCCAGTGCCTCGGCGTCCAGAACCTTGCCCCGGTCCATCGTGCTGTCATCGTCCCACTCCAGCGCCGGCGACATCCAGTCGTTCATGCCCAGGTCGAGATCCGACATCATGATCACCGGCGTCTGCAACTGCTCTGCCAGATGGAAAGACTCGACCGTCATGTCGAAACACTCACGCGGGGTGGCGGGAAACACCAGCACCTGCTTGGTGTCTCCATGGCTGGCATATGCAGCGGCCAGAATATCGGATTGCTGCGAGCGCGTCGGCATGCCGGTCGATGGGCCAGAGCGTTGCACGTTGATCAGCACCACCGGCACTTCGGCGAAATAGGCCAGCCCCAGAAACTCGCTCATCAGCGACAGGCCGGGCCCCGAGGTCGCGGTGAAGGCGCGTGCGCCGTTCCAGCTCGCGCCCACCACCATGCCCATGGCCGACAGCTCGTCCTCGGCCTGAACGATGGCATAGTTACGCTTGCCGCTGCCCGCGTCGATCCGCAAGCGTTCGGCATATGTGGAAAACGCGTCGATGACGGATGTCGACGGGGTGATCGGGTACCAGGCCGCCACCGTCGCACCGCCATAGATCGCCCCCAGGGCGGCGGCGGTGTTGCCGTTCATCAGGATGTGCTCGCTTTCGCGGATATGCGGGGCAACGTCGCCGCCCTGTTCCAGCCGGATCGGAAGCGGGCAGTCAAAATTCTCTGTGGCGAACTGATAACCCATCTCTAGCGCGTGCACATTGGACGAGATCAGCTCTTGCTTGCGCTTGAACTGGTCGTTCAGAAGATCCTTGAGGATGGAGAATTTCAGGTTCAGCAATGCCGCCAATGCGCCGACATAGACCACATTGCGCAGCAGCTGCCGCAGGCGCGGGTTGTCGAATTCGCGCATGCACATCTCGGTCAAGGGGATGCTGAAAAAGTGGATGTCGTCGCGCCTCAGATGCTGGGCCAGAGGCTTGGTGGAATCGTAGAGAAAATAACCGCCCGGATCGATGCTGGCGATGTCCTGCTCCATGCTCTGGGGGTTAACGCAGACCATCAGATCGACGCCGCCGCGGCGGCCCAGATAACCCTTGGAACTGACCCGGACCTCGTACCAGGTGGGCAGGCCCTGAATGTTGGACGGAAAGATGTTGCGCGGGCTGACCGGGATGCCCATGCGAAAGATCGCCTTGGCGAACAGGTGGTTGGCGCTGGCCGACCCGGTGCCGTTTACATTGGCAAACTTCACCACAAAGTTGTTGACGCCATTGATTTCTCTCATGTGATCTCCATCAGGTCAAGGCTTGCCGTGGCTGTGTTGTAAAGGAACATCTGCATGTCCCAGGCCGCCGTCGGGCAGCGTTCGGCGCACAATCCGCAATGCAGGCAAACGTCCTCGTCCTTGACCATGACCTTGCCGGTTTCCAGCGTGTCCGAAACATAAAGGCCCTGTGCGGTATTGGTGGCCGGCACCACCAGCCGCTGGCGCAGGTCCTGTTCCTCGGCGTTCCGCACAAAGCTGATACAGCTGGTAGGGCAGATGTCGGTACAGGCATCGCATTCGATGCAATTGGCCCCGGTGAACACGGTCTGGACGTCGCAGTTGAGGCACCGCTCCGCCTGAACGAACGCAGCGTCGGCGTCGAACCCCAGTTCAACCTCGAGCGCACGGTCGCTCAGCGCCTTTTCCAGTTCGACCAGCGGCACCGCCTCGCGTTTGTCTTCGACAAGGGCGGACGCATAGCTCCATTCGTGGATGCCCATCTTCTGGCTGACCAGATTGACCTGTGGACCGGGGCGCGCGGTCAGGTCCCCGCCCTGGCAGTAGAGGTCGATGGACACCGCGGCCAGATGACCGTGGGCCACTGCCGTGATGATGTTTTTCGGCCCGAAAGCCGCGTCTCCGCCAAAGAAGACCTCTTTGCGGGTGGATTGCATCGTCACGTCATCATTCAACAGTGGCGTGCCCCAGCCGGTGAACCTGATGCCGGTCTCTTTTTCGATCCATGGAAAGGCGTTTTCCTGGCCGATGGCGATCAGAACGTCATCGCAGGGAAAGAAGACTGGTTTCTCGCCGGTCGGTACCAGCTCTCGCCCGCCATCGTCTTTATAGACCGCTTCGACCTTTTCGAAATTCATGCCGGCAAGTTTGCCCTTCTTCAGCACGAATTCCTTGGGGACATGGTTGTCGATGATCGGAATGCCCTCGTTAACGGCGTCTTCCTTTTCCCAGTCAGAGGCCTTCATGTCGGCAAACGGGCTGCGCACGATAACCTTGACGTCCATGCCGCCCAGCCGGCGCGAGGTGCGGCAGCAATCCATCGCGGTGTTGCCTCCGCCCAGAACGATCACCTTCTTGCCGATCCTGCTACTGTGTTCGAAGGCGACACTGGCCAGCCAGTCGAGCCCGACATGGATATTGGCGGCGGCCTCCTTGCGCCCGGGCAAGTCGGGCAGGTCGCGCCCGCGTGGGGCGCCGCATCCGACAAAGACCGCGTCATAGTCCTGCGCCAGAAGATCCGACATGCTGTCGATGAATGTATTGAAATGGGTGTGGATCCCCATATTCAACACATAGCCTACCTCTTCGTCGAGCACCGCCTGTGGCAGCCGGAAGGATGGGATTTCCGAACGCATGAAGCCTCCGGCCCCATTGCGGTCATCGAACAGGTGCAGCTCATAGCCCAGCGGGGCAAGGCCGCGCGCCACCGTCAAAGAGGCCGGCCCGCCCCCGACCAGGGCGACCTTCTTGCCGTTTGCCGGCCCCGCGCCGGGAAGCCGGTGTTTCACATCCTCTTTGAAATCTGCCGCCACCCGCTTCAGTCGGCAGATCGCCACCGGGGCATCCTCGACCCGCCCACGGCGGCAGGCGGGCTCGCACGGGCGGTCGCAGGTCCGGCCCAGAATGCCCGGAAAGACGTTGCTTTGCCAGTTTACCAGATAGGCTTCGGTGTATTCCTGCTGGGCAATCAGCCGGATATACCATGGTACCGGAGTGTGCGCCGGGCAGGCATACTGGCAATCGACGACCTTGTGAAAGAATTCAGGGTCGGTTGTGTTGGTCGGTTTCATTTCCAAGCGTTTCCCGCCTGTTGGGCTGTGTACGACGGCATACACAGAAAGCGCGCAGCGGAAACTGGTGTAAAGGCCAATTGTTCAGATTGGGTGTTTTTGGTGCGGGTTTCGACGAAAAAGGCACTGCAGGGCGCCCGGCCACGGCCGGCGATTTTGTGACGACCGCTACAGCCCGCAATGCAGGGGGAATCAAGTCTGAATGAGATCAGCTAAGGGTAGAGTGCCGGGTTTCGAAGCGTCTGATATCGGAGCCTGACGGGCAATGCCCGGTGAATACCTCTATATAGTTCGGCATCCGGGCGATTCGCTTTTGCCAGGTCTCCGAGACCTGCATCGAGATATAGCCGATCTGGGTATAAATCACCGTCATGCTGCGCACCTCTGCCTGCAGCTCGCTATAGCCAAAGCGGCGGAACATCGACGCGATCGCCTCGGCGCGCCGCCTGTCGGCCTCTTCCAGTCGAACGCGCAGGGTTGCGTCGTTGCGGGCCCAGTTGCGGATTGCCAAGTCCAGACGCGCGTCAAACAGGCTGTTGTCCAGCCAACAGTCGAAAAGATTGAACATCGCTTCGCAGATGGTTTCGGCATAGGCCTCGCATCGGGCCACCAGGTTACCGGTGTTCTTGTCCTCCCAGCGGGCGACCATCGCCTCCAGCAGGGCGTCGCGATCCTTGAAATGCCAGTAAAACCCGGTGCGGGTCAGCCCCAGTTGCTTGGCCAGCGGCATTACCTTGACCGCCTCGACGCCGCTTTGCGTCAGCACCTCATAGGCGGCGTTCAGCCAGATATGCTCAGAGCCGCGCTGGCGAGGTGTTCCGGATCCATCCATGGCCGCAGAATAGAATACTTGACAGGTATGTCAATTGTGGTGACAGATGTGTCAATTCGGGGACACGCGGGGAGTGGTGGCGATGAAAGACACAGCGACGACAGTGCGCCGGACCCGGCGCAGGCGCCGCGGCGCAGATACGGCCCGGTCGCCGGCCCCCGGCCAGAACCCGCATCTGGAGGTCCCGTTCATCACAAGGGGCATCCCGCCCTATGACCTGATGAACGGCGAAAGCCTGGACCGGATAGAGGCCACGGCAGAGCGGATCATGGCCGAGATCGGTATAGAGTTCCACGATGATCCCGAGACCGTGCACCTGTTTCGCCAGGCGGGCGGCGAGGTTACCGACCTGGGAGGCGGGCGCAGCAACATCAGGTTCGCCCCCGGGATGATCCGGGAAATCCTGCGCACCGCCCCGGCCCGTTTCACCCAACACGCCCGCAACTCGGCAAACAGTGTCGAGATTGGCGGCGACGCGGTGGTTTTCGCACCCTCCTACGGCTCTCCCTTCGTGATGGACCTCGACAATGGCCGCCGCTACGGCACGATCGGGGATTTTCGCAATTTCGTGAAACTGGGCCAGTCCAGCCCTTGGCTGCACCATTCCGGTGGTACCATCTGCGAACCGACGGACATTGCGGTCAACAAGCGGCATCTCGATATGGTCTATGCCCATGTCAAGTATTCCGACCGGGCCTTTCTGGGTTCGATCACCGCGCCCGAACGCGCCGAAGACAGCATCGACATGGCGCGCATTCTGTTCGGTGCCGATTTCACTGACGCCAACTGCGTGATCATGGGCAATTTCAACACCACTTCGCCGATGACCCTGGACGGGACGACAACGGCCGGCATCCGCGCCTATGCGGCAGCAAATCAGGCCTCGATCCACCTGCCGTTCCTGCTGGGCGGCGCGGTCTCGCCACTGACCATGGCCGGATCGGTGGCGCAATGCCTGGCCGAAAGCATGGTGTCCGCGGCTCTGACACAGCTGGTGCGGCCGGGTGCGCCGGCCGTGCTGGCCAGCTTTCTCAGTTCGATGGCGCTGCGATCCGGCTCTCCTACCTTCGGCACGCCCGAACCGGCGCTGGGATCGCTGGTCATGGGCCAGCTTGCCCGCCGCCTGAACCTGCCGCTGCGCTGCGCGGGCAATTTCAGCACCTCGAAACTGCCCGACGCGCAGGCCATGCGGCAGGCCATGATGTCGATGATGAGCGCCGTGCAGAGCGGCGCCAACTACATCCTGCACTCTGCTGGGTTCCTCGACGGGCTGCTGTCGATGTCCTACGAGAAATTCGTGCTCGACACCGACCTTTGCGGCGCGCTGCATGCCTATATGAAGGGCATCGAGGTGAACGAGGATACCCTGGGCTTCGACGCGCTGGCTGAAATGGGCCCCGGAGAGCACCTGTTTTCGACCCAACACACCATGCGCCACTACAAGACCGCCTACTACGACAGCGCTCTCGACGACAACCAGCCCTGGGAAACCTGGGGCGAAGAGGGAGAGATCGACATGGCCACCCGTGCCAACGCGCGCTGGAAAAAGCTGCTGCAGGACTATCGCGAACCGCCGCTCGACCCTGGCATCGACGGTGCCCTGCGCGATTTCATGGAACAGAAGAAAGCGTCGATGCCCGACGCCTGGCACTAAGGATAGGCCGATGTCCAAGGATCCGCTGCTGCAACCCTATCAGCTCAAGCACCTGACGCTGAAAAACCGCATCATGACCACCAGCCACGAACCGGCCTACCCCGAAAACGGCATGCCCACCGAACGCTACGCCGCCTATCACGCAGAGCGGGCCAGGGCGGGCGTGGCCCTGACCATGACCGCAGGCTCTGCCGCCGTCAGCAAGGACAGCCCGCCGGTCTTCAACAACGTGCTGGCCTACAAGGACGAGGTGGTGCCGTGGATCCAGGCGCTGACCGACGGCTGCCACGAACATGGCTGCGCGGTGATGATCCAGCTTACCCATCTGGGCCGCCGAACCGGCTGGAACAAGGGCGACTGGCTGCCCTCTGTGTCGTCCTCGAAACACCGCGAGCCTGCGCACCGGTCGTTCCCCAAGCTGATCGAAGACTGGGATATCGAGCGGATCATCACCGACTTTGCCGACGCCGCCGAACGCATGCAGGCCGGCGGCATGGACGGGATCGAGCTGCAGGTCTACGGTCACCTGCTCGACCAGTTCTGGTCGCCGCTGACCAATAACCTGACCGGTCCCTACGGAGCCGACACGTTGGAAAACCGTCTGCGCTTTCCGATGGATGTGCTGGACGCGATCCGCAAGCGTGTGGGCCCCGAGTTCATTGTCGGTTTCCGCTATACCGCCGACGAGGCGCAAAAGGGCGGCATCACGCCCGAAGAAGGCATCGATATCTCCAGGCGCTTCGCCGCCACCGGCAAGCTCGATTTCCTCAACGTGATCCGGGGCCGCATCCATACCGATCCGGCAATGACCGACGTGATCCCGGTGCAGGGCATGACCAACGCCCCGCATCTCGATTTCGCCGGCCAGGTGAAAAAGGCCACCGGCATGCCCACCTTCCACGCCGCCAGGATCCCCGACGTGGCAACCGCGCGCCATGCGGTGGCCTCGGGGCTGCTGGACATGGTCGGCATGACCCGCGCCCATATGGCGGACCCGCATATCGTGCAGAAGATTAAAGAGGGCCGCGAGGACGATATCCGCCCTTGTGTCGGCGCCACCTACTGTCTCGACCGGATTTATCAGGCCGGAGAGGCGCTGTGCATGCACAACGCCGCCACCGGGCGCGAGCTGACCATGCCGCATACGATCACCAAGGCCGCCAGCAAAAAGAAGGTGGTGATCGTCGGTGCCGGTCCTGCCGGGCTAGAGGCCGCGCGGGTGGCGGTCGAGCGCGGCCATCATGTGACCGTATTCGAGGCCCAGCCCGATCCGGGCGGGCAGGTCCGGCTGACCGCGCTCAGCCCGCGGCGGCGCGAGATGATTGGCATCATCGACTGGCGCATGGCGCAATGCGCCGCCCGCGACGTGGAATTCCGCTTCAACAGTTGGGCCGAGGTGGCGGATGTGACCGCGCTGCACCCGGAGGTGGTGATCGTCGCCACCGGCGGGCTGCCCAACACCGAGCTCTTCGAGACCGGTGAAGATGCCGCGAATGTGGTCAGCAGCTGGGATATCATCTCTGGCGACGTCAAACCTGCCGAGCATGTGCTGATCTATGACGAAAGCGGCGACCACGCCGGAATGCAGGCTGCCGAGATCGCCGCCGCCGCGGGCGCACAGGTCGAGGTCATGACCCCCGACCGGGTTTTCGCTCCCGACATCATGGCGATGAACCTTGTGCCCTATATGCGAGAGCTGCAGGACAAGACCGTCACCTTTTCCGTGACCCGCCGCCTGCTGGGGGTGAGCCGTGACGGCAACAAGCTGACCGCCACCATCGGAACCGACTACAGCGATCACAGCCACCGCGCGCAATATGATCAGGTGGTGGTCAACTACGGCACGCTACCGCTCGATGACCTCTATTTCGCGCTAAAACCGCTTAGTTCCAATGGCGGAGCCGTCGATCATGACGCGCTGATCGAGGGGCGGCCCCAGACCATCACGCGCAATGGGGAAGGGGTGTTTCAGCTGTTCCGCATCGGCGACGCGGTCAGCGCCCGCAACACACATGCAGCGATCTATGACGCGCTGCGTCTGGTCAAGGACATCTGAGTTGGGGGGTTGCCGGGTCTCACGCGGAAGGTGGCTCTTGCCACCTCTGCGCGGTTGAGCCTGCCACGCCCAGCAGATCGATGGCCCGGGCCGCGATCTGGTCGACGATTTCGGCCACCTTGGCGGGTCTGAGGTAGAACGCCGGCACCGGGGGCAGGATGATGGCGCCCATTTCGGTCGCGGCGGTCATGTTGCGCAGATGCGCCAGTGTCAGCGGCGCCTCGCGGGTAAGCAGCACCAGCCGCCGACGCTCCTTCATTTGAACGCCCGCCGCACGGGTCAGCAGGTTGTCGTCCAGCCCGCAAGCGATCGCCGCCAGCGTGCGCATCGAACAGGGCGCGACGATCATGCCTGCCACCGGCACCGAACCCGACGCGATGCTGGCCCCGATATTGTCGATGGCATGAAGCCGTGTCGCCTGGGCCCGCAGCCTGTCAAACCCATCCGGCCCGCATTCCTCGGCCAGCGTCCGGCGGGCGGCGTGGCTGGTGACCAGGTCAATTTCGGCCCCCATCTGCGCCAGTTGCTGCGCCACCGACAGGCCCAGCGCCGCGCCAGAGGCGCCGGCCACGCCCAGCACCACTCGGGGCGCGCTCAAACGCCCAACCTCGGCAGTCGGCGCGCCAACAGGTCGGCGGCAAAGGCGGCGTCCTCGGGTGCGGTCCGCATAACCGTGCCCCATTCGCGCGTGGTCTCTGTGTCGATCTTGGTGGTGGCGTCGATGCCCATCTTTCCGGCAAGCCCGGCCCGCGGCGAGGCGAAATCGAGATAGTCCATCGGCGTGTTCTCCAGCAGCATCACGTCGCGGGCCGGGTCCATGCGGGTGGCCAGCGCCCAGGCGATGTCATCCCAATTGCGCGGGTCTATGTCGGAATCGACGGCCACGATCATCTTGGTATAGCTGAACTGGGGCAGCATACCCCAAAGCGCCATCATCACCCGGCGGGCCTGACCTGGATAGCGCTTGTCGATACTGACCACGGCGATGCGATAGGAACAGGCCGCCGGGGGTAGCCACAGATCGCGGATCTCGGGGATTTGGCCCCGGATGGTGGGCAGTGCCAGCCGGTTGAATACCTCTCCGATAATTGCCGGCTCGTCGGGTGGCCGGCCGGTATAGGTCGACAGATATAACGGGTCCTTGCGGTGGGTGATGGCCGTGACCTGCATCACCGGAAAAGGTTCGGCGGGGTTGTAATACCCGGTATGGTCGCCAAACGGTCCCTCGGGCGCGGTCTCGGTGCCAGATACCCAACCCTCAAGGATGATCTCGGCCTCGGCGGGCACCATCAGCGGCACGGTTCGGGCCGCGACAAGTCGTGGGCGGGCGCCGTTCAGGGCACCGGCAAAGGTCAGCTCGGACACGGTTTCGGGCAGCGGCAGCGCCGCCGACAGCAGCGTTGCCGGATCGGCGCCCAGCGCGATGGCGACCGGCGTCTTCTCACCAGCCCGGGCCCAGCCGCGATGATGCGCTGCACCGCCGCGCTGCGGCAGCCAGCGCATGATCGCCCGGTCGCGTCCTATCACCTGCACCCTGTAGATGCCCGCGTTGTAGAGGCCCACATCTTCTGCCGCCGTGCCATGCGGGCGGGTGATGACCACGGGCCAGGTGATCAGCGGGCCGGCATCGCCGGGCCAGTGCGTCTGTACCGGTATGCCCGACAGGTCGGCATCCCCGCCCTCGTGCACCACCTGCTGCACCGGCGCCGACCGGGCAATCCTGGGCCGGGTCGCAAGTGCGGCCTTCAGCATCGGCCAGCGCGACAGGGCGTCTCGCAACCCGTCGGGAGGGGTCGGCGCGCGCAGGGCGGCAAGAAAAGCGCCAAGATCGTCCAGCCCGTCGAGCCCGATCCCCAGCCCGGCGGCAACCCGCTCGGTGGTTCCAAAGAGGTTGACCACCACCGGCATGCCAACCGCGTTGCCGCTTTCGTCCAATGGATTGTCAAACCGCAGCACCGGCCCGCCGGCCTCCAGCGCGGCGCGGTGCACGGCGGTCATCCGGTGCCGTAACGGCACCGGGTCGGGCAGAGATGTCAGCTGGTCGGCTTCGGCGCACCAGTTCAGAAAACTGCGCAAATCGGGATATGGCTTGTGGCTACGAACGGAACTTCTCCGGGGTTGGGTTTTCTGCCCCTAACAGCTATTATGCCTTGTGAAGTTGATGTTGGTCAATTTCCCGGCCCTGGCAACCCTCTACCAAGGCCGAAAACCCCCGTCCGGCGGGATCCCCGTCTGCCTGCGGCGTGAAAGGACTGTCACTTGCCCCAGTCGTCACCGACGATCCCGAAATTCCCGGCCCTGCCGGCGGTGGCGATGCGCGCACTGCCGCTGGCGCCGCTGTCGATCTCGATGACCGCCTACGCCCGCCGCGTCGCCAAAAGCCACCCGGGCCTGTTCCGCCGCCTTGGCGTGCATGACCACGCACGGTTCGTGCTGGACCCGACCGACCTGCCCTTTGTGATCTGTCTGGAGCCCAACGGCGGCACCCCCCGGGTGCAGGTGATGCGCGGCCCGGGCGAGGGCGCGGCGCGTATCGCCGGGCCGCTGGCCGCCCTGCTCGGGCTGGTCCACGGCGCCTTCGACGGCGACGCGCTGTTTTTTTCGCGCGATCTGGTGATCGAGGGCGACACCGCGGCGGCCCTCGCCCTGCGCAACGCGGTCGACGATGCAGAGCTTGACCTGTCGCAGGAAATCGCCGCCATGTCGGGACCGCTGGCAGCGCCCATAAAGCGACTTATCGGTTTTGCAGAGCGTCGGACCGGCGTCAGCCTGACCCGTCCCGAGGAGGTCGGCGCGTGGTGATGGAGATCGTCTGCCCGGCGGGCACCCCCGCCGCGCTGCGCGCCGCCGTCAAGGCCGGGGCGCATACCATCTATTGCGGCTTTGCCGACGAGACCAACGCGCGCAACTTTCCCGGCCTCAATTTCGACCGGACCGAGATGCGCGAGGGCATCGCGTTCGCCCATTTCCACGGTGCCAAGGTGCTGGTCGCGATCAACACCTTCCCGCGCGCGGGCGACGAGGCGATCTGGCACCGTGCCGTTGGCGATGCTGAAAGCTGCGGGGCGGATGCGGTGATCCTGGCCGATATCGGCCTGCTCGATCACGCGGCGCGTAGCCATCCCGGCCTGCGCCGCCACGTCTCGGTTCAGGCCGCCGCCGCCAATGCCGACATGATCAACCTCTATGCGGTGGAATTTGGCATCAGGCGCGTGGTGTTGCCGCGCGTCCTTTCGGTGCCCGAGATCGCCGCGATCAATGCCGAAACCGAGGTCGAGACAGAGGTCTTCGTCTTTGGTGGCCTGTGCGTGATGGCCGAGGGGCGCTGCTCGCTGTCGTCCTACGCCACCGGGCAATCGCCCAACATGAACGGCGCCTGTTCGCCCGCCGAACATGTGGAATACAACGACCAGGCCGGGGTTCTCAGCGCCCGGCTTGGGGGCTTCACCATCCACCGCGCCGCGCCCGGCGAATCGGCGCCCTATCCGACGCTCTGCAAGGGCTGTTTCAGTGCCGGGGACAAGTCGGGTCACCTGTTCGAGGATCCCGTCAGCCTGAATGCCGAACACCTGATCCCGCAATTGCAAAAGGCCGGCGTCACCGCCCTGAAGATCGAGGGGCGCCAGCGCTCGCGGTCTTATGTGGCGCAGGTGGTGCGCAACTTCCGCGCCGCCGTCGATGCCGCCGATGCCGGTCTGCCGATGCCCGAGGGCATGATGGCGCAGCTTTCCGAAGGCCAAAGCAGCACCGCCGGTGCCTACCGCAAGACCTGGAGATAGGGCCATGCAACTGACCGTTGGACCGAACCAGTTCTTCTGGGACACCGAGCGCTGGGCTGCGCTTTATGACGAACTGGCCACCGCCCCCGTCGATCGCGTGGTGCTCGGCGAACTGGTCTGCTCGAAACGGCTGCCCTTCTTTCAGGACCGCATCCCGCAGGCGATTTCGACGCTGGCCGAGGCCGGCAAGACGGTGGTGCTGACCAGCCTTGCACTGGTGACGCTGAAACGGGAACGCAAGCTGACCGCGGCGCTGCCCGAGATGGGGGTCGAGGTCGAGGTCAACGACCTGACCACGCTGGCCTACCTGCCTGAAGGCACTCCGTTCTCGGTCGGGCCGCTGGTCAATGTCTATAACGAGAGCACGTTGGCATGGCTGGCCGGGCGTGGGGCCACGCGGATCTGCCTGCCGCCGGAGCTGCCGCTGGCCTCGGTCAGGATCCTTGCCGCCGCCGGGGCAGATCTGGGCGTCGCGATAGAGGTCTGGGGTCACGGCCGGGTTCCGCTGGCGATATCAGGGCGCTGCTATCACGCCCGGATGCACGGGCGCACCAAGGACAACTGCCAGTTCGCCTGCGAAGACGATCCCGACGGGCTGGACGTGCGCACCATGGACGATCAGCCGTTTTTGGCCATGAACGGCGTGCAGACTTTGTCAGACAGCTATGTCTCGTGCGTGCATCAGACACAGGCGCTGGCCGACGCCGGGGTCGCGGCGCTGCGTCTTTCGCCGCAATCAACCGGGTTTGCGAAGATCTGCGGGCTCTACCGACAACTGCTGGTCGGCACCGGCGACGCCACCTCTGTCGCCGCCGCGATCTGCGGAATGGATGAAAACACCCGGCTTTCAGACGGGTTCCTGACCGGCGCGCGCGGAGTGGACTGGTCTGGCACTGCCTAGCCCGCCGGACCGTCACCGGGAGGGTTTGAATCTCCCGGACAACGACAGCCCAGTCACCCCGCCCCGGAGGGTGGCGGCAGGGTGCCGTTCTTGTACGGCCCCCAATCGTCGATCTCGGGATAGAACTGCTTGCGCCAGGCTCGGACCTTGGGGTTGAACAGCCGACGCCAGAGCGGCGGGATCATCGCCAGCGCCGTCATCGGAGGATAGCCGGTGGGCAGCATCGGCACTTCTGCCTCGTCATAGACCTGCAGCAGCGGAAAGCGCCGCATCGGGTGAACGTGGTGGTCGGCGTGGCGCTGCAGGTTGATCAGCAGCAGCCCAGAGACCTGATGTGCACTGTCCCAGGAATGATGCGGCCTGACGGGCTCATATTTGCCGTCGCCCAGGTATTTGCGGACCAGCCCGTAATGCTCGACATAGTTGGTCAGCTCCAGCTGCCAGATCGCCACGATGGCCTGAAAGGCCAAGAGCGCAACGCCCAGCCAGCCGCCGATGATAAAGGCAAGCCCCACAAACGCCGCCTGCAGCACCAGGTATTTCCAGATCGGGTTGGACAGGTGCCACGGTGACCGGCCACGCCGCGCCAGCATCGCACCCTCGGCCCGCCACGCAGAGCCGAAACCGGTCGCCAGAATGCGCGCGAAGGCGCGGTGAAAACCCTCATTGTAGCGCGCCGTGACAGTGTCGCGCGGGGTGCCGACATGGGGGTGATGCACCAGCATATGCTCGGTGCGGAAATGGCCGTAAAGCACCAGCGCCATCAGCAGATCGCCCAAGCTGCGCTCGTACCGGTTCGACTTGTGGAACAGCTCATGGGCATAGACGATGCCCACCGTGCCGGTGGTCACACCAATGCCGAACATGATACCGATGATTTCCAGCGTCGAGTGCGTGCCGACCTGTGTCACGTAATAGAGCGTGCCGAAGACCAGCACGAACTGGGTCGGAAACCAGATCCAGGTCAGCAGGCGGAACCAGAACAGCGCCTCGTCGGGCGTGTCGGGATCGGGGTTGCGCAGATCCTTGCCAAGCGCCAGGTCCAGCATTGGCATCAACACCCAGCCGTAAAGCGGGATCAGCAGGATCGCCCAGCCGCCCTGCAGTACCGCCAGGATCACCAGTGGCACGAAGGTCAGTGTTATCCAGTAGGGCCAGGCGTTCAGCCGCCCCCGATCAGTGTCAACAACGGCGGCGTCGGTCATGTTTTCGGTTCCTTCGGTTTCTCGGACTGGCGCGGGGTCAGCCGCAGCCGGATACCGTCGCCCGACCTGACGGTCAGATGGGCCACCGGCATCGGCACGTCGCCCGGCACTATATCAAAACGGAAGGCGCGGACCAGCATCGACAGCAAAAGCGGTCCCTCGGCCATGGCAAAGGCGGCACCCGGGCAGACCCGGGGGCCGACGGAAAACGGGATATAGGCAGAGCGCAGGCACTCCTTGCCGTTCGGCGTGGCGAACCGACCGGGGTCAAACTCATCGGGCCGCTCCCACAGCCGTTCGTGCCGGTGCAGGTGCCATGGGCTTACGATCACCTGCGAGCCCGGCTTCACATCGCGGTCGCGGAAATGCTCGGGGCAGGTCGCCTCGCGCACATACATCGGTACCGGCGGGTATAGCCGCATCGCCTCGCGGAACACCGCCCGAGAGACGCGCAGTTTCGAAAGTGTCGAGAAATAGATCTTTTCGGGCTCAAAGGTGACCCGCGCCTCTTCGGCCAGCTTTTCCTGCCACTCGGGATAACGCGCCAGCAGGTAGAGCGCCCAGGCCAGCGCCGCGGCGGATGTCTCGTGCCCGGCCAGAAAGAAGATGGCCACCTGATCGACCATCTCGCCGGTCTCGAACGTCTTGCCGGTCTCGGGGTCGGGGGTGGTCATGATCTTGGTGGCCAGATCGTCGGGCGCGGTGCCTTTGGCGATCTCGTCGGCACGCTGGCTGGTCAGCTGCCCGATCAGATTGCGGATGATCCTGGCGGTCCGCTTGGTCTTGCGGGAATGGAACCGCGGGAACCAGCGCGGCAGTGGCAGCACGGCGGTGATGTTGGCCACCGGCTGCGCCGCCTGATGCTCGCGGAAGGTCTCGAAGGCGGCGTTGGCGATCTCGTGCTCGATGGGCACCGAAAAGAGCGTGCGAAAGATCACGTCCATCGCCACATGGCTGGTCTCGGCTTCGATCTCGACGGGCGAGCCGTCGGCCATCGCCTGCAGCCGCTCTACAGCGGCCACGCCGCTGTCCCACATGGCCGGAAACACCGTGCGCAACCGCCCGCCCTCGAATGCGGGGTCGATGATGCGGCGTTGGCGGGCCCAGGTCTCGCCATTGGTGATGAACACCGACTCGCCCAACAGCGGCTTCAGCCCGACCCGGATTCGCTCTGACTTGGGAAAATCCATCGGGCGTTGCTTCAGGACCAGATCGATCAGGTCCGGGTCGTTGCACATATAGGACCGAAAGAACGGCGTGCGCATCTCGGCCATCCAGGCACGGTAGAGCCGCTCCGGCTGGGCTGACAGGATGTCCTTTCTGAACAGCCGGAAATAGGTCAACAGCGAAACCTTGCCACTGCGGGGCACGGGCTTGGGGGGGATGTCGGGTGCACTGCTGGCGTTATCGTCGAACACTTTGCCTCTCTGCCGGGATATGCCCGGGCCTGTTTTCGCCGAGTCTCGTTGCGGACCGGCAGCGCGTCATTGTCGATCGTCAATTTCTGCGGTGAACAGTGTGTTGCCGTGGGGCCAACGGCTGATAGGATGTGCATCAATCGACGACGGTCGGTCCCAGGCGAGGCGGGGACCAGAGCCGTTCCCGGTTTTTTACAGGAATGGCACGATCCCAGATGACCAAAAACGCAGATCCGACCCATCCCTGCGGCAAATGCGCCTTCTATTCTGACAGCGTCTGGCAACCGGCAGAGCCCGGTTCTGTCTCTGTCCTTGCCGCCGGATTCTCGCGCCAGGAACTGGAGGTCGGGCAAGACCTGTTCGAGCAAGACGCCGAGAACCGTGCCGTATACTGCGTCTCTCGGGGGTTGATCGGGCTGCGGACCCACCATTCCAACGGAAAATCCACCCTGCTGCGGCTCGCCTATCCCGGAGAGATCGTCGGTTTTCGGTCATTTCTAGGCAGCGGTCGTCACCAGACCGAAGCCCGTGCCCTGTTGCCGTCACGGATCTGTACCGTGGTCAGACGCGACGCGAACCGGATCGTACACGACAACCCCTCGGTGCTGGCCCGTCTGATGGACCGCTGTGTTGCAGAGATCGATCGCAGCCACGAGCGGATCATCGCCACCGCCACCACATCGAACAAGCAAAGACTGTCGGCCCTGCTGCTACGTCTCATGGGGCATTTCGGTGAACAGGACGGAGACAGCTTCGAGATGCGGCTGCCGCTGTCACGTTCGGATCTGGCCGACCTGATCGGGGTTCAGCCTGAAACCATGTCACGGCTGGTCAAACGACTGCAGAACGACGGGAACTTCTCGTTTTCCGGGCGCGGCGTCTGGATCACCCCGGGCCGGTTGACCGAAGAAATACTGGCCAGGCGGTCGTGATCCCCTGATATTAGCAGATGCTCTGGCCCGCTTTGCAATGTGTCGCCAGTGGAAACAATCCTGCCCGGCCACGTCGATTGTGGAGGGGCGGTTGTGTTGCAGGCGGTGCGGGACAGATTCTGCGGTGCTTTGCCGGGTCCAGGCAGACACGGCTCAGCGGGCCGGCTTTTTCAATGCCGCGTCGGCCGCAGGCCGGCCCACAGCCACCAGGCGCGCCATCTGCTGCATCCGTGCGCCGGCATGGCGAAAGAACATGGTGTAGGATTCGCAGAAATAGTTGTGCCCGCCCTCGCCGCCTCGCGACGGCAGGAACCGGTGTTTCGGGCAGCCGCCGTTGCAGGCAAAGCGGAAATCGCACGCCCGGCACTGCGCCGTCAGCCGGTCGGTCTTGTCGCGCCCGAACTGCGCCTGCCGGTCGGACCAGACCATGTCGCGCAGCGGGGTTCCGGTGATGTTGCCCAGCCGGTATTCGGGATAGACATAGTGATCGCAGGAATAGAGATCGCCGTTATGCTCCAGCGCCAGCCCGTTGCCGCAGGTCTCGCCAAAAACGCATAGCGGCGACGGCATCCCGGACCAGAGCGCAAGCTGGGTGTCGAAGTATTGCACAAAGACCTTGCCGATATCCTTGCGAAACCAGGTGTCGAAGATATCGCACAGGAACTTGCCATAAGCGCGCGGCGTGACCGACCAGTTTGTCACCGCAAGCCCCGGGTCCATGTCCACCTGCGGCGCGCCTCCCAGGTGTTCGCCATCGGCAGAGCGTTCCACGATCGGGATGAACTGCATGTACTCCAAGCCCAGCCCTTTGAGGAACCGGTAGATCTCTTTGCCCTTGCCGGCGTTCTGCCGCTGCACCACGGTCAAGCCATTGTGTTCGACCTCGTGCTCTTGCAGAATACCGAGCCCGCGCATGACCGCGTCAAAGGTCGGCCGCCCCGCGCGGTCAACACGATAGCGGTCGTGGATGTGCCGGGGGCCGTCAATACTGATCCCGACCAGGAACTCGTTATCCTTCAGAAACCGCCCCCATCCGTCGTCCAGCAGCATGCCGTTGGTCTGCAGCGCGTTCATCACGCTGGTGCCCTCGGGCAGGTATTTATGCTGCAGCGCTACGATGGCCTCGAAGTACGGCACGCCCAGAATGGTCGGCTCGCCGCCCTGCCAGGCAAAGATCACCTCTTTCATCCCGGCCTCGACGCTGGCCTCTATCAGGCTGCGGATATAGGTCTCCAGCACATCCGGCGCCATCCGCAACTGCTTTGCACCCGGGTAAAGCGCCTCTTTTTCCAGGTAGTAGCAGTATTTGCAGTCGATATTGCAGCGCGGTCCAATCGGCTTGGTCATCACGTTGAAAGGCGCGGGGAGACGCATCGACAGGGTCCCGAGGTTTGTTATGCTGAGGCAAATAGCGAAACGGTGCGCCAGACCGGTGGCCGCGACCGCCAGCCCCAGCCTCTACCGGCTGCAGTGAAGGTGATCAAGGCGTCGCTCGCCTTGTGTATCCCGGCTGTGCGTTCGTAAGACCGTATCCGCCGGTTCCCTTGGGTTGCGACCGGTACCGGGGGCAGAGCATGGGTTGGTTTCAGCCGTCCGGCGGTGGGGCAACGGGGGGCAGTGTCTTCAGGTAGGCAGCAATCGCGTAAAGATCGCTTTCGGGCAGATGCGCCAGGCTGGCGCGCACCGCGTCCATGCCCTCGTCGTCTTCGCCGGGCGGACCGGCGGGGCGCAGCGCCTCGACGATCTCGGCCGGGCTCCGGTCGCCCAGCCCGTGCTCATGCGGGGTGAGGTTGGGCGCAAAGCCGCTTTCGTCCGGCATCTCGGCGCCACCGAGCCAAAGGCCGGTACGCGGACCGCCAAGCCCGGTGCGCGGCGTGTGGCAACTGCCGCAATGGCCCGGCCCTTCGGCAAGGTATTGCCCGCGCGCCACCTCCGGCGTGGCATTCCGCAGGGCAACAGCCGGGCCGGGCCGAAGATAGAGCCGCTGCCAGAGCCGTGCCGCGATGCCTTGGCCCACCGGAATGGCCAGGCGGCTTGCGGCGACCTGGTTGGTGACGGGAGGCAAAGATGCGAGATAGGCTTGAAGATCGGCGATGTCGCGGTCGGACATCCTTGTGTAAGACGGGTAGGGAAAGGCCGGGTAATAGGCCCGGCCGTCAGGTGCGATCCCCCGGCGCATGGCGCGGGCGAAATCAGCCCGCGACCAAGCGCCGATGCCGGTTGCCGGATCGGATGAGATATTGGGCGCGCGAAACACCCCCAGGGACGTCCGTAGCACCCGCCCGCCGCCAAGCACCGGCGTTCTGGCTATCAACTGCCCCGGGCTGGCGTGGCAAGAGGCGCAACCCCCGGCATGGAACACCGCCCGCCCGTTTTCAAGCGAGACCGGGCCCGCAGGGACGGGCTGCATTTCGACACCGGTACCGGGGCTCTGACAGGCTCCCAAAACCAGCAGGCCAAGAGCCGCCAGCCTGCGCATTGCGCCGCGCTTGCCCATGCCGCTAGCGGCGGTTGAACGTGTAGTTGACGCCGAAGGCGATCTGCCTGCTGAGAATATCCGTCGAGACAGATCCGCCGCCGTCCAGATCTGCATCGATCCAGAACTTGGCGAACTTGACCTCGCCGAAGACGCTCCAGCGGTCATTGACCCGGTGTTCCAGCCCGAACAGCACCTGTGCCGCCGGTCCGCCGAACTGATAGCGTGAGGTGTCGCTGGTGCCGGCGGTGTTCGTCACCTCGACATGCGGCATGGTGATGCCGATCCCGATCCCGGCATAGGGCGTAAACGGGCTGTCGTTCAGATGGCGGTAGTGCAGGTTGCCGGTCAGCATGTTGACGCCGTCGGTGAATTCCAGCGTGGTGAACCCCGCCGGCAGTGGGCCAGCGGCGATCTTGGCGTGAACGTTGTCGATCGCCAGGCCCCAGTTCGGGTGCTGATCGAGCCACCAGGTTGCCCGCATGCCGAAATAGGGTGGCATCTTGAAGGTTTCTCCGTCCCAGGCGACCGATGTCGACTGCGGACCGCCGCCCAGGTTGAAATCGTAATCGACAACCGAGTCCGGAGAGGCGTTTGCGCCCAGGTAGAAGGAAAGCACCGCCTCGGCGGCGGCTGGCCGGGCCATGGGCAGGGTGACCGCAACGGCGGAGGCCAGCAGCACGAGACCGGCAGTTGCAGCGCGGCAAAGAAGATTGGAGAGGCTGTTTTTCATGTGGAGGCCCTGACTGGTTCCGAACGCATGACCCGGATTGTTCCCGGTGCCAGACGATACACCCCGTACATCCGCAATGGAAGTCTATTCAGCACACCGACACTCCCCTGTGTTTGGGGTTGCACCGATTGTGCCCCTGATAGGCGGGTTTTGGCGCGGGTCAATTGCTCCTGTGACCGGCTGAGAATTGGGAACGCAACTGTTCTTGCGAGCCGGTCGCGCCCGACCGCACCCGCTGCTACAAGTCCAGTTCCACCCACAAAGGGAAATGGTCCGACCCCGAAACCCCGTTGTCGATCCAGGCCCGTTTGACGGCGCTGTGCAGACCGGTGGACACAAAGCAATGGTCGATACGGGCGATCCGGTCGCTGATCGAGGTCCCGGCGTCCGGCTCGTTGCCGGCCGCATCCCAGGCATCGGTGAAATACCCCAGCCGGCGCAGACGGCCATATTTGCCAGCCACCGGGCCGGCAAGGGCGGCGAATTCCGCGCTGCCGGCCTCGCAGTTGAAATCGCCCAGCAGGATCGCCTGTGCTGGCATCGGCGGCATCTTTCCCTCGGTCCAACCGCTGGCAGGGTCCGGATGGCCGCCGCACCAGGCGCCGCCTTCGCGGGTGGCGCGGTGGTGGATGTCCAGCACCGTCTCGACCTGCGGCAGGCGGGTTTCGCTGCACAGATGGCTGAGATGGATGGAATAGACCCGCACCGCGCCTCCGGCTGTGTCGATCACTGCCTCCAGCGCGCCCTGCTGGATCGAGTGATTGTCGGCCAGCCCGGCCTTGGGCAGCGGGAAATTGCGCGACGAAAGGATCGGCGAGCGCGACAGGATCATGGTGCCGAACTGACGCCGCCGGTTCACCAGGGCCCCGTCGGTGGCGCTGAAACTTGCGTCCATGTCCAGATTGGCGCCGTAGACCCAGTGATAGCCCGCCAGACGCGCCGCAAGCACCGCGGGCTGGTCGATGCAACCAGAGCGCTGCCAGTGGCGGTCGACCTCTTGCAGGGCGATGACATCGGCGCCCTGCACCGCATCGGCGATGCGCGACAGATCATACCTGCCGTCCTGTCCCAGCCCATACTGGATATTGTAGGTGACAATCTTCATGTGTGCCGTCCTGCCCGGTGGTTTCCGGTTTGCCGAGAAAAAATGGCCGATATCGCATCGTGATCCGATATGGCTTTCGACCCGTCGCACGACAGGGCCGGGTGAATGGCCGGGCCCGCCACCTCCAGATCACGGCAAAAGAGCCAGTCTAGCTTGGCGAAGGGCGCTACCGGCGTGCCGTCGGGCCGGGTGCGCTGCGTCACCCCGGCGACGTTGCAGCTTTGGCAGTCAAAGCCCGCCTCTGCCAGATGCTCAAACAGAGGTTCGAACGCTACCGGCGACTGCAACCGCTGCGGGTCGGCCTCGGCAATCTCGCGGCGGTGCTCGGGCCAGTCGGGCACATCGCGGTCGGCGGTGTTGGTGTTTAGATCCCCGCCCACGATGATCGGTGCGCCTGCGGCGTAGGCGTCCAGCACGCCAAGCAGCCGGGAGATCTCGTCAGCGCGTGAGGCTGGGCTGCCATGGCTTTCCAGATGCAGCGCCGCAACCGCGATGTCCGTGCCGGCTGCATCGGCCCGGGCGACTACCGCGATGCGCCCGCCAACCCGGCGTTCGCCGCGGCTGCCATCGAACCAGTCGCCGGTATCGCCCAGCCGGATCACCGCCGGATCCGACAGCGGTACCCGCGCAAGGATCGCCCCGCCATGCAGCCCGCTGCGGTTCTCGTGCCCTTCGAACCAGGCGCGCTCGCGCCGGTCCCCTAGCCCCAGTTCGACGAATTCGGTGGCGTAGACAAAAGCCATGCCCAGCGCCGCCGCCAACTCGCGTATTGTATGTTTCTGACCCGACCGTGCCATGCCGATATCGACCTCGGCCAGCAGGATCACATCGGCGTCGAGCCCGGCCAGAAAGCCTGCCGAATCGGCGACATATTTCAACCGTTCGGCATTCCAGAACACCACGCGCAATGGCAATTCCGGGTTCGGCGCATCTGTGGTGACAGCGCCGCCGGTCTCGACACGCTCCAGCACCGGGGCCCGTGTCAGGGCCTCGACGTGCCCGGCCAAGGTCGGCGGCAGATCCAGCAAAGCCTGACGCTCCATGGGACCGGGGGCACCGACATCGTCGCAAACCTCGCGGCAGATCCCCGGCCGCGCCACTGGTGGCAGGCGGGTCATCACACCGCGACCCAGGCGCCCGCAATGCGGGTTTCGGTTGCCGCATCGAACAGCACTGTCTCGGCGGCGTCAAAGCTGACATGCACCTTCTGGCCGACCGTGTGGGTCCGGTCGGGGCGGCTTTCCAAAACGCGCAGCCCGCCCAGATCGGTGTCGAGAATATAGAGCGTCTCACGCCCCATGGGTTCGATCGCGACGATCTCGCCCGCAATGCCCTCGGGACCGAATGTCAGCATTTCTGGCCGCAGACCCGCGACGATACCGCCCTCAGGCGGCGCTCCCTGATCAGAGCCAAGCCGCAGCGAGGCCCCGCCGGTCTGGAACCGTCCCTCTCGGCCGGTGCCCTCGACAAGGTTCAGCGGTGGCGAGCCGATGAACTTGGCGACGAACAGACTGGCCGGACGGGAATAGAAATCCTCCGGCGTGCCGATCTGCTCTATCCGGCCCCGGCTCATGCAGATGATGCGGTCGGCCATGGTGGTGGCTTCGAGCTGGTCGTGGGTGACCAGAATGGTGGTGATTCCGGTGCGTTTTTGCAGTGCCTTGATCTCGGTCCGCATGGTCAGGCGCAGGGTCGCGTCGAGGTTCGACAGGGGCTCGTCCAGCAACAGCAGATTGGGCTGTTTCACCAGCGCCCGGGCCAACGCCACGCGCTGCTGCTGGCCACCCGAAAGCTGGCTGGGCTTGCGGTCCAGCAGCTCGTCGACATGCACCAGACGGGCCACATCTTCGGCCCTGGCGATAGCCTCGGATTTGGGCAGCTTCTGGAATTTCAGCGGGAACGCGATGTTGTCGCGCACGTTCATGTGCGGGTAAAGAGCATAGGACTGGAACACGATACCGATATTGCGGTCTTTCGGTTCAACCGCGTTCATCTCGTGGCCGTCGAACAATATCGCCCCGCTGGTCGGCGCATAGATGCCCGCCAGCATGAACAGCGTCGTCGATTTGCCGCAGCCCGACGGCCCAAGCACAGCTACAAACTCACCGTTTTCGATCACCAGGTCGGTGGGCTCTACCGCCACCACATCGCCCCATGCCTTGGTGACCTGTTTCAGTTCCACGCGCGCCATGGTCTACCCCTTGATCCCGCCAATGGTCATTTGCACCAGATATTTCTGGCAGGTGACGTAGAGCAGCAGACTGGGCAGAACATAGAACACGCCCACCGCCGCCACGATGCCATAGTCGACCCCCATCAGGTCGTCGCTGACCCAGAACAGATAAAGGCTCATCATCCAGTTGGATTTCTCGAACAGCAGAGTGCGGACAAAGACGTATTCCTCCCAGCCCTTGAGAAAGGAAAATACCCCCACCGCCAGCATGCCGACCTTGACCTGCGGCAGGATCACCTGAACGAAGGCCTGCCGTCGCGAGGCGCCATCGGTCATCGCGCTCATCTCGATGTCCCAGGGCACCGCGTCGAAAAACCCCTTCATGATGAAGATCGAAAACGGCAGCTCCAGCGTCACCACCACCAGAATCACGCCCGATATCGTGTCGAGCAGACCGGCCCAGTGCATGATCAGGAAGATAGGGATGATTAGCGTCATCGCCGGAAAGGCGTGCAGCACCAGCAGCGACTGCAGGAAGGTCGCGCGGCCCGCGAAGGCAAAGCGCGAGATATAGTAGCCCGCCAGCGTCGAGACGGTCAGCACCACCACCGTGTTGGCCACGGCAAAGATCAACGAGTTGGTGAACGCCGTCCAGACCCAGGGGAACTGGTCGCCGCCGGCGCCGGAACTGCCGCGGATTTCCTCGACGATGTTGGGGTTCCACAAAAAGCGGTAGTTGTTGGCGTGCAGGTCGGGACCGATCAGCACGACGCCCGTGATCGCCGCGATGGCAATCACTGCAAGTCCGGCCAGATTGCGCTGCCCGCCGGGGGGCATCATGGTCCGGGTCAGCACAACGCCGATCACCGCTGGCACCAGCACGGCGCAGGCCTTCCACAACACTATGGTGTCGGCACCGCCGGTGCGAGCCGAAACAGAGATGGTCAGCATCCAGAAATAGGGCAGCATTATCGGCAGCGACACCACGATCAGGAAGAAAACCAGCGACCACATGCCCAGCCTGCGGCGCCACAAAGACCGGCGCGCGGCGGCCTGCCAATCGCGCTGGGCAACGGTGTGGGTTGCGTCGGCGGGGGACATCTCAGTGCACCTCGATCCGCGGCTCTTGCAGCAGGGCCTTCATGTTCAGGAACCGCCACATCAGCATCGAGGCCGCCACGCCTATCACCACCAGCAGCAACGCCAGCGTGGCGCCATAGGCGTATTGCCCGCTCTCGAAGGCGCGCTTGTAGACGTAAAGCGCATAGACCGTAGTGTCGAAGAACGGGCCGCCATCGGTGATCAGCCAGATGTACTCAAAGCTGACCAGCAGCGACAGCGTTTGGTAGACGGTGATGAAGCTGATCGGCCAGCGGATCGCGGGTAGCGTGATATGCCACACCACGCGCAGCCCGCCGGCGCCATCGGTCCGGGCGGCGTGAAACAGGTGCTCGGGGATCGACCGGATCGCCGAGGTGAAGATGATCATGCCCATCGAGGCGCCGATGAAACCGTTGGCGACAATGATCAAAACCATGGGAAAATCGTTCTGCAGATCCAGGATCGGGATGCCCAGCGCCAGGAAAATCTGGTTGATCAGCCCGCGTTCCGTGGGATCGATCGCCCAGGCCCAAAGCAGCGCATAGACCACCGAGGGGCTCATCCGCGGCAACAGCCACACGGCGCGGAAAAACCCGCCCGCCCGGCTCGGCAGCGCGGTGGTCACCAGCGCCAGGATCAGGCCGAAGGTCACGTTGAAAAAGGCCAGTGTGCCCAGCACGTAGATGAAGGTCAGCGTCAGCGTCTTCAGCAACCGCCTGTCGCGGGTGAACATGCGCTCGAAATTCTCGAAGGTGAATTCACCCGCCTTCAGCGTCCGGCCCATGTCGGTGAACGCCACCGCGATATCGACGACGACCGGCAGCACGAAGAACATCAGCAGCAGCAGACAGGCAGGCCCCAAGAAGATCACGAAGTTGGTCCGCTGGCGCCGCTTTTGCTGGGTGATCAGATCGGCGGACATGGGCGATGGCTTTCAGCGAGGAAACGGGCGCCCCCTTGGCAGGGCGCCCGAAAAGGGTGCGGCGTCAGTCGAGAATGACCACGTCGTCGCCAAGCTCGCTCTCAAGCTCGTCGAGGATGAAATCGACACCTTCCTCGACGGAGATCCGGCCGGTTTCGACACCCTGGATGCCCTTGTAGATGGCCTGGTTGAACGGGCCGATCTGGGTGTGGTTGGGCATGAAGCTGGCATTCGGCAACAGCTTGGCCCCACGGCTCAGCGCCCAGGCTTCCTGATAGGCCGGCATGCCCGATTGCGCGTGCATGATCGCCGTATGGCCGGTGGTAACCGCGTGCGGGGTGTTGAAATAGGGCTGCGAGGCGATGGCCACCAGCAGTGCGGCCAGGTCGGCATGCTCTGAGCCCGGGTTGACGGCATAGACGATCGGATGCGACAGGTTCGCCGGGCTGCCGCCCTTTTCGGCGGCGGGCGAATGCACCCAGCCGACGGTGTTGGTATAGGCCTCTTCGCTGTCTTCCGACACGCCGAACCGGATCTGGCGCGGCACGTCCCACAGTCCGTGATGCTTGATGAAGGTCTTGCCCTCGGGCAGCAGGTGATTGATCGTGTCCCACGAGAACGACGTGTTGTTGGAAGGCGTCACGCCGTTGTCGGCATTCCACTTGATCCAGCTCAAAAAGCCCTCCAGCGCCGAACGCGACGCCTGCAGCTTGCCGGTTTGTTCGTCCATCGGGTCAAAGCCGAAGCTGGCCATGGTCATCAGGAAATCGGGGCCGACATTGGGCCGGTGCACGATGCCGTATTCGGCCGCACCGCCATCCACCACTTCCTTGGCCAGGCTGGAAAGATCCCAGATGGTGAACTCGCCGCTCTCAACCATCGCGGGCAGACCCTCGATAAAGTCCTCGGATTTGCCGATCTGGCGCAGCATGTCCTTGTTGTAAAAGAACATCCGGATTTCGCTGTCCTGCGGGATCGCATGGCGTTTGCCCAGATACAGCGTCGCGTTCCACAGCACCGGGATCACGTCGGCATAATACTCGGGATTGGCCGCGATATGATCTTCGAGGTTCATGGCATAGCCGGCCTCGGCAAAGGCGCCGATCCACTCATGCGCGGCGACATAGATGTCGGGCGCCTTGTTGGCGGCAAAGGCCTTCATCAGGTCCAGCGCGTCGGCATCGAACCCCTTGGCGTTGTTTTCATGGATCGACACGGTAACGGTGTCGGGGCTGCCGGCCGCTGCCAGCATCTTGTTGACGGTGTCGGCGGCGGCGACGATGTTTCCGGCCCTCAGCGGTCCGGACCGGTCCGCCCGGGTCCACAGCCCGATCTCTATTTCAGCCGCTGTCACGGGCGTGATTTGTCCGGGAAGCAGGATGGTTGCCGCTAGCCCAAGCACCGCCAGATTCTTCATCATAGACATGTCAGATTTCTCCCAGTTGATACAGACCCCTCAATAATCGGCCTTGTATGCAAGTAGCTTACGACGAAGCAGCCCGTTGTCCAAAACACTTGATGCAGCCCGGTCGCCCACAACGTGCCGATTTCAGCGGCCATTAATTCAACCTAGTTGAAAAATAATAGGGATCAGCGAGTTATGGTGCATAGGGTCGAACGGGGATAGAAAGGTATGATGGGCAAAAATAACTCGCAGACGGCGGCGCGCCCCGTGGATGGCGCCGCCGGCAGGGCGGAATTCGCCGACAAGGCGGGCCGAATCACCCGGCATTCGGGCATCGGGCCGGAGCAGGCCGGTACGCTGAACCGGTGGCTGGTGCTCGACATGATCCGCCGCAGCGGCGGCCTGAGCCGGGCCGATCTGACCCGCGCCACCGGGCTGACGCCACAGGCCACCTCTGTGATTGTTGCGCGTCTGGTCAAGTCGGGCCACCTGTCCGAGATCGCCCGCCGCAAGGGCGGGCTGGGCGCTCCGTCGCGGATATTCGCGATCAACCCGTCGGGCGCCTATTCCTTCGGCGCCTCAATCGAATCCGATCTGCTTACGGTTGTATTGATCGATCTTGCCGGTCATATCGTGGCCAGGAACGTGATCCGCCTGAATGAGCACGGCCCCAAAGAGGCTTTCGCGGCGATCCGGCAGATCACCGAGGCCCTGGCCAGCGCCACCGGCATCGACCGCCGGGCGCTGGTCGGGCTGGGGCTTGGTATTCCGGGGCGCTACGACCCGGGCCGCGCGGCGCTGATTCCGCCCAGTTTCGACCCCGTCTGGAACGATGTACCCGTCGCCGAAGACCAGCAGGACCTGCTGGGCATTCCGGTGTTTTGGGAAAACGACGCCAATGCCGGGGCGATCGGCGAATGTTTCCGCGGCGCGGGTGTCCGGTTTCAGAGCCTGCTGTTCTTGCATATCGGCCGCGGCATCGGCTCTGGCCTGATCCTGAACGGCGAGCCCTATCGAGGCTGCGAAAGCAACGCGGGCGAGATCGGGCGGATACGCGTGCACCTGCCGCACCTGTCACCAGCCCCGCTGCGGTTAAGCCAGGTCGCGACGGTCAACGCGCTGGAGGAAAGGCTGCGTCGGGCGGACAAGACCCTGTCCGAAACCCACGACATCACCCGGCTCATGTCCTTGGGCGACCAGGATGTCATCGGCTGGCTTGCCGACACCGCCGACGCTGTGGCGCAGGCGCTCTGTTCGGTGATCTATGTGCTCGACCTGGAGGCGGTGGTCGTAGGCGGCATGCTGGAAGACGTGGTCATCGACAGGATCGTCGAGGCCGTGGTGCCAAAGCTGGAGCAGAACCTGTTTCACTGGAACAGGACGCCGTCGGTGATCCGCGGCACGGCGGGTCCCGACGCCGGCGCGCTGGGCGCGGCGACGATCCCGCTGTTTTCGGTTTTTGCCGCGCGGGCGTGACAGGCGGTGGGCGGGATGCCGGTCGGCACGTGGCGCATTTTGGCATTGGCACCGGGCGGCCGGGGAAATACTGGGGAGACATGGCAGATCGTGACCCAAACCCGAATGCCGACGTGACGCAGGAGCTTTGAGACGATGACAACGGCTGGCAGACCCGCAACAGGGCCGCTGGACGGGATCAGGGTGCTGGATCTCAGCCGCATCCTGGCAGGTCCGACTGCGGCCCAGCTTTTGGGCGACTACGGCGCCGACATCCTCAAGATCGAACGCCCCGGCGGCGGCGACGACACCCGCAAATGGGGACCGCCCTTCGTGCAGGGAGCCGATGGTCCAACCGATGAAAGCGCCTATTACCTGTGCGCCAACCGCAACAAGCGCTCGGTCGAGGCGGACATCGCCACGCCGCAGGGGGCGGCACTGGTGCGCGACCTGCTGGGTCATTGCGACATTCTGATCGAGAATTTCAAGGTCGGCGGGCTGGCGCGATACGGACTGGGCTATGACGACCTGCGGCACGACTTTCCCGGGCTGGTCTATTGCTCGATCACCGGTTTCGGCCAGACAGGTCCGAACCGTGACAAGCCGGGATACGACCTGCTGGCCCAAGCCTGGGGCGGGATCATGAGCCTGACCGGCCCCGCCGACGGGGAACCGGCCAAGGTTGCCGTCGGCATCGCCGACGTGATGACCGGCATGTACGCCACCACAGCGATCCTCGCCGCCCTGCGCCACCGCGACGCCACGGGGCAGGGCCAGCATATCGACATCGCGCTGGCCGATTGCCAGGTCGCGTGGCTGATCAACGAGGGCACCAATTATCTGACTTGCGGCGAAATCCCGGTGCGGCGGGGCAACCAGCACCCCAATATCGTGCCCTACCAGGTCTTCGAGATGGCCGACGGCCATGCCGTGGTGGCGGTTGGCAACGACGCGCAGTTCCAGCGCTTTTGTGACCTGATCGGGCACCCCGATCTCGCCTGCGATCCACGCTTTGCCAGCAACGCCGCCCGGTTGCAGCATCGCGAGGTACTGATCGCGCTGATCGCAGACCGGCTGCGCGGGTTCGGGCGCGACTGGCTGATCGCCGGGATGGAGGCTCGCGGCATCCCCGGCGGGCCGATCAACCGGCTCGACGATGTGTTCGGGTCCGACCAGGTCGCCGCCCGCGGCATGAAGATCGACATGGACCACCCGGCGGCGGTCGGGGGCCAGGTCTCGCTGATCGGCAACCCGGTGCAGTTTTCCGCGACCCCTGTCAGCTATCGCCGCGCGCCGCCGCTTTGCGGGGCCGACACCGAAGAGGTAATCGCCGAACTGCTGCCCGGCGGGGGCGGCGCGAACCAAGGCAACCGGGAACCGAAATGATGCAACTCACCGACGACCAGCTGACCCTGCAGGCCGAGGCCCGCGAGCTTTCCGATACCCATGTGCGCGACCGCGCAGCAGAGATTGATCGCACTGAGCAATACCCCTGGGACACGGTCGAGAAACTGACAAAGGCCGGTTTCATGGGGATGACCATCCCCCGCGAATATGGCGGGCGCGGGCTTGGCTATTTCGACGCGGTTCTGGTCATAGAGCAACTGGCGCGCAATTGCGGCGCCACCGCCCGGATCGTGGTCGAGGCGAATATGGGCGGTATCGGCGCGATCATGGCCTATGGCACCGAGGCGCAAAAGCACCAGGCTGCGGGCTATGTGCTGGCCGGCGACAAACCGGCGATTTGCATCACCGAACCCGGGGCAGGTTCTGCCGCCACCGAAATGAGCACCCGGGCCGACAAGACAAACTATGGCTATCGCCTGAACGGCACCAAATACTGGATCACCGGCGGCGGCGTCTCGAAGCTGCACATTGTCTTTGCCCGTGTTTTCGACAACGATGAAGAGCAGGGCATCGGCGGCTTTATCGCTATCCTGGATCAGGATGAGGGCCTGAAGGTGGGCGCGCGCGAACCGGCGATGGGGCTGCGCGGCATCCCCGAAACCTACATGCATTTCAAGGATCTCGACCTGCCCGACGATCGCGCCGTGCCGCTGCCCGGCGGTTACCGTCGCGGTTTCGCGTCTTTGATGAGCGCCTATAACGCCCAGCGCGTGGGGGCGGCCACCGTTGCCTATGGCGTGGCGCTGGGTGCCTACGAGACGGCGGTCGGCCATGCCACCAGCCGCGAACAGTTCGGTCGTCCGCTGGCCGAGTTTCAGGGGCTGCAATGGATGTTTGCCGACATGTCCATCGGCCTGGCCGCCTCGCAGGCGCTGATCTACAAGGCCGCCGCCAATGCGGGCGACGGATTTCCCGACATGCAAGAGGCCGCGCAGGCCAAGATACTGGCCTCGGAAACCGCCATCAAGGTCACCAACGACGCGCTGCAGGTGCATGGCGCCATGGGCTATTCGCGCAACCTGCCGCTGGAACGCATGGCCCGCGATGCGCGCATGTTCACCATCGGTGGCGGCACCGCCCAGATGCTGCGCAATCAGGTGGCCGGAAGGGTGCTGGGGATCAAGACCCCGCAAACCCGGGACGGATACTCGAAGCTTGCGAGGAAATAGACCGAAGAGCGCGGCCACCAGAATCTGACAGACCGCCGACCGGGCCGAAAAATGTACAAAAAGCGCGCTCTCTGAACATAATTTCAAGTTTCTTTGCGTTTGGCAGGGTGGCCGCGGGCAAGAGCGGTTCTCAGGTTGATCGGAAATGACCAATGCCCGCCGGGCCGTGCCCTTCGGCGCGCCGGTCTTCCCATGTCCTGTGGCTCTCTCGCTGTGGCTGCATTGCCTGATCTATGGAGATAGCGGCGCCGCCATGATGACCATCCGCGGGATCGCTCCCGCCGGTTCCCGGCCCCTTGGGGACCGGAACGATCTGAACCGTCCCGCATAGTGGGAACGGAGTGTCATGGACCCGCGTGGTCCGCTGTGCCACGCGCGCTGCGGCGAAGAGATGAGGCGCGAAAGAAATCACAAAGGAATAAGGTAACGTCGGCAAAAGGCCGGGGAGGTTCTCCTCAGCAAGGGGATTCACAGCGGGCCCGATTTGTGCGAGCCGGTTGACCCATGGCGGAACACACGAGCGACATCGACGAGCTGGGCTTGGATGAGCTGAAGTTGTTGCTGGTGCAAGTTCTGGAGGAGAACG
>JAAELR010000147.1 GCA_024226455.1 Paracoccaceae bacterium
ACCGGCCACGCGATGGGCCATATGCATGTCTGCCTGATCCGCCGCATAGCAGGCAGACCCCTTCGCCCGCACGATCTGCCGCCAAGCCGCGCCACCGCCGCAGTCTTTGCGGTGGCGGGCATCACATTCGATACCCCATGCCACGCGATCTGCGCCATAGTCGCCAAAACGGAGATACGCAGATGAAACTCACCGACTACAAGGCACTGACCTTCGACGTCTACGGCACGCTGATCGACTGGGAAACCGGCATGGTGAACGGGCTGAAACCATTGACAGACCGCCTGTCGCCGCGGCTTTCCCGCGACCGGATACTAGAGGCGCACGCCTTTCACGAAAGCACCACGCAACGCTACACGCCCGCCAAAAGCTATGCGCAGATCCTCGCCGTGGTCTACAGGCGCCTGGCAGAGGAATGGGGCCTGACCGCCACCGGCGACGAATGCCTGGCCTACGGACGTTCGGTCCGGCACTGGCCCGCCTTCCCCGACAGCGCCGGCGCCCTGCAATACCTCAAACGCTACTACAAGCTCGTGGTGCTCTCGAACACCGATGCCGAAAGCTTCGCCCATTCCAACGCCAGACTGCAGGTGGATTTCGACGCCGCATATCTGGCCCACGACATCGGCAGCTACAAACCCAGCAGCCGCAATTTCGACTACATGCTGGAAAACCTCGCCCGACTCGGCATAGAGCGGCACCAGATCCTGCACACCGCCGAAAGCATGTTCCACGACCACGCTCCCGCCAACGCCTTCGGGCTGGCCAATTGCTGGATCTACCGGCGCCACGACCAGCAGGGCTTTGGCGCTACCATGAACCCCGGCGAGATGCCGTCCTACGGGGCCATGTTCCACTCGATGGCCGACATGGTAAAGGCACACCAGGCCGAACTTGCCGAAGGCTGAGCCGAAACAGCCTTCACCGCCCGCCTTTGGCGATGCTATCACAAGTCCAGCATGACCAGACTGGACGCCATCGACCTGAAGATACTCGCCATCCTGCAGGCAAAGGGCCGCATCACCAATGCGGCCCTGGCAGCGCGCGTCAACCTCTCGCCCAGCCCCTGCCTGGCGCGCACAAAACGGCTGCAAGAGGCCGGCATCATCGCCGGCTACGGCGCCCGGCTCGATCTGACCAGGCTGGGCGAGACCCTCATCGTCTTTACCGAGGTCACGCTGGAAGACCACCGCGCCGAGAACTTCCGCATTTTCGAAAATGGCATCGCCGGTTTCGCCCATGTCACCGAATGCCACCTGATCTCGGGCGGCTACGACTACCTGCTGAAATTCACCTGCCGCGGCGTGCAGGATTACCAGGACACTATCAGCCGCATTCTCGACGCCGGGCTCGGGATCGAGAAATATTTCTCCTACGTCGTCATCAAATCACCGATCCCGGAACGCCCCGCCCCCATTGGCCGGATCACCGGCTGACCCTGCTCCGTCATCCGGGCGGGTTCGGGGGCAGAGCCCCCACCGGCGCCCTTCCGAGCCCGCACCCCGCGCCCTGTTGACCCCGGTTCCGGGGCCGCCTTTTGTCCGACGCAAGTCCGACAGGTTTCCGATGCAACGCCGACAGCGGTTTTTCGGCAGTTTTCCGGGCTATCCCCGGCCCGCCGCCGCCCGCGTCTTGGCCATCACGCACAGCATCTCGAACATGATCGACACCCCCAGAAACGCCGTTCCCCCGGTCTGGTCGAAAGGCGGCGACACCTCCACCAGGTCGGCCCCGACGACATCCACCCCCTCCAGCAGCCGCGCCACCATCATCGCCTCAAAGGAATTCGGCCCCCCGACCTCCGGCGTCCCGGTCCCGGGTGCGAAACAAGGGTCAACGAAATCAATGTCATAGCTGACATAGGTCGGCCCGGCCCCGGCAATCTCGCGCGCCTCGGCCATCACATCATCGACACCTCGCGCGAAATACTCCTCGATCGGGATCACCCTGATCCCGGCGGATCTGGCGAAATTGCGGTCCTCCATGTCATAGGCGGTGCCGCGAATACCGATCTGCACCACGCGTCCGGGGTCCAGCAGCCCCTCCTCCACCGCCCGCCGGAACGGCGTGCCATGGGTGTACATCATGCCATCGAAATAGCTGTGGAACAGATCCGTGTGGCTGTCAAAATGTATCATTCCCAATGGCTTGTCCCGCGCCAGGGCGCGCAGAATCGGCAGGCTCGACAGGTGATCCCCGCCCCCTGTCAGCGGCATGATGCCCGCCTCGACAACCCGGTCATAGAACGCCGTTATCCGCGCCATCGAATCCTCGATATCCGCCGGGTTCGGCCCCACATCGCCCAGATCAGCACAGTTCACCGCCTCAAAGGGCCGCACCCCGGTGGCGGCATTCTCCGCCCGGATCATGGTGCTCAGGTCCCGCAACTGCCGCGGCCCGTGCCGGGGCCCGGGCCGGTTGGTGGTGCCACTATCCCAGGGTACCCCGATCAACCCGATATCAACCTCTTGAAATCGTTCATGATCCGGCCCGACCTGCGGTAGCCTCATGAAGCTCGGTACACCGGCAAAACGCGGCAGATCCATCCCCGAAACCGGTTGAAAAAACACGTCACTCATGGCCACCCTCCCTGGCAACACCGCCGAACGGATGCCCGGCAAAGCATATCACCCCTCAACCCGCGCGGCACCCCTCGTGACACGTCACCTGTCCACGCGCTGAACAAGAGCGTGCGGAAGCACTCATTTTGGCAGCGTCACGCCTCCGGAGACCGCAACGGCACCACCTGCGCCCCGTCCGTGTCCGGCGCCAGTTCCTCGAAATCGAAATTGTCCAGCCGCCCGGCCCGCTTGCCGGCCCGTGTCGTCGCCGTCAGAACACCCGCCACATCGTCGCCCGCCTGGCGCAAATGGGTCTCCAGCTTGCCGGCCTTTTCGCCGATGATCTCCACATCCCGGTGCAACTGCCGCAACGCCTTGCGGATCGCTCCGGCCTGCTCGCGCATGCGCAAGTCCTTCAGGATCGCCCGCATCGTGTTCAGTGTCGCCATGCAGGTGGTGGGCGACACGATCCAGACCCGCTGCTCGAACCCATAGCGCACGACCTCGGGCAAACGCGCATGCAACTCGGCATAGACCGCCTCTGACGGCAGGAACATCAGTGCCCCGTCCGCCGTCTCTCCTTCGACGATGTAACGCGATGAGATCGCGTTGATATGCTCCTTCACCGCGGCGCCAAACGCCCGCAGCGCCCGCGCCTGCTCCTCCTTGCTCTCGGCCGCGGCAAGCATTTCGAACGCCTCGAACGGAAACTTCGCGTCGATCACGATCGACCCCGGTGGGTTGGGCAGTTTCACCAGGCAATCGGCCCGCCTGCCATTTGAAAGCGTGGTCTGCAGCGAATAGGCGTCGGCCGGCAGCGCCTGGCTGACGATGTCGTTCAGCTGGATCTCGCCAAACATGCCCCGGCGCTGCTTGTTCGACAGGATATCCTGCAGGCTCAGCACGTCGCCCGACAGCTTCTCGATGTTTTCCTGCGCCTTGTCGATGGTGGCCAACCGCTGCTGCAACTCACCCAGGGAACGCGCCGTGCGGGTCGAGGAACCCTGCAACTGCTCGTTCACTTTGGCGCTGACCTCGGTCAACCGCTGCTCCATCAAGGTCAGCATCTGGGTCTGTGCGGTCGCCTGGGCCTCGCCCACATGGCTCAATCCTCCCGCCAGCTGGTGCTGCCCGTCCGAAAGCGCCTGCACCCGGTGGCCCAGATGCGCAATCTGCTGCGGCAGCGTCTCGGCGGCCCGCGCCGAGCGCCCAGCCGCCCGCACCGCCGCGATCAGCAACAGCACCACCAGCAGCGTCACCGCCAGCCCGGCCAGCCCGGCCAGCACCCGCGTATCGCCGAGGTCCAGTGTGTATCTCCCAACCTCGATCATGCGCGCCCAAAGAGCCGCTCTATATCGGCCAGCTTCAGCTCCACATAGGTCGGCCGCCCGTGGTTGCACTGGCCCGAATGCGGTGTCGCCTCCATCTGCCTGAGCAACGCATTCATCTCTTCCGCGCCCATCCGCCGCCCCGAGCGGACAGAGCCATGGCAGGCCACACGCGCGAGCACCGCCTCGATACGCGCCTGCACCGTCTGGCTGGCCCCGGCCTCGGCCAGTTCGTCGAGGATGTCGCGCAGCATGGCGCACGCATCGACCACGCCCAGGATCGCCGGCGTCTCGCGCACCGCCACCGCGCCGCCGCCGAAGGGCTCGATCACCAGCCCGATCCGCGCCAGATCTGGCCCGATCTCCAGCAGGCGGGCCGCGTCACCGTCGGACATCTCCACGATCTCGGGGATCAGCAGCGCCTGGGCCGCCACGCCGTTTTCCGCCATCTGGGCCTTCAGCGTCTCATAGACCAGCCGCTCATGTGCGGCGTGCTGGTCGACGATGATGATGCCGTCCGGCGTCTGTGACACGATGTAGTTTTCGTGCAGCTGCGCCCGCGCCGCGCCCAGGGGTTGATCTTGCCGCACCGGTGCCCCGGACGCCTCTACCCGGCCCGACCAGGGCGCTTGCGCCGGCGACCCGCCGGGCGCGGCGTCCCAACCCGCTTGCCGCTCGGCCAGACCCGGCGCCCCCGGCTGGGGGGCCATCGCCTCGCTTGCGGCGCGCAGGGCTCCGGGCGACGGGCGGTCCATCTGATAGACCCGCGCTTGGCCCCCGGGCTCTGGCCGCATCGCCCCAAGCGCCGCCCCCGCGACTGTGGTCGAGGCCCGGTGGCCCGCCTCGGCCAGCGCATGGCGCAGCCCGGTGACGATCAGCCCGCGCGCCAGCCCGGGCTCGCGGAACCGCACTTCTGCTTTGGCGGGATGCACGTTCACGTCAACCAGATGCGGGTCACAATCGATGAACAGAACCGCCGCCGGGTGTCGGTCACGGCTGAGAAAATCCATGTAAGCCGCGCGCAGAGCGCCATAGAGCATCTTGTCGCGCACCGGGCGGCCATTGACATAAAGATACTGCGCCACGCCCGAACCGCGCGAATAGGTCGGCAGCGCGGCATAGCCCGTCAGGTGCAAACCCTCGCGCGCCGTGTCGATCGGCAGCGCGTTGGCGGTAAACTCGGCCCCCAGAACCCGGGTCAACCGGCCATGCAGGGCATCAAACAGATCACCCGATTCCGGATCGGCGCGAAAACTCAGCCGCCCCTCGCCGCCGCCCGTAACATCGCGCAGGGTGAAGCCGGTGAACGGCTCGGCCATCGCCAGCCGTTTCACCACATCGCCGATCGCCTGCGCCTCTGCCCGGTCGCTGCGCAGGAATTTCAGCCGCGCGGGTGTGGCAAAGAACAAGTCGCGCAGTTCGACCACGGTGCCGCCATTCAGCGCCGCCGGGCGCGGCCCGCTCTGGCGCCCGCCCGACACCGATATCTCGGCCGCGTCGCCACCGGCACCGCGCGAGGTGATCGTCAGCCGCCCGACGGCACCAAGCGACGGCAGCGCCTCGCCCCGAAAGCCGAATGTGTGGATATCCAGCAGGTCACTGCCGTCGATCTTCGATGTCGCATGGCGTGACAGCGCCAGCGGCAGGTCTTCAACCGCGATGCCATGCCCGTCATCCACCACCCGGATCAGCGTCTTGCCGCCCCCCGCATGGGCCACGTCGATCCGCCGCGCACCCGCGTCCAGCGCGTTTTCCACCAGTTCCTTGACCGCCGAGGCCGGTCGTTCGACGACCTCTCCGGCGGCAATCCGGTTGATCGCCGCTTCGTCCAGCTGGCGGATGGCGCGGCGGGCATCGCTTATCTTGGGGTCCGGGGCAGGCATGCCCCCAGAGATAGCATGCCCCCGCCCGATTCGACCATGGCCAAAGGCCAAGCGACCCGGGCGCCAAAGGCCCGCAGGTCAGTTCGTACCTTCCAGCCCCTCTGGCTGACCCACCACCACGAAAGTCAGGTGCTCTGGGTCAAGCAGCCGGGCCGCGACCCGGGCCACGTCCTGCAGCGTCACCGCGCGCACCTTGTCGTTGCGGCTGGCGATATAGTCGATGGGCATGTCCGACATCTGCATGTTGGCTAGAATACCGGCGATGCGCGCATTGCCGTCGAATCGCAGAGGATAGGCGCCGGTCAGATAGGTCTTGGCCAGCTCCAGCTCCTCCTGGCTGACGCCCTCTGCGGCGATCCTGGCCCACTCGCCGCGGATCACCTCGATGGCCTCGGCAATCCGGTCATTGGCCGACGCCACCCGGCCGATCATCAGCTTGGCATGGTCCTTGTCGGCCAGATAGGTGTAGACGCCATAGGTCAGCCCGCGCTCTTCGCGCACCTCCTGCATCAGGCGGCTGTCGAAACTGCCCGCGCCCAGCACGGTGTTCAGCACGAAGGCGGCAAAGAAATCCGGATCGTCGCGCGCAATGCCAGCGTGGCCGAACAGCGCCACCGATTGCGGCGTCTCGTAGTCCACCACCGTATTGCCGCCGGCAAAGTCCAACCCAGCCGCTTGCGGCGCCGCTGCCCCGGCCGCCGGCAGATCGCCCAGCAGCGTATCGAGCAGCACGCCCAGCTCTTGGGCGCTGATGTCGCCCACCGCACCGACAAAAAGGTTCTCGCGGGTCAGCACGCCTCGGTGTGCGCTGACCACGTCGTCGCGCGTCAGGCCCATGACGCTGTCGATCGTGCCATTCAGCGACGAGCCATAGGGGTGATCGCCATAGACCATTTCGCTGAACCGCGCCCGGGCGATCTCGTCGGGGTCTTTCAGGTCCGACCGGATGATCGAAAGAACCTGGCCGCGCACCCGGTCCACCGCGTCCTGATCGAACCGCGGCTCTATCAGGGCCGTTCTCAACAGCGCCACCGCCTGATCCCGGTTCTCGGTCAGAAACCGCGCCGAGATATTCAGCGCATCGTCATAGACGTCAAACTCGTATTTCGCGGCCAGCGCCTGTTGCGCGGCGGCAAACCCGCGGGCGTCCAGATCGCCGGCGCCCTCCTCGATCAGCCCGGTCATCAGGTTGATCGCGCCGCGCTTGCCCGGCGCATCCACCGAGGCGCCGCCCTTGAACCGCAGCTCCAGCGCCACAAAGGGGATCTGGTGCTCCTCGACCAGCCAGGCGCGGATGCCGCCGGGCGAGGTGACATCCTGGATATCGACACCGGCGCGCACCGGCGCGGCCAGCGACAGCGCCGCCAGTAGGGCCAGAAACAAGCGGCTCATTGGGTCACCTCCGGGCTTGGCGGCTTGCTGATCCAGCCGGTGACGGCACGGCGGCGGTCGAATGCCCGTTCCGCGGCGGCCATCACCTCTGCTTGGGTGACCGATTGCAGGATATCCGGCCAGGCCTCGACATCTTCCAGCGTCAACCCGCTGGTCAGCGCCGAGCCATAACGCCGCGCAAGGCTTTGCACCGAATCCTGAGCGTAGATCTGCGAGGCGCGAAGCTGCATCTTGATCCGCGCGAACTGATCGGGGTCGATGCCTTCGGCCATGAACTCTGCCACCGCCGCATCCAGCGCATCCTCGGCCTCTTGCAGCGCCACACCCGGCACCGGCACGATGAAAAGGCCGAACGCCCCGTCATCCAGCGCCAGCCCCTGGTAGAAGGCCGAGGTATAGATCGCCTTCTGCGTCTCGAACTGCAGCTTGCGGCCCAGCACCGAGGTGGCGCCATTGCCGCCCAGCACTTCCGCCAGCAGGGTCAGAGCGGCGCCCTCGCGCTGCGCGCCGGGGTCGCGTTCCGGAGCCAGATAGCTGCGCACCACGTAAGGTTCGCCGACCCGCGGGTCCTCGTAAAGCAACCGGCGTTCCGCCAGATGTGGCGGCTCGGTCGGGCGCTGGCGCGGGCCCAGCCCCGGTGTCGGCTGCAGCGGGCCATAGTGGGCCCGGGCCAGTTCCAGCACCGCCTCTGGTTCGACATCGCCGGCGACGATCAGGATAGCGTTGTTGGGGGCATAGTACTTGCGGTAAAAGGCCAGCGCATCCTCCAGCCCCAGCGCCTCTGCCTCGTGGCGCCAGCCGATCACCGGGATACCGTAGGGATGGTTCATGAACATCGTGGCGCGGCGCTGCTCTCCGAACAGCGCGCCGGGGTCATTCTCGACCCGCGTGTTACGCTCCTCTATGATCACGTCGCGCTCGGTGCCGATATCGTCCACGGAAAGCCGAAGGTCGCGCATCCGGTCGGCCTCCATCCGCATCATCAGCTCCAGCCGATCGGCGGCGATGCGCTGGTGATAGGCGGTGTAGTCCCACGAGGTAAAAGCGTTGTCGGAACCGCCATTGCTGGCCACCACCGAAGAGAACTCTCCGGGTTCCATGTCGTCGGTGCCCTTGAACAGCAGATGTTCGAGGAAATGCGCGATGCCGGACTTGCCGGGCGGTTCATCGGCGGCACCGGCACGGTACCAGACCATGTGAACCACGACCGGCGCGCGGTGATCTTCGATCACAACAATATCCATGCCGTTTTCCAGCTTGTAGCTGGTGACCTCTGCCGCCCGCAGGGGCAGAGCGACGAGACAGACGATCAGGCAGGCGGAAATACGGGCGGCAAAAAAGCGCATGGGCTCTCCCTTTGGCGCGAAACGGTGATCTCATAGGTACCGCGAGGCGGGGTGCGATCAACCCGGCCAACGCAGATGTGACAATACCGCGAAAAGTTTAACGATTCTATTGCTCGCGTGGCGGGGCGGCGGGGGTGCGCACGCCCAGGCGGCGGAAACGTTCCAGCTCGGCGTATTTGTTCAGCGACATCCTGCGGTAGGCGCGGAAATAGACGTTGACGTTGAACATCCGCTCCAGAAGCCGGCCATCCTTGCGGCGGCGGAATTTCAGGTCTTCGGCGGCCAGCTGCTGGCGGATGCCGGGCGTATAGCCATAGCGGCTGGCATGGCTGATCAGCCCCGCGTCACCCGGAGAGATGCCGCGCGCTACCGCTGCCGGATTGCCGCCCAGCGCCGCGATGGCGTCCTGATTCGGCGTCACATCGACCCGGTTGGTCCCACCCGGCGTCGGCGTCGGCAGCGCGGTAAAGCTCTCTGGCGCCTGCAGCGGCTTGTTGGGCAGAATGGCGAATTCGTCGGGCCCCTGGGTGCTCGACACGATGTTCAGAAGCTTCGGCTCCTTGTTGCGGCTGCATGCCGCAAGTGCGCCGACCGCCAGAACAACAATCAAGATATTCCTGCCATATGCGCGCATTTCACGCTCCCAAAACCCGCTCTTGGCCCTCTTTAGCCCATCGCCAACCGCTCGTCACGGGGTCTTCTTTTCGCCAGTGAAAAGGATCAGCCCGATGGCACCGGCAAAGATCGCCACATCGGCGATATTGAAGGCAAAGGGGTTCTCTATTCCGCAGCAGGACATGTTGATGAAATCGGCCACCGCGCCATAGACCAGCCGGTCGACCACATTGCCCAGCGCTCCGCCGATCAGCAGCCCCGCGGCAAACCGTGGCAGGACGCGGGTCTCGCGGCGCATCCACCAGCTGACCCAGAAGGTGATCACCAGCGCCACGAAGATCAGGGCCCAGCGGGTAACAGGGCTGTCGCCTGCCAAAAGCCCGAAATTGATCCCGTAGTTCCAGGCCATGACAAAGGTCACAAATGGCGGCCACAAAGCGATATCGCCCGAAGGCAGGTCCATGACCTGCACCACCAGGAATTTCGAGACCTGATCCAGCGCGAATACCACGCCTGCTATGATGAACATGCGTTTCATGGCGCGTCAGTGCCGGAAATGCCGCATGCCGGTAAAGACCATCGCCAGCCCGGCCCCGTCGGCCGCCGCGATCACCTCTTCGTCGCGCATACTGCCGCCTGGCTGGATTACCGCCGTGGCCCCGGCGCCGGCTGCCGCCAAGAGCCCGTCGGCGAACGGAAAGAACGCATCCGACGCCACGACCGATCCCCTGGCGAGGCTCTCGGGCAAGTCGCATTCCTTGGCCATGCGGTCCGCCTTCAGCGCCGCGATGGTCGAACTGTCGACCCGGCTCATCTGCCCGGCCCCCACGCCCACGGTGGCACCATCGTTGACATAGACGATGGCGTTCGATTTCACATGTTTCGCCACGGTCCAGGCAAAACGCAGATCGGCGACTTCCCGCTCGGTGGGGGCGCGTTTGCTCACCACCTTCAAATCGGCGGGCGAGATATGGCCGTTATCCTTGTCCTGCACCAGATACCCGCCCGATACCTGCCGTATCGACAACAGCGCCCGGCCCGGGTTGGCCAGCCGCTCGGTGGTCAGCAGGCGCAGGTTCTTCTTTTTGGCGAAAACCGCTTTCGCCGCCTGGTCCGCACCAGGCGCGATGACGACCTCGGTGAAGATCCCGGCAATCTCCTGTGCCGTTTCAGCGTCCAGCGCCTGGTTCAGCGCGATGATGCCGCCGAATGCGCTGGTGCGGTCGCAATCGAAGGCGCGTGAATAGGCCTCTGCCAGCGTCGCGCCGCGGGCTACCCCGCTGGGGTTGGCATGCTTGATGATGGCGCAGGCGGGGCCGTCCTCGGGGCGAAACTCGCTGATCAGCTCATAGGCCGCATCGGTGTCGTTGATGTTGTTATAGCTCAACTCCTTGCCCTGATGCTGCACCGCCGTCGCAACCCCGGGCCTGCCCAGCCCATCCGTGTAAAAGGCAGCCCCCTGATGCGGGTTCTCGCCATAGCGCAGGGTCTGCGACAGGGTGCCGGCAAAGGCGCGGCGGCGCGGCGCCGGGTCGCCGATCGCACCGGCCATCCAGGTCGACACGGCAGCGTCATAGGCGGCGGTACGGGCATAGGCGCGCTGCGCCAGTTTCTTGCGAAACTTCGGACAGGTGGCCCCGTCATGCTGGTCGAGATCGCCCAGCACCTTGTCGTAATCCTCGACATCCACCACGACCGTCACAAAGGCGTGGTTCTTGGCGGCGGCGCGAATCATCGCCGGACCGCCGATATCGATGTTCTCGATGCATGTCGCATAATCGGCGCCCCGGGCGACGGTTTGCTCGAACGGATAAAGGTTCACCACCAGCAGGTCGATGGCGCCGATGCCGTGTTCGTGCATCGCCGCAACGTGATCTTCGTTGTCGCGCAGCGCCAGCAGACCGCCATGCACGCCCGGGTGAAGCGTCTTGACCCGCCCGTCCATCATCTCGGGAAAGCCCGTGACCTCGGCGACGTCGCGCACTTCCAGCCCGGCCTTGCGCAGCATACCCGCCGAGCCTCCGGTCGACAGCAGCTCGACCCCGCGCCCGGCCAGCCCGCTGGCAAACTCCACCAGTCCGGTCTTGTCGGATACCGAAAGAAGGGCGCGGCGCACCGGGGTGAGGTCGGTCATCTTGGGAAAGTCCTTTCGCGGCTCAGTCCTGCATCATCTCGCTGTCGTCGCGCTCCAGGTCGCGAATATGCGCGGGCGTTTCCTGCGCCTTGGCGAGCGTCCAGCGGATGCGCGTCGAATAGTCCATCGCGCGGGCGGATAAAACGATCTGTTTTGTCGCGCGCGGTCTCAACCGCCCTTTTTCCAGGAACACACCCGGCTCCAGTGTCATACGCGCCACGCCGTCATGGCGAAAAATCCAGATCTCGCCGCTTTTCAGCGCCAGCGACACCGCCGCGCCGCCCAGATCGATTTCTGCATCCACATCCGGGTGCAGATGAAACCGCACATGGATGGCAATTCCCTTCAGTTGCACCCGGTCCAGCACCTTGTCGAAGGTCCGCCCGTCGACATCGGACACCGTGGCCAGCGTGTCGTCGCCAGCCAGCCCGCGCCCGTTCAGCGACAGATCGACGGTACGCACATGGGTCAGGCCATGGGTGGCCACATAACCGTCATGCCCCGCCAGAATGCCGGTGCCGCCGGTATCGGCATTCTGCCTGATCCGCACATCCCGCGGCACATCCGCCAGCACATCCTTCATCGCCCCGCCAATACGTCGCCGACTAGAAAATCGTGACGAGGAATAACCCTCGATCTCCAGCACCGAATGCGACGCCGTGGCGCGCCCGGCGCGGGCCCAGTCGGCACCGAACGGCGCACCAGAGCCGCAACTCACGATCACCGGCCGTCGCCCTGACGTCATCTCGAATGCCAGTGTCGAGGCATGCGCGTTGCTGTGGCCCGCTCCGGTCGGCGGCGGCGCGGCATCGATGATCAGCGAGGTGCGCCCCGCCGAAAGCCGGGTAAATCCCATCGCCAGCCCCTCGGTCGCCGGGGCCCGCACGCCGGAACTGGCCAATGCGTGATCCAACCGCCCGTCAAGCCCCCGGCCGCCGCCATGGAACCGCGCCAGCCCGCCATCAGAGTGACGCAGGGCGCGGAGCGTAGGCGCGGAGCGCTCGATGGCCGCAAGCAGGGGCCTGGGCGGGATGCGTCCCGCCTCGGCCAGCGCCGCCGACGCCCAGTTGAGCAGCGTGAAGACCTCCAGCAACTCCTCGGGGTTGCGGCTCGGAATACCTCCATCCGCGTCGATCCGGACGTCGCATTCGCGCGCAAGTGCCGCCACTGCCGCGCCCACATGACCCTCCATGCCAATCAGCGCCAGCCCGGAATAGATCAAACCGGTAAGCGCCTCGAACCGCGGCACGCCGGGCGGCGCGGTCTGCCAGCGGCGGCTCAGAAACACCGTCTGATGACCCAGCGAGCGATAATAGGCTTCGGACCCGCTGCGGTCCTGGGCGTTCAGCAAAAAGATCGCGTGGTTGATCCAGCGGATCAGCCGCTGCCCGGTGCGTTCGGGCGTCCAGCCCGGCCCGGTGCCGCCGCCAAACCGCCGGATCCACTCTACCGTCCAGTTCTGCGCCCGCACCCTCGCCCGGGCGTCGCCCGCCGCCGCCAGATCGTCCAGCCAAGTGAAGCCGTGCAGCTCTTCCTCGAAGGCCCGGTCGGGAATGTCGAGATCCCAGATCAGCGTATCGGGCGCTACGACCATATGGCCGGCCACCAGGAAATTGCCGGCACAGAACTGCCGCCCACGCGCCACCCGCCCGATGGTGCGCGGCTCTGGCTGCGACACGAAACCGGCGGCGGCGGTTCCAAAGGAGGCGCGGCGCGCATGGAAACGGTTCATCCAGCGCGTCCAGCGGCCATGGACGTTTGCGTTTTGGGACACGGGGGGCCTGCTATGCCTCGCCTGATCTTCGGGTTACTTGACGTTTTTCCGCAACCATAACGGCACCGCTGTTGCCTGTCATCGCCGAATCACCGGTTCAGGCGGTTTTACGCAGGGCCGCGATGAAAAACCCGTCCATGCCGCCCAGATCCGGCCAATAGTCAGGACGCAGCCGCACGCCCTCGCCGGTCAGCCAGCCCGGATCGATCCCGGGGGCCTGGGGGGCCTGCAACGCCGCCGCGTCCAGCGACAGCCCCGCATGCCGCACCAGCGCCTCCTCGACCTGCACCTCGCCCTCGTCGGGCAACAGCGAACAGGTGCAATATACCAGCCGCCCGCCCGGGCGCAGCAGCTTCACCGCCCGGTCGATCAGCGCCGCCTGCAGGTCGAACAGGGCGGCAAACCCGGCCCCGTCCTTGGCCACCGGCAGATCGGGGTGCCGCCGGATCGTGCCCGTGGCCGAACAGGGCGCATCCAGCAAAACCGCATCGAACAGTCCGCCACTCCACTCCAGCGCATCCGCCACCACCGTCTCGGCGGTCAGCCCGGTACGACCCAGGTTCTCGCCCACCCGTGCCATCCGCGCGCCAGAGGCATCCAGCGCCGTCACCGCCGCCCCGGCCGCCGCCAGCTGCATGGTCTTGCCACCAGGAGCGGCACACATGTCCAGCACCCGTTCGCCCGGCCCGGCGCCCAGAGCAAGTGCCGGCACCGCCGCGGCGGCGTCCTGCACCCACCAGTCGCCCGAGGCGAAACCCGGCAGCGCCGAGACCTGCCCGGCCCCGGCCAGCCGCACGCTGCCCGTCGGCAGCGTTACTCCGCCCAGCCGCGCCGCCAGCGCCGCCGCGTCGCCATCCTTTGGCGTCAGATCCAGCGCCGCACCGGCGCTATGCGCCGCCTCGATGGCTTCGATCACCTGTTTGCCATAGGCGTCGCTCAACGGCCCGCGCAGCCATTTCGGCAGCCGCGGCAGCGGCAGGGCCTGCCACCTCGCCAGATCGCCGGCCACCCGCCGCAGCACCGCATTGACCAGCCCGGCGGCGGCGGACGTCCGCCGCCCCGCCCGCATCACCGACACCGCCGCATCGACCACCCCATGCGGCGCGGCGCCTTCCTCGGCCATCTCCACCACGCCCAGCCGCAGCGCGTTCAGCACCTCTGGTTTGGGGCGTTTTTTCAGATGCGGCCCCAGCATCCGGTCGGCCCGGTCCATCCAGCGCAGGGTCTGCAACGTCAGCCGCTGAGCCCGCGCCCGGTCCTCTGGCGCCAGCCGCTCGACCGCCCTGGGCAGCAGTTCCGACAGCAGACGGCCCTCGCCCGTCACCTGTCCCAGCAGGTAAAGCGCGCTGCGCCGCGCCGCGAGCCCAGGTTTCGCCATCTGCCGCCCCGTCCTTGTGTTCACCGCCCCAGCGCCTATACCACGCATCTGCGCCCTTCAAGGAGCCTGCCCATGTCCGACGACGCTGCCACGCCCGACCTGCCACCCGCCGCCCGGCGCGCCCTGGCCGAGGCCGAGGCGCGGCGCAACAAAGCCACCGCACCGGACCTGCCGCCAGAGCTTGGCGGCCGCGACGGCCCGGAGCCTGTGCGCTACGGTGACTGGGAGAAAAAGGGCATCGCCGTCGATTTCTAGAGCGTGCCCCGCGTTGAATTGAACTCATCCCAGGGGCCGAACTTTGGGCAGCGCTATGCCTGCGGCACCCATGGGGATGAGTGCTTCAATCCGGTTGAACGCGACACGCCTCAGGACACCGGCATCAGTCGTCGCGCGGCGGCAGGCGGTGCGCGATCCCCTTGTGGCATTCAATGCAGGTCTTACCCTCTTCGATGCCCGGAACCATCTTTTCGCGCGACCTCGCGGATTGCTCTTCGAAATTCATCGCGTGTTCGCTGTGGCAGTTCCGGCATTCTCTGGAGTCCGAGGCGATCATCGATGCCCAGACCCGTTGGGCCATTTCCGCGCGATGCGCGACGAACTTGTCCCGGGTATCGATTTTGCCCGTGAAATGATTGTAAAGCTCTCCCGTCGCCTGGATCTTCCGGATCACTTTCGGCAGCCATGCCTTGGGCACATGGCAATCGGAACAGGTGGCGCGGACGCCCGAAGGGTTGCGATAGTGAGTCGAGAGCATCCATTCCGCCCCGACATTGTCGGCCATCTCGTGGCAGCCCAGACAGAACTCTGGCTTGTTACTGGCCTGCATGGCCCAGTTGAGTCCACCCCAGAACAGGATGCCCAACACCCCTCCGACTATCAAGATCACACCCCAGCCAAACCTCGCCGAGGGCCCCCAGAACCAGCGCCAAAGGCGCCGGACAGGCCCCGGCGTTCGCGTCGCATGTGCCGACAAGACGCTCTCCTTTCAAGGACCTTCCGAAATCGCCGACTGTCAGGCGCGGCCCGTTTCGGACCGCACCCGCCCAGTTCAGCCCAAATCCGTTACTTCGGAAGTGTCTGCAGATAGGCCGTGATATCGGCTGCAACCTGGGCGCCAAAGACATGCAGGGCCGGCATCGATTCGGCCGGCTGGCCGAACATGATCTTGTGCATGGTCTCTTGCGGGTTGCCCGCGATTTCGCCCAGCGGAGGCATTTCCTTGATCTTCATGCCGTCGCCGCCATGGCAGCCCGCACAAACCGTCGCATAAAGCGCCTCGCCGACCGCCGCATCGCCGGTCGAATTTCCATCGACGATATGGGGTGCCATATCGAATTGACCCTTCGAGATGAACATGGCCAGATCGCCGATTGCCGCGTCGTCCAGCAGGTCGGCGCCAAAGCCATGCGGCTCGCCGCGGATCGAGGCCCCGATCGCCGCCGGATCGCCACCGGCCAGACCCAACAGCCCGGCAATGCCGGAATAATGCGATCCAGAAGAATACCGGCCCTTGTCACCGATATAATCCCAGCCGTGGCATTCCTTGCAGCGCCAGGTCGTGGACCCTTCCTTTTTGGCATCCGACGGATATGCAGCGTGGGTGCCGCTCGGCTCGGTGCCTTTCACAACTTTCCACCATTTGTCATAAAGCTGTCCGCCACGGGCGATGCTGGCCGCATCGCCGGGCTGCAGATCTCCGGCGCTAACCGAAGGAACGATGAAAACGAGAGCAGCGATGGCTGCTACTGCGGTTTTGGTAAAAGTATTCACGAATCCCTCCTAGGTCATTTGTTTTGTCGTCTACGCACAAACATGCTGTTGCGCGTCGCCAATTGGCAACATGACTTGCCTCGAATACCACAAAAAGTGTGGGGCGTATCCCCCTGAGCGAGCCAAGCCCCTCCGGCCCGAAGCGCAACCGCGAATTGCTAGCGCTATCATAAAAAATTACAAGCACTTACCACCGTGTCCCCATGGGGACACCCCGATACTCCGCCTCAGTTCAGCCCCAGAACATCCATCATGTCGTACTCGCCCGGCTTCCTGTCCTGCCCCCAGATCGCCGCCTTCAGCGCCCCCTTGGCATAAAGTGACCGGTCGGACGCGGCATGGCGCAGCACGATTCGCTCGCCCTGCCCGGCAAAGAGCACCTCATGCTCGCCGATGATGTCGCCGCCCCGGATCGCCGAGAACCCGATATCGCCGCGCTTGCGCGCGCCGGTGATCCCGTCGCGCCCGCTGTCGCGCACGTCATCCAGCGCCACCGCGCGCCCCTCTGCCGCCGCCCGTCCCAGCATCAAGGCCGTACCCGACGGCGCGTCCACCTTCGACCCGTGATGCGCCTCGATCACCTCGATGTCGAAATCCTCGTCCAGTGCGGCCGCCACCATCCTGGTCAGCTTGACCAGCAGATTGACGCCCAGGCTCATGTTGCCGGCCCGAACCACCACCGCATGCCGCGCCGCCGCCCCGATCGCCTTCAGATCCTCATCGCTCAGCCCCGTGGTGCCGATCACATGAACCGCCCGTGCCTGCGCCGCGATCCGGGCAAATTCGACCGTCGCCGCCGGCGTGGTGAAATCCAGCACGCCCTGGGCCTTGGCGAACGGATCCAGCGGGTCATCCGTCACCGTCACCCCCAGCGCGGTGCCACCCATCGCCTCGCCCAGATCGTGACCGACCCAGCCGTGACCCGGGCGCTCGACCGCGCCCACCAGACGTGCCTTGTCAGAGCCCAGCACCACCAGCGCCAGCATCTGCCCCATCCGGCCAGACACGCCCGTCACCACAATCCCGGGAAGTTCGCTCATCCGCCTGCTCCTTGCCTGTCGCCCCTCCTCTAGCCGCATCCGTCCGGCTTGGCAAAGCCCCCGCTTGCAGGCGCGCGGCAACAGGCATAGATGACCCGCCATGGCGAAACGCACCCCCCATACCGGCGCAGGTCCCTCGCAGCGGCAGCTGCGCGTGGGCGAACTGATCCGCCGCACACTGTCGGACGTGCTGAACCGGGGCGACATCCACGACCCCGACCTGAACCGCATGTCGATCACTGTCGGAGAGGTCCGCACCTCGCCCGATCTGCGCGTCGCCACCGCCTTTGTCCTGCCGCTGGGCGGGCAGAACCGCGACGCCGCGCTGGAGGCGCTGAGCCGCAACCGGGGCGAACTGCGCCGTGCCATCAACAAGGGCCTGACCCTGAAGTTTTCGCCCGAACTGCGTTTCGTGATCGACGAGACCTATGACCGTATGGACGAGACCCGGCGCATTCTGGGCCAGGACAACGTCTCGCGCGATATTCAAGAGGACTGACATGGCACGACGCCGCAAGGGCCGGGACATCTCTGGCTGGCTTGTTGTCGACAAGCCCGCAGGGCCGACATCGACCGCCGTAGTCAACAAGGTCCGCTGGGCCTTCGACGCGAAAAAGGCCGGCCACGCCGGCACGCTGGACCCGGATGCCACCGGAGTTCTGGCCATCGCTCTGGGCGAGGCCACCAAGACCGTTCCATTCGTCACCGACGCGACAAAAGCCTACCGGTTCACCGTCCGCTTCGGCCAGGCCACCAACACCGACGATGCCGAAGGCGAGGTGATCGCCAGTTCCGCCACCCGCCCCACCGACGACGAAATCCGTGCAGCACTGCCCGGGTTCACCGGTGACATCCTGCAGGTGCCGCCGCAATTCTCTGCCGTCAAGATCGACGGAGTACGCGCCTATAAACGCGCCCGCGATGGCGAAGAGATGGAGCTTGCCGCCCGTCCTCTCTATGTCGAGGAACTAACCCTGACCGCCCGCCCCGACGCCGATCACGCCGAGTTCGAGATGGTTTGCGGCAAGGGGGGCTATGTCCGTTCCGTCGCCCGCGATCTTGGCGCCACTCTCGACTGCCATGGCCACGTCACCAGCCTGCGCCGCATCTGGTCGGGGCCGTTCGATGCCGAGGACGGCGTCACGCTGGACCTGATCGAGGAACTGGCCAAAACGCCCGAACTGGACCAATACCTGCGCCCGCTGGAAGAGGGCCTGTCCGACCTGCCCGAACTGCGCTGCACCGCCGAAGGCGCCGCACGGCTGAGGAACGGCAACCCCGGCATGGTCATCACGTCAGACACCGAATATGGCGACGAGGCCTGGGCGTCGCTGGGCGGCCGCGCGGTCGCCGTTGGCATCTACCGGGCCGGCGAACTGCATCCCAACCGGGTATTCAACAGCTAACCTGTTCGAAGATAGAAAACCTTCGACACGATGACCCAGCGCCCGTCGTGGTTCAGCAAGGTCAGCAAGTCGTCGAAATGCATGCCCAGCCAGATGTCCTCTACCGCGACAGAGGCCATGTCTCCGGTCACGGCGAGCGAATTGATCCGGTACCAGGGCGCGGGGTCGGGGGTTTCCACCTCGTCCATCACGCCCGCGATGAAGGCCTCGCGGTCGTCCCATTCCAGCCCGCCCTCGAAATGCCCGATGCAACAGGCCTTGGGATGCATCGCCGCGCGCAGTTTTTCCCGGTCGCCCTGGCACATGCCCTCGACATAGGTCTGCACGGTCCGGCGTATCTCGGGATGGGTGTCGCCCGGGTTCATGGCTTGACTTCCTCGCTCTCAGGACATTCACGGTTGCACGACCCGGCCTATCACAGACACAAGCGACGAGCCACATGATCACCCGCCACCACCAGAAAGACGACGCAAGGTCCACCGCTGTCTATTCCGACTGCGAACGCTACCGCTACCTGCTGACCCGAACCTGGGATACCGCCGGGCAAAAGGCGCTTTTCATCATGCTGAACCCGTCCACCGCGACAGAGCTGCAAAACGACCCCACGGTGGAACGCTGCGAGCGCCGGGCCCGCGCGCTGGGCTTCGGCGCCTTCCGCGTCACCAACATCTTTGCCTGGCGCAACACCGACCCGCGCGCCATGCGCGCCGCCACCGATCCGGTGGGGCCGGAAAACGACGCGGCGATCCTCGATAGCTGCCCCTGGGCCGACCGGATCATCTGTGCCTGGGGCACCCATGGCGCGCATCTGGACCGCGGCCCGGCGGTCGAGACCCTGCTGCGCCGAAATACCGACCAGCCTCTGCACCACTTGGGTCTCACAAAGGCCGGTCACCCCAGGCACCCGCTCTATATCGGCTACGCCGTCCAGCCCGTGCCCTGGACCGAATAACGCTTTACAGCTGCCGGTTTTTCCCCTAACAGCGCCATCTCTCCACGGGCCTTGCTGGACGACATCCCGGCTTGCGCCATTCCCTTAACCCAGCAAAGGAGACCCCGATGTCGATCACTGCCGAAGAAAAGACCCGCCTGATGAAGGAATTCGCCACCAAGGAAGGCGACACCGGGTCGCCCGAGGTCCAGGTGGCCGTCCTGACCAGCCGCATCAGCACGCTGACAGAGCACTTCAAGACCCACAAGAAGGACAACCACTCGCGCCGTGGCCTTCTGAAGCTGGTCGCCCAGCGCCGCAAGCTGCTGGACTACACCAAGAGCAAGGACGTGGCCCGCTATCAGGACCTGATCAAGCGCCTGGGCATCCGCCGCTGATCACCGACGGTTTGCCGCAATGACGAAGGGCCGCCAATTGGCGGCCCTTGTTCTTTGTCGGAATGCGGATGCCTATAGCTTGGATTGCTCGGATCTCAATGCTAGCCACAGACAGTAGCACTTGACCAGCACGACCAGCGTGAACGGTATCCCGGTCGAAACCGCGGAGCCCTGCAGGGCGGCAAGCCCTCCGCCAAGCAGCACGGCGATGGCCACCAGTTCTTCGAGCGTGCACCAGAACACCCGCTGAACCAAGGGGGCGTCCATCTTGCCGCCCGCAGTGATCGTGTCGATCACCAGACTGCCACTGTCCGAGGAGGTGACAAAGAATATCACGATCAACAGCCGCGAGATCGGCGCGGCAATGCTGTAGAGCGGCAGCTCGTTGAGAAGGCCGAACAGCGCACCTTCCGGCTTGTAGGCGTCGATGACAGTAGCCCTGACGCCCTCGGCGCCGCCTGCATTCAACATGTCGATCGCGGCGCCACCGAAAGTCGACATCCACAATGCGCAGACAGAGGTGGGCGAAAGCAGGGCGCAAGCCACGAATTCACGCACGGTCCTGCCCTTGGAGATGCGGGCAATGAACATGCCCACGAAAGGCGACCACGCAATCCACCAGGCCCAATAGAAGGTCGTCCAGCCATGGAAAAAGCTGGTATCTCCGCGGCCGAACGGGTTGGAAAGCTGTGGCAGCAGCATCACGGAATCCCCCATGGCACCGAAGTAACGCGAAATCGCGGTGCCAACGCCGATGACGAGAATGACGAACAGGAACAGCTCCACCGCCATGATCATGATCATGTTGATCTCGCTCAGCCGCTTCACGCCCGCATCCATTCCCAACAGGACCGATCCCAGCTCGATGATGGTGATGCCGATGATCAACAGCACGACGACGGTCGGCGATGGCTCGATCCCGAAAACCTCATAAAGGCCCGCGGCAACCTGCTGGGCGCCGAGGCCCAGCGACGTGGCCAAGCCAAAGAGTGCCGCAAGGACCGCCAAAGTGTCGATCAGGTGTCCCCACCAGCCCCAGACGCGTTCGTCCAGGATCGGGTAACGCGGATGTGGTGATGGTGGATGGTACCAGCATCCGGGTTCATCATTCCGCCGCGACGCTAAAAAAATGACCCCCGGCGTTGCATGGGGCGCTCAAGAGGCGGATTAACCACGAAAATCCATGCCCTGGTCAGTGAAACCGGCCTGCCGATCCGGTTTGAGCTGACACCCGGTCAAGACCACGATACCCCTGTTTGCCGGA
>JAAELR010000148.1 GCA_024226455.1 Paracoccaceae bacterium
GAACGTGCAATGGGCGGTGAACCCCGCCGACGGCCGCATGGTGGTGATAGAGATGAACCCGCGCGTATCGCGCTCTTCTGCCCTTGCCTCCAAGGCCACCGGCTTTCCCATCGCCAAGATCGCCGCCAAGCTGGCGGTGGGATACACGCTGGATGAACTTGACAACGACATCACCAAAGTGACGCCAGCCAGCTTCGAGCCGACCATCGACTATGTCGTCACCAAGATCCCGCGCTTCGCGTTCGAGAAATTCCCCGGCTCCGAGCCGCATCTGACAACCGCGATGAAATCGGTGGGCGAGGCCATGTCGATCGGCCGCACCTTCCACGAGTCTGTGCAAAAGGCGCTGGCCTCGATGGAAACCGGTCTGACCGGTTTCGACGAGATCGAGATCCCCGGTCTCGGCGAAGACCCCGCCGCCATCGTAAAGTTCATCTCGGCCCAGCACCCCGACCGCCTGCGCCGCATCGCCCAGGCCATGCGGCAGGGCCTTGGCGACGACCAGATCCATGCCGTAACCCATTTCGACCCCTGGTTCCTCGCCCGCATCCGCGAGATCGTCGATGCCGAAGCCGACGTGCTGAAGGGCGGCCTGCCCGGCGACGAGACCGGCTTGCGGGCGCTCAAAATGCTCGGCTTCACCGACGCCCGTCTCGCCAAATTGACCGGCCATAGCGAGGCCTATGTCCGCGCCAAGCGCCACAGCCTCGGGATCAATGCCGTCTTCAAACGCATCGACACCTGTGCTGCAGAGTTCGAGGCCCAGACCCCCTATATGTACTCCACCTACGAGAACCCAGTAATGGGCGAGGTGGAATGCGAGGCGCGACCCTCCGAGGCCAAAAAAGTCGTCATCCTTGGCGGAGGGCCCAACCGCATCGGCCAGGGCATCGAGTTCGACTATTGTTGCTGCCACGCCTGTTTCGCGCTGACCAAGGTCGGCTACGAGACCATCATGGTCAACTGCAACCCCGAGACCGTCAGCACCGACTATGACACATCCGACAGGCTGTATTTCGAACCCCTCACATTCGAACATGTGATGGAGATTCTTGCCACGGAAAAGGAAAACGGCACCCTGCATGGCGTAATCGTGCAATTCGGTGGCCAGACCCCGCTGAAACTGGCCAATGACTTGCACGAATCCGGCATTCCTATTCTCGGCACCTCGCCCGATTCCATCGACTGGGCTGAAGACCGCGAGCGTTTCCAGTCGCTGGTCAACGATCTGGGCTTGCACCAACCGAACAACGCCATCGCCAGCACCGATGAGCAGGCCATGGCCGCCGCCGAGCAAATCGGCTATCCGCTGGTGATCCGGCCATCCTATGTTCTTGGCGGCCGCGCCATGGAGATTGTTCGCGACCGCGCCCAGCTGGAACGCTACATCGCCGAGGCCGTGCATGTCTCGGGCGACAGCCCCGTGCTGCTCGACAGCTATCTTAGCGGCGCCGTCGAATGCGACGTCGATGCGCTCTGCGACGGGCAAGACGTGCATATCACCGGCATCATGCAGCATATCGAAGAGGCGGGCGTGCATTCGGGCGACTCTGCCTGCTGCCTGCCGCCGCACAGTCTGCCGCAAGAGGTCATCGACGAAATCACCCGTCAGACCCACGCGCTGGCGCTGGCCTTGCAGGTTGTCGGCCTGATGAACGTGCAATATGCGGTTAAGGACGGTCCCGACGGCGCACCGCGCGTCTACCTGATCGAGGTTAACCCGCGCGCCAGCCGCACCGTGCCCTTCGTCGCCAAGGCCACCGATTCAGCCATCGCCTCCATCGCCGCACGCCTGATGGCTGGCGAAAAGCTGGCCGACTTCCCCAGACGCCCGCCCTATGACCGCACCGTGTCGCGCGACACCGCGCTGCCGCTGGCCGACCCGATGACGCTGGCCGACCCGGACATGCCCTGGTTCTCGGTCAAAGAGGCGGTGCTGCCGTTCAACCGCTTTCCGGGCGTCGATACTCTTTTGGGCCCCGAAATGCGCTCTACCGGCGAGGTCATGGGCTGGGCACGCTCGTTCCCGCGCGCATTTCTCAAGGCCCAGCTGGGGGCCGGAATCGACCTGCCCACCCAAGGCACCGCCTTCCTGTCGATCAAGGACGCCGACAAGACGCCCGAGCTGACCGAAACCGCCCGCATCCTGCGCGAGCTTGGGCTCGATATCCTCGCCACCCGCGGCACAGCCTCATTCCTCAGCGAGGCCGGTATCGAGGCGCAGGTGGTCAACAAGGCCTATGAGGGCGGCCGCACGATCGTCGACGTTATCAAGGACGGGCTTGTGCAACTGGTGATGAACACCACCGAGGGCGCCCAGGCGGTCGAGGATTCACGTTCCATGCGCAACGTCGCCCTGACCGACAAGATCCCCTACTACACGACGGCGGCCGCCAGCCACGCCGCCGCCCTGGCGATGAAGGCAAGGGCCGAGGGCGAGATCGGGGTCAGGCCTCTGCAGGGGTAGAGATCTTTTGGCACTTCTTCTTCAGTGCCTCGAATTCTCTGCCTGTTTTCCCGTCACCCCAAAATCCGAAAGCTTTGGTGCGAGATTATGCGGAAATCACCTGTGACCTGACTTCGGAACTCGCACCATTTCTCGGAAATTGTTTTGCGGAGGAAATGTAGACTCTCTTCGCGGCCAGTACGCGGTGAATTCAGGCGCGAGGTGCAACATCGTTAGCGGATTTGATATCCGCTTGTTGTCAAACAAGGAAACGATGTTGCCATGCCACGATAGTCGCCTGTGATTTTTATTGGTTTCGGCGTTTTTCGGTGTC
>JAAELR010000149.1 GCA_024226455.1 Paracoccaceae bacterium
GGTCAGCGTGGTCGAATCGCCCGGCGCCACCGTGTTCGTGCCCAACACGGCCGTGTATCCGGCCGGCACGTCCTGCACCGCCACGGTCAGATCGCTCAAGCCCGCGTTCTCGACCGCGTAGGTGTGCACCACGGTTTCCCCCGCGGCGACGGTGCCGAAGTCGTCGAAGCCCACACCGGACTCGAGGTCGTGCGGCAGGGGCTGCGCGGTGACGCGAATCTCGGCTTCGGTCACGTTGAGCCGTTCGACGCGCACGGCGTCGGCCATCACGAAGGCGTCACCCGTATCGGGCAACTCGACCACCAACGAGTGACCGGTGACTTGGAAGTAGAGCTGCTCGGTGGGCGCGCCCGCTGCGGCCAGATGCTGCCACGCGGCGCCGGCAGCGCCAAAATCGCTCGGCCCACCGCGTTGATTGATCGGCTCGATGCCCGCCGCGGTTGTTCCGTCGTCGGTGGTCGCCGTGGCCGGCACGCTGCCGTCCAACACGCGGTAAGCGGCGTTCGTGGCCCGATTCGGTCCCGGGATCCAAGTGACCGCCACGCGGTGCCAACCGGGTGTGAGTCCGTCGAAGGACCAACGGCCCACGTTGTTGCCGGTGCCCGTGCCGGCCGACCGTTCGTCGCCCAGGTAGCCTTCGCTGCGGGAGCGGCCCATCGTGCCGGTCAAACTCCAGCCTGAATCGTCGTTGTCGACGATGCGGGCCGACGCGTTGAACGGTTCGACCGTTTCCGCGCTGTCGTAAACCACCGATCCGATGCCGAGTGCCGTCAACGAGCTGCCCGTGTCGACGACCTCGCTGGTGCCGCCATCGAACGTGAGTCCATCGTCGCCGTCCAGGCCTTCCACGTAGCGGACGACCGGCAGCGGATCAATATCCACATTGTCCTGGCCGTCGGTACCGCGGAAGTTCTCGAAGGGACTGTCGGCGGGTGGCTCTTGGGCCAGGCCGACACCCAATAGCGACACCAGGTTGCCCTGGTAGACGTCCTGGGGAATGTTCTGGTCAATCGAACCGGCCGGATCGTTCACGTCGACCACTCCGTCGGCGTCCCAGCCCACAAGGTCCATGTCGATGGTCACGCCCGGCGCGCCCGTGGCAATACCGGCTTGAGAGAAGTCCACCCAATCGCCCGTGCTGTCGGTCGCGTCCATCAGGTAGTCGGCCGAACCGCCGCCCGGCTGCAACTGGTAGGTATCGTCGCCGGGTCCGCCCGAGAGGATGTCGTTGCCCGCCCCGTCGCGGAGCAGGTTGCCGTCCTCGTCGCCGGTCAACTCATCGTTGTGATCACTGCCGAATGCGTTTTCTACACTGCTGCCCAAGTCGGTCACGCCATCGCCGGCGACCAGGCCGCCCGTGATGCCGGTGGCAGCCCCTTGCATGCCTGCGCCGAGCGAAGTATCGCTCAGGTCGACCACCACGCCGCTCGCCCAGTCGGTGTAGTCCAGCGTGTCACTGTCGGGACCGCCGTCGATGGAACCGGGGAAGCTGGCGCCGTCGAGTATCACAAACGTGTCGTCGCCGGCCAGCGAACGGATTCGGGCATCGGTCTTGTTGGCGAAGTCGATGGGCGTGATCGTGCCGTCGATCATAGTGCCGAGTGCGCCGGCGCCGATCGTGAACGTATCGGGATCCGGTGTGCCCAGGATTTCGAACAGGCCGCTCACCGGCTTGTCGTCGGTGATGTTCGCCACGTTAGCAAAGGAAATCACTTCCTCGTCGCCGGCGACGGCCGTCGCGACATCAAAGGTGATCGTGCTGGTCGCGGCATCGTACTGTTCCAGTTCGATAGGCCCGCCGTCGCCCGTGATTTCCAGCACGTTCGTGCCGCCCAGGCCGTCGTAGGCGATTTCCACCGGGTCCGTCACGCCGCCGAGGGCCGAGAAGTTGATCACGCCGCTGGAGTTGTCCACGATCAGCCGGTCGCTGTCGGCGGTCAGTCCGGTGACTTCTACGTCGGGTGCCAAGGTCGCGTTGAACAGATCGGTCGTCTGAATCCAGGTTGTGCCGTCGACGTTGTCGGCAAAGATGTCCAGCTTCGTCGGGTCGCTGTTAAGTTCCAGGCGGATGACACTCGCCGGCAGCAAGTTCATATCCAGTTCGACACCGCCCACACCGGTCACCAAAATATTGACGGTGCCGGTGCCGCTCGCGCCTTGGGTATCCTCGATCGTGTACGTAAAGGAATCAGTGACCACGGTACCCTCAGTCAGGGCCTGCAAGGCGCCCGCCTGCGTGGGATCGTAGGTGAACGAGCCGTCGGCGTTCACCACGACCGGGGCGCCAAAGTTGCTCGTGCCCGCCAGGCTGGCCGTGCCGTTGATGCCCGTGATGGTGAAGCTATCGCCGTTGTCGACATCGCTGTCGTTGGCCACGATGCTGGTGGCACCCGCCAGTATGTCGAGCGTGTCCTGACCGGGGCTGACGTTCAAAGGCGTGTCTTCGTCGGTCGAAGCCTGGTCGGCGCCGGCTACGGGCGCGTCGTTGATGCCGGTCACCGTGACGGCCAACGCGGCGGTATCCGTGGCGGACACGTCCAGCGGAGCGAACGTGACTTCGCCGAACGAGTTGTTCGGCGGCTGACTCGAGTAGACCGCACTCCGCACCACAGCGCCGGGATTGCCCGCTCCGTCATCGGACAGCAGTGAAACGGTGAAGTCCCGCAAACGATCTTGGCAGCAGCCGTCGTTGCGCTGGTGGACGCGAATCGTTTCGATATCCTTGCTCGCACCCAGGTCGATGACGACAAAGTTGCCCACGCCAGAGGTGGACCACATGCCGCCAGTATTCTCGGTCCCATCGATAATCTGGGTGGTGTTGTTGCCGTGAGGCTGATTCGTGGTCTGGGAGTGAACTGATGCCCCGTTGGCTATGGTCGCGAGGTCAATCGTCGGGTTCAAAACGCCGCTACCGCCAGCATGGTCGACGGCCGGAGTCACACCGGGCGCAAACGCTTCGATCTCGCCGATGTCCATGCGGCGGTTGGCCGTTCCGTTGTTCTGAACCCTGATGAATCGGCCGATTACCGGAGACATCGCGGAATCCGTCAGGGCATAGGTGAAGTTATCGGTCGCCGTCTCGTCTTGGGCCAGCGACTGCACGTGCGCGGCGGCGTTGTCGAGTGTGTAGGTGTAGCTACCGTCGGTGTCCCAATTCAGCGAGCCGTAGATGCCGGTGACGTCCACGTTCGGGTCGGTTTCGATTGAGCCGTCGGCCGCGCTGATCACGGTCAGGGTCGGGCCGTCCACGTCGCTGTCCGCGCCGTTGCCGTCGTCGTCGGTGATCACGTTGCCGCTGTCGGTCAGTGTGGTGTCTTCGATCGTGTCCGCCGTATTGTCGGTGGCCACCGGCGAATCGTTGGCACCGTTGATAGTGATGACCAGGTCGGCGGTGCCGGTCAGCGGGTTGTTGCTGCCCGTGCCGTCGCTGTGGTTGTCACTCACGGTGTAGGTGAACGTGTCGGCAAGCGTCTGCCCGGGCAGCAGTGCCTGGACGGCGGCGTTGGCGTCGTTGAGCGTGTAGGTATAGCTGCCGCTATTGCCCGCACTGTTGGGCGTATAGGTCAGCGTGCCGAAATCACCCGCAATGGTGCCGCTAGTGTCGACTCCGGAAGCCGTGTTGGAAACCTGGGCCACGCCGAAGTTCCCGCTGGGATCGTCCACGTCCGTGTCGTTGCCGAACAGATCGCCGGCGACCGCGTTGGTTGTCACGGTGTCGTCGACCAATTCGGTGATCGAATTGCCATCGTCAGCCGCGACGGGCTGGTCGTTGACGCCGGTGACCTGGATGCTGACTGTGCCCGTGTCGGAGTTTGCGCCGGCGACCCGGTCGATGGTGACATCGTGTGGGATGTTACCGCCAGGGTCGTTAATGTTGACGGAGCTCACCAGGGTACCCGGGTTGCCGGCGCCATCATCAGCGTAGAGGTTGATGGTCAGCGCATCCCAGCGATCGGTGCAACAACCGTCGGCGCGGGGCCAGGCGCGGACCCTGTCAATGCCGAAGTTGTCGCCGAGATCGAGCGTGAACTGTGACAATTGCCCACCGACATTTGTCGACCACACGCCGCCACCACTTTCCAGACCGTTGTTCGTCTGGTTGTTGACATTGCCGTGGTTCAACGAGGATGTTGTTCCGATGGTGGGATAGACATTCCCAATGTTATAAGGAACGCCGCCGGCGATATCGTTGCTGCTGGTGCTCAACCCGCCAAAGGTGGCGCCACCGGCATTGTCGGGCGTAACGCCCGCTTCGAACACCTCGAGTTCGCTGAGGTGGAACCGGTTCGGTGTCGTCTCGATGACCTGGACGAACCGGGCTTGGGCCGGCACCAGA
>JAAELR010000150.1 GCA_024226455.1 Paracoccaceae bacterium
AGCCCGTATGTCGGTCTGACGCGGGCGGCCCACATTGGAAGTCGGCATCAAGAATGGCTCGACTAGCGCCCATTCCTCGTCAGTCGTATCGCTTGCATACCGCAAGGCACGTCGGTCATAGTCGAGGCGAGTGATTTCAGTCCAAGGCATGAGTTCCTCCGTGTGTTGCAACACAGGTGAATCACAAATGGCTGGAAACATTCAACTTAGTTTCCAATTTGCCTCTTAGGTGTCCGGCCACCAGTCTGCGGAGACACAAACTCGAACCTATCGGTTTGGGATGCTCCGGCGGCATGCGGCTCTTTGTACTGCGGCTGCTACCGATGAGGCCGGTCCTGAACCGGCCCTCACCGCAGCATCGACCGTCTGCAAGTTATCCATCCGGCTTCGCGCCGTCGCTGGCCAGGCATGACGCCAATGCCTGAAAGCTTGCCGCCGCGTCACCGGCCTCGCGCATGGTGATGAACTTGTCGAGCCTGGGGAACACTTCTATCGCCGCGTCGACTGCCGCGTCCGAGCCATGGGAATAGAGCCCAGCCTGGATCATCAGTTCCGAGCGGTCATAGGTGCCCAGGCTTTGCCGCGCCGCCGAGATCAGGGCGTTTTCCGCCTCACTCGCCGCCGCTGGCAGCGATCGCGACACCGAGCGCAGAATGTCGATCGCCGGAAACCTCCCACGTTCGGCGATGTTGCGGTCAAGTACAACATGCCCGTCCAGCACCCCGCGCAGGGTGTCGGCGACCGGCTCTTCCATGTCAGACCCGGCAACCAGGACACTGAACACTGCGGTGATGTCACCCGATGTCTCGGTCCCCGGTCCGGCGCGTTCGCAAAGCGAGGTGATCATGGTGGTGGTCGAGGGTGGATAGCCGCGCAGGTTGCCGGTTTCACCCGCCGCCAGCGCGATCTCACGATGCGCGTCGGCGAATCGGGTGACGCTGTCGGCCAGAAGCAGCACCTGCCGACCCTGATCGCGGAAATACTCGGCCACCGCCATCGCCGTCCAAGCACAGCGCCGCCGCGCCATTGGCGACAAATCAGAGGTTGCGGCCACCACGATGGCGCGTTTCATGCCGTCGGGCCCCAGTATCTTTTCGACGAACTCGCGTACTTCGCGCCCACGCTCGCCGATCATGGCGATCACCGCGATGTCGGCCTGCAGGCCGATCGCGAAACGCGCCAGCAGCATCGTCTTGCCAACGCCGGACCCGGCAAAAAGCCCGATCCGCTGGCCGCGCACTACCGGCAGCAGCGTGTTGAACACGGTCATGCCCGTCTCCATCCGCGCCCCCAAACCGCGACGTTCCGTGGGGGAAGGCGGCTGGCCGCGCAGTGGATAGGACGTGTCGCCCTGCAGGATCGGGCCATCGTCCAGAGCCTGGCCGAATGGGTCGATGACCCGCCCGATCCAGCTGGCATGCGGCGCAATCCCGTTGTGCCCCGCCAGCACCACCCGGTCGCCGATCTGCAGCCCGTCGGCCGACCCGTCCGGCAGAACCGTCACCGTGTCGGGCGCCAGCGTCAGCACCTCGCCCCGGGCCGGCCGGCCATTCACGGCAGGCAGTTCCACCAGATCACCCAACGCCGCCTCGTCCGACAGCCCGGTGACCGTCAAGGTACCGCCGCCAAGCCTGCAGATCCGCCCCACGGGGCGCACCGGGCGGATCGCCCTGATTTCTGCGGTCAATGCCTCCAACCCGATGCCGGCCATTTCTACCCCGTTTTAGCGGCGACAACCCTTTCTTAAACGAATCAGGGTTAAACCTTGGTTGAAACCTCGTGGGAGAAGCCCCGATGTACGACCGGATAGAGATTTTTCAATTGGCGCACGGGTTGGCCAGCCACGCCGGTGCGCGTCAGGCGAAGATCGCCGGCAACATCGCCAATGCAGACACGCCGGACTATCGCGCGCAGGATCTCAAGCCCTTCGCCGAAACCTACCAGGCGCAGCGGTCCGACACTGCGCTGCGCCGCACCCGTGACAGCCACGGCTTCGGGGCCGACCCCTCTGCGCTCACCTTCCAGACTATCGACCGCCCCGGTGCCTCGGCACCCAACGGCAACACCGTGTCGCTGGAAACCGAGATGATGAAGGCGACCGAGGTGCGGCAGGCGCATGAGATGGCGCTCTCGGTCTACCAGACCTCGCTTGGCATCCTACGCACATCGCTTGGCCGCGGACGGTAGGGGGGCGGATGGATGAGTGATCTGCTACAAACCCTCGCGGCCTCGGCCAGCGGCATGCAGGCGCAGGCAGAGCGGTTGCGTCATGTTTCGGAAAACATCGCCAATGCCGACACGCCGGGCTACCGGCGCAAGACAATGCCGTTCCTAGCCATGCTCGAGGCAGGGCGCGCCAACGGGCTGGTGGAAACCGGTCCGGTCCGGCTTGACCGGACCCAACTGCCCCGTGTGTTCGACCCCGGCCACCCGATGGCCGATGAAACCGGTCACTATGACGGCTCGAATGTCGATCTTGTGATCGAGATTGCAGATGCGCGCGAAGCGCAGCGCAGCTATGAGGCGAACCTCAAGATGTTCGACCAGGCCCGACAAATGTCGACCCGCCTGCTTGAACTGTTGCGCAGATAGGAGGATCCAGAATGGATATCCGTTCCTCTGCTGCGGCGCAGGCCTATGCCGCAACCCGTCCGGCTACCGCGCCGAAGCCGACGCCGGACGGGCAAGCCGCCAATGGATTCACCGCTCTTGCCAGCGATTTCGCTGCGACCCTGCAGCACGGAGAGGCGACCGCCAAGGCGGCAATGGTCGGCGGTGCCGATCCGCACGCGCTGGTACAGGCGCTGGCGCAGACAGAACTGGCGGTCGAAACCGCTGTGACGGTGCGCGACAGGGTTGTCGAGGCGTATCAGGAAATCCTGCGGATGCCGGTGTAATCCGATGATGGACGAGCTGATATTCTACGACACACTGCGCCACGGCCTGTGGATCGCGGTGCAAATCTCACTGCCCATTCTGGTGGTGGCGCTGGTTGTGGGCCTGACGATCGGTCTTTTCCAGGCGCTGACATCGGTGCAAGAGATGACCCTGACATTCGTGCCGAAACTGGCGGCAATCGTCGCGGTCTTCTGGGTGTCGATGGGTTTCATGACCGAAACGCTCACCAGCTTTTTTCAGGATCAGCTGGTGCCTCTGATCGCCGGAGGATAGGCCATGGACAGCCCAGGATATGTGGCGCTGACCCGGCAATCGGGCCTGCTTCGTGAAATGCAGACGGTGGCCAACAACGTCGCCAATGCCCCGACCACCGGCTACCGGCGCGAGGGGCTGGTGTTTTCCGAACATGTCAGGGTGCTGGAGCCGGGTGAACCATCACTGTCGATGGCCCGTGCCACCGTACGTCATATCGATACCGCGCAAGGGACGCTGACTGAAACAGGTGGCCGTTTCGATTTCGCCATCGAAGGCGAGGGGTTTTTCATGCTGGAAACCCCCGAGGGGCAGATGTTGACCCGTGCCGGCAGCTTCACGCCCAGCGCGGAAGGAGAGTTGGTGGCCCCCGACGGTGCGCGGCTGCTTGACGCGGGCGGGGCGCCTGTGTTCGTGCCACCGGACGCGCGCTCTGTCACGCTGGCCGCGGATGGCACGCTCAGCGCCGACGAAGTGCCCCTGACCCAGATCGGGCTTTTTGCGCCCGCCGACCCTACCGGGCTGTCGCGTCGCGGGGGCGTGCGTTTTGATGCCGGAGGCGACGTGCTGCCCGCTGAAACCGCCGTGATCCTGCAGGGTTTTGTCGAAAACTCGAACGTTGATCCGGTCGCAGAGATCGCCCGGATGATCGAAGTACAGCACGCCTATCAGATGGGTCAGCAGTTTCTCGACAAGGAAGATGAGCGCATTCGCTCTGTTTTGCAGACCCTGGGACGATAAAGGAGATCCGACATGCGAGCTCTACAGATTGCCGCCACGGGAATGAGCGCCCAGCAGATGCGGGTCGAGGTCATCTCGAACAACCTCGCCAACATGAGCACCACCGGCTACAACGCCCGCCGCGCCGAGTTTGCCGATCTGCACTATCAGCAGATGACCCGCGCCGGCACCATCAACGCCGCCGACGGAACCGTGTTGCCCACAGGCGTCCAGCTGGGGCTTGGCGTACGGCCCGCATCGGTGACGGTCAATCTATCGCAGGGCACGCTCAGCCAGACCGGTGGCGATCTCGACCTGGCGATCGAGGGCGACGGGTATATCGAGGTCACGCTGACCTCGGGCCTTGCCGCATATACCCGCGACGGCGCGCTGAAACGTTCCGCCGACGGGCTGATCGTCACCTCCGAGGGGCTGAGCGTGGTGCCCGATATCACCATTCCCGACGACGCAAGGTCGATCGCGATAAATACCCAAGGTGAGGTCTATGCCTATTTCAGCGACCGTATCGAGCCAGAGCTTTTGGGCCAGTTCACCCTGGCGAAGTTTTCCAACCCCAAGGGGCTGGAGGCGCTTGGCAGCAACCTTTTCAGCGAAACCGCTGCCTCGGGTGCCGCACTGGTGGACACGCCGGGCGAAGACGGGCTGGGCACGCTGCGCCAAGGCTATCTGGAATCGAGCTCTGTCGACGCGGTGCGCGAGGTGACCGAGCTGATCGAGGCGCAGCGCGGCTACGAGTTGAACGCCAAGGTCATTACTGCCGCCGACCAGATGCTGTCGGCCACAACGCAGGTGCGTTGATGCAAATCCTGCGGGTCTTGATCCTTGTGTTGCTGCCACTGGCGGCTGGCGCTGAAACACTGATCGCCGCGCGTACCGTGCGCAGCCAGGCGATACTGACACCCGCCGATCTGGCGATGGTGGCAAAAACCGTTCCCGGAACGCTGGCATTTGCCGACGAGGCGATCGGCATGGAGGCGCGGGTAGTGCTCTATGCCGGACGCCCTATCCGCCCCGGCGATATCGGCCCGCCGGCAATTGTCGAGCGAAACCAGATCGTCACCCTGTTCTACCGGCGCGGCAACCTTGTCATCGCGGTCGATGCCCGGGCACTTGGCCGCGCTGGCGCTGGTGACCTCATGCGGGTGATGAACCTTGCTTCCCGAACCACCGTCAGCGGCGTCGTGCGCGCCGATGGCACCATCATTGTTGGCGGGCCCGATCTTTCCCGCCTGAAATAAGGACGCCCGAATGCGCCAGTTGATCTTGCTGTCTTTGCTTTTCGCGGTCACCGCGTGCTCGCGGCTGGGTGAGGTGGGTCGTGCCCCCGATTTCACGCCGGTCAGCACCGGGGATGAGTTTCACACGATGATGACACAACCGCTGCCAATTTCGCTCGACCCCGAACACCCCGCTGACGGGGCCTCGCTATGGAGCCGGTCCCGCAATTCGCTGCTGGGGGATCGGCGGGCGATGCAGCAGGGTGACATCCTGACGGTGGTCATCGAGATTGACGACAAGGCAGAGATTTCCAATAGCACCAGCCGTTCGCGCAGTGGCTCTGAGAGCATGGTCCTGCCGGATTTCCTCGGCATTCCCGAACGGATCAACGCTCACCTGCCCACCGGTGCGTCGCTCGACAGCGCAGTTTCAGCCGACTCGTCCAGCAGCTCCGGCGGCGACGGTTCGGTGTCGCGCAACGAGAAGCTGACTTTGCGCATAGCGGCCACGGTCACCGGGTTACTGCCGAACGGGGTTCTGCAGATCGCCGGCCGACAGGAGGTTCGGGTAAACTTCGAGATGCGCGAGCTTCTGGTTACCGGCTATGTCCGCCCCGAAGACGTGTCGCGTCAGAACGAGATCACCTATGACAAGATCGCCTCGGCCCGGATCTCGTATGGCGGGCGCGGACAGATCACCGATGTGCAGCAGCCTCGCTATGGCCAGCAGATCGCCGACATCATCCTGCCGTTCTGAGGCGCCCGTGCGATGATCGGCAAACTGCTCCCCATTCTTCTGGCGCTGATCGGCCTGGGCGGCGGTATCGGCGCGGGTATTGCGCTGCGCCCGCCGCCCCAGCCGGTGGTGATGGAAAATCCATGTGGCGAGGACCCGCACGCCGAAGAGTCGCATGGCGAGGACCCGCATGACGACGAGGCCGCAGAGGACACCCGTTTTGATTATGTCAAGCTCAACAACCAGTTCGTCGTCCCGGTGGTCGAAGGGGCGCGAGTTGAAGCGTTGGTGGTCCTGTCGCTGACGCTCCAGGTAGAGTCTGGCCAGTCAGAGACCATCTATCAACTGGAACCGAAGCTGCGCGATATGTTCCTGCAGGTTCTGTTCGACCATGCCAATGCCGGCGGGTTCAACGGCGCGTTTACCAAGACGACCCGGATGAACTCTCTGCGGATGGCGCTGCGCGAGGCGGCACAGAAGGTGCTTGGCAGCAAGTTGTCCGACGTTCTTATCGTCGATGTGGTGCGTCAGGACGCGTAGCGTCCGACTGGCTTTCGCACAAAAGCCGGCGAGGCAACCGGGCGTCAGTTCCGGTTCAGCGCGCGACTGCGAAGTCACTTGTGAACGAAATTGACGCTCGACCCCATGGCCGCGGGCGCTGCCCGAAAAGAACGGGCAATAACGGCGAGACCACCCGGCGGCCCCTCGGTTTACCCGGACCCGTGCTTTGGGCGCCCCGCCTTCAGTTCCTTGACCGACAGAGCCCGAATCGCCTGAACCCGGCCAAAGGCCCGCGCCGCCACCGCCTTGCGCTTCACCGCTTCGGCCGCGGCCAAGGCCTGTTTCTGTGTCAACCACTTCAGACGAGCGTTGCTCCAGTCGTCCCAGCGTTGCACCTGACCGGTCAGGTGAGCGATGTCTGCCGCCTCCCGCCGCCACGCCTCGGTGCGCGCCTCGCGCAGCGTTCGAGCCTCTTGCTCTATACGGTTTCGTGCCTCCTCGGCCAGCTTCAGCGACGCCAGGTCTGCATCGGCGATCATCTGCGCGATCCCGGTCAGCCGTTCGAGCTTTTTGCTCATCGTATGGCCTGTCGCGCCTTGCCGCGCATGCGCTCTGCAAACCGGATGGCGGCGGCTACGGCGCGGTAGTGCTCTGGCCGGATCTCGCCGCCGATCTCGACCGTAGCGAATAGCGCCCGTGCCGTCGGCGGGTCTCTATGGGTCGGAACCCCGGCCTCGGCGCCGGCTTCGCGAATCCGTGCGGCAACCTCATCGACACCCTTGGCGACACATTCCGGCGCCGCGCCGGGCATGCGCGACCATTTCAGAGCCACCGCATAGTGGGTCGGGTTGACGATGATCACATCCGCCTTGGGCACATCCGCCAGCATCCGGTTGGTCGCGATGTCATAGCCACGCTGCCGGCGCTGCTGTTTCATGTGCGGGTCGCCTTCCGATTGCTTGGTCTCGTCAACCAGCTCCTTGCGCGACATGCGGTTCTTGCGCAGGTGTTCCTGATGCTGCCAGAGCAGGTCGATGCAGCCGATACCGGCGGCGATGACGAACACAATGGAGAGAAAATCCACGATCAGCCCGGCCAGCACGACCAGCCCGGTGCGCGGCTCCAACTGCGCGGTTGTGACGATCTCGGGCAGCCGCCAGACCAGAAAGATACCCAGCACGAGAGAATAGAGTGAGAGCTTGACGAAGCTTTTGGCAAACTCGAAGAGCCCGCTTCGGCCAAACTTGTTCTTGGCGTTCGAGATCAGCGAGATTCGGCTGAGCTTTGGCACCAGTTTCTCTGGTGCGAAGGTAAAGGCACGCTGGGCGATGATCGCAAGAATTGCGGCGATCGCGGGCAAGGCGAACCAGACAGAGATTGGCGGCACAAGAGCGGCCATCAAACCGCCGGCCATCGGTGTGCCGCCCTCGGAGAACCAGAGATCCGCCATCTCATCGGCGCGACCGAGAAGCCCGGCCATTCCGGCACCGATGGCCTGCAGGCTTTGCGTGCCCGCGGCCAGCATCGCCAGGGTCAGCCCGGCATAGACACTGGCCGTGGTCAAATCGGCCGATTTCGGGATCTCGCCCTTGGCCCTCGCATCGTCAAGCTTTTTCTGTGTCGGTTCGTGGGATTTCTCTGTGTCTTCGTCGCCCTGGCTCATCGTACGGCTCCGAACGGGTTGGCCAGAAAGGCATCCAGCCCGTTGCTCCAGGTCGACAGCAGGATGGGCAGTGACAGAAACATCAGGATCAGACCGCCGGCGGTGATCGCCGGGGCCCCGACGAAGGCTACCATCAGCTGTGGCATCGCCTTGTTGATGACCCCGAGCGCCAGGTTGTAGATCACTGACGCCAGAACGAAAGGAGCCGCCAGCGCAAAAGCCAGGCCGAAGGCGTGCGCCACTCGCGAAAGGCCCCAGTCGGCCAGCGCGGCCGGCGATGGGAAGCCGCCGGGCGGGAAGATGCCGTAGGACCCGATCAGCGCCTCTGCCAGCCGCACATGCAATCCGGCCATGACCGCCAGAGCCAGCCCGCTGATCATCATCACATGACCGATGGCGGGCATTGGTTCGATTGCAGCGGTACCGAATATCTGTGACAGCGACGTCGACTGCGCCGCCACTGACCCGGCCATCTGCAATACCAGCACAAACAGCCGCAGACCAAGCCCAAGCGCCAGGCCGGCGATCACTTCGCCAAACATCAGCAAAACCGGAACCGTGCCGGGGGCAAGCTGTGCCGCGATGGGCGCCGCCACCGCCGGAGCGACGATGGCGGTGAAAGCCAGCGTCAGGCCCAGCCGAACCCGCTGCGGGATCGAGCGCTCGCCGAAAGCCGGCAGCACCGCCATCGCCGCACCGACGCGCAGAAACACGATGAACCCGACCGTCAGCCCGGACCTGCCTGCCTCAAGCATCTGTGCAAGCGTCTCCGTCACGCTGCCACGGTCCCGACCAGAGAAGGCCGTGCCTCGGTTCCGATCTCTTCGAACGAGAGCACGGGGTTGTTGATACCCTTGGCGCTAAGCACAGTGCGCAGGAACCGGCGGCGGCGGGTCGAGGTGATGACGGCGGGATAGACCCCGGTCTCGCCAGCCCGCGCCAGCCGGTCGCTGACGGCGGTGGCAAGGCGGTTGAACTCATCCGGCGGCAGCGCGATGTCGGGCATGCCCCGGTCGGTGTCGATCTGGTAGGTGGCGAATTTCTCTTCCCATTCCGGGGCTAGCTGCACCAGCGGCACGGTTCCGTCGGCGCGCTTGATGTCCGAGACCAGCTGAAACCCCAGCCGCTGGCGCACATGTTCGCAGATCGCCTCTGCTGTGGCTTGCGCACCGCGGGCCTCGGATATCGCCTCGAGGATCAGGGCGAGGTTGCGAATCGACACACGCTCTTCCAGCAGTAGCCGCAGCACGGCCAGCAAGAGATCCACCGGCACTTTTTCGGGCACCAGGTCGTCGAGCATCTTGCGGTTGGCCTCGGCCCGGGCCGGGTCGCTGAGGTTGGTGAACTCATCCAGCAGCCGACCCAGCGACTTCAGGCCAAGCAGCCGGGGGAAGTTGCGCTTCATCACCTCCAGCAGATGTGTCGCCAATACCTCTGTTGCCGTGACGATTGTGGTGCCTGCAAGAGCGGCCTCTTCCTGCGCGTCCGGTGGGATCCAGCGAGCCGGGGCGCCATAGACGGGCTCTTGCACATCGTCCCCGATGGGCAGGTTGGTGGCGCCGCCGCCGAGAATGGCAAGAACCTGCTCGGGCAATAGCCGGTCGCGGGCTTGCTCGACCCCCTGGATGCGGATCACATAGCCACCGGGGGGCAGAGAAGTGTCGTCGGTCATCCGGATCTCGGGCAGGATCAGGCCAAACTCTGTGGCGACATGGGTGCGCATGTTGGCAATTCGCGCGTCCAATCCCGTGGCCGGGTCCAGTACCATCGAAACCAGATCGGGCGCGAATTCCACGTGGATGTCGTCTAGATCCAGCAAGTCGCCCAGCGAAGCCTCTTTCACTGGCGTCTCTGCCTGGACCTGGCCGGCGGCTTCGGCGGCGCGCTGTGCCGCTTGCGCCTGGTAACCGAACCAGGCCGCGGTGAACAGCACGCTGGCCCCTGCCACGAAGGGTAAAAACGGCAACCCCGGCACCAGCGCGAACAACACCATCAGCACGGCAACGGTCGCCAGCGCCGGCGGATAGCGCCCCAGCTGGCTGAAGAACGCCATATCCGCCGAACCCGAGGTGCCGCCCCGGGCGAGAAGTAGTGCCGAAGCGATAGAGATGATCACCGCTGGAAACTGGCTGACCAGCCCGTCGCCCACCGTCAGGATCGCATAGGTCTCGAACGCGTCGGCAAGCGGCATGTCATGGATCACCGTGCCGATCACCAGCCCCATCACCATGTTCAGAAGCGTGATAAGCAGCCCCGCGATAGCGTCGCCCTTGACGAATTTCGAGGCGCCGTCGAGCGAGCCGAAAAAGGTCGTCTCCTGCTGCTCTGTCTCGCGCCGCGCTTTGGCTTCGGCGTGGTCGATGGCGCCGGCGGACATGTCGCTGTCGATGGCCAGCTGCTTGCCCGGCATGCCGTCCAGAGCGAACCGCGCGCCGACCTCGGCCATCCGCGCCGCGCCCTTGGTGATGACGACGAAATTGACGATCAGCAGCACGCCGAACACGACGAGCCCTAAAAACACGCTGCCGCCCATGACGAACATCGCAAAACCCTCGATCACGTTGCCTGCGGCCCGGGTTCCGGTATGCCCGTTGCCGATGATCAGCTTGGTCGATGAGACGTTCAGCGACAGTCGCAGCATCAAAGAGGCCAGCAGCACCGTGGGGAAGGCCGAGAAATCCAGCGGACGCTCGATAAAGAGCGTGATGGTGAAGATCAGGATTGCCAGCGCGAAAGAGGCGGCAAGCCCGATATCCAGCACCCAGGCAGGCATCGGCAGGATCATCATTACGATCACCGCCATCAGCGCCAGTGCCAGCAGGATCGTTGGCTGAAAGACGGAAGTGAGCGTCAGCTTCATGGGCTCAGTCCAGAGCAATCAGCGGTTGCGCGCCATCGCCGCCGATCGGGACCAGCGACCCGAGCCGCCCGGTGGCGGCGGCCCGCAACAGCGGGAAGGTGTTGACCCTTGGCCGTTTCGCGGGCCGCGCATCCGGAGAGGCGGCCAGCAGCGTCGCTCCCGGGGCCGGTGGCAGCGGAGCGCCCTCAAGTTCGGCTCGCAGCCGGTCGAAACGTGTGCGATAGCGGTCGGCATATTCCTTTGTGCGCGAATGATATGCCCCCGCGGCAAGGCTCCAGTCACCTGTCTCGGCAAATAGCCTGCGCAAAAAAGCGGCGGCGTAACGGGCATTTGCCAGCGGATCGAACATCTGCCCTACCGATGTGAAAGCCTGTCCATGCCAGCGATAGTTGATCTGGAAACAGCCGATATCGAAGCTGCGCGCGCCACGGTCGAAATGCCGTTCGACATAGGCCAGTGCCTCGTCTTGCGTGTCGAACCATTTGCCGGTGCCCTCCATATTGACCGTCCATGGCCAGGGCCGCAGCCGGCCGGCGCGCTTGCGGCCAGTCTCTGCAAGAGAGATGGCGCGCATCACGGCTTGCGGAACACCCGATTCGGCGGCGGCGGCATGTGCGGCACTTTCGCAAAGGGTTGCCAGATCAGTGCGCGCGGCAGCGGCATTTGCGGAAAACCCAAGCCCGCTGAGCAGCAGAACCACCCAAGTCAGTGCCCCACTGACCCGGGTGCCTGCCCGGGCCGCAGCCTGTCGATCTGGTGCCGTTCCTGCCATCTGTCCTGCCGCATTTCTTGCTGCCTGTAACCAATGACCCTAACGGGCCTGAATTGAAAAAGCGTAACCGCCATCAGGGAATTGCAATGCCAGCCAAAAGGTTGTTCAGAACCGCGCGCGTCTCGCCGCTGCGCTGCAACAATGCTCGGTTCCGGGCCAACGGGCCGGCCCCGTCTTCGACGCCGGGCTCGCTCTGAATCGCCAGCAGCGCCGCGGCTCTCTCCAGATCGGAACCGACGTTCGCGGCGGTGGTCCAGTCCTGGTCGCGCCAGATGGCGCGCGACCTCGCCTCTGTCTCGCCGATGTCGGCATAGGCGCTGGCGGCTCGGGTGAATTCTCCGGCCAGCGAATGCGCTTTTGCGCGCAGGGCGGTTGCCTCGGCATCGTTCAGTCCCGCCAAATAGCCGATGGCAAGCTCTGGTCTGTGCTCGCGCAGGAACGCCTCGGCATAAAGCAACCGGTCCTCGGGTTCGGGAACTCCGGTTGTCGCCGACAGGATACTTCGCGCCGGCCCGGGCAGCCCCAGCTCAATCAGGCGGCTCGCGACAATGCGCCGTGTCGCGCTGGCCTCAGGGCTTTCTCCGAGGTCTAGCGGGCCGCTCAGCACGGACTGCAGAAACACCGGCGCAGCATCGACCCCGGCGGCAAGGGCAAAGATCTCGCCACGAAGCGTCAAAATGGTTTCGGCGTCCAGTCCGTGGTCTTCCGCCGCATCCCTGGCGGCGTCCAACGCGCCAAGCACGTCGCCCGAATGCGCAATCGCTCGCACCTGAACCCGCGCCAGTTCACGGCCCATCGCGGTGCCACGTGCCTCAAAAGCCAGCGACCCCGCCGTAATTGCGATCTTGTCCGGCAGCGGTCGCCCGGTCTCTATTGCGGTATCGATCAGACGCACCACCGCATCCGGCGCCCGCGACCCGTCATTCGTCGCAACTTCGTTGAACAACCGGGTGCCTCGATCCGGGTCACCCAGCCCGATCGAGATCTCGGCCTCCATCATGGCAAAGCCCTCGCCATGATCGCCTGGTGCCCGACTGACCGTGTTGCGCACTGCCGATGCGGTGTCGGTATCGCCGATGTCGAGAAACCGGCCCGCCAGCACCGGGGCCAGATGGCGGCGCAGGTGCAATGGAAGTTCGGCGAAACCGGTCAGGACGGCTTCACGGTCGATCAGGTCGCCACGAGACGCGGCCGGACGCGCCAGCAGCGCCCAGAGCGCGACGCGACCATCGCAGGCCAGCTGGTTGGCCGCGGGCACAGGCAGGTCGGTTCGGCCTTTGTCCATGATGTCGGCCATCGCAGTCAGCAGCACCGCATCCTCTCCACCGATCTCGAAGGCGGTCAACAACGCCTGCGCCTCGGCGCCGAACGTCAGGTAAATGTAGTTTCGCGCCAGGCGGGCGACACCCTGGTGGTCGGCGGCGTCGAATTCCCCAATCAGGCTGTCGCGCGGAAGTGTCCGCGAGCCGCCCGCATGCGGCGGCTCTCCCCAAGCGGAGATGTCGAAATCGCCTTCAGGCCGGCAGCCGGCACCATCCGCCGTCTGAGGCAGATGCCCCTCCGACGGGCTCCGGTTCCGGTCGATGGCGGTTTCGATTCGCATGTTGCCGGCATCCGCCGCTACCTCCAGACCCACCAACGGGTCGGGTGCGACCGCCACAGGATCGGCGAGAGCCTCAGTCTCGTCGGTTGGGTCGGGATGGGCAGACGCCACCCGTTCAGCGGTATCGGACAGGTCCGCCTCTACCAAGCCCATCGACACCGCCCGGCCAATCTGGGTGACCAACTCTGCCTGCAGCGCCAACGCGCGCTCGGATCCACCTGGATCATGAGTGCCAGTTTCGGTCTCTTCGCCGGTTTCATGCGGGTCAGACGAGCCGTCGTGGCCGTCCCCGTAGGCGGTTTCGGTATGCCCCGGTGGTGACGATGTTGCCAAAGGATCGGAAATAGCCGCTGTTTCCGGCGGCGGGTCCACGGGCGAACGCCGGCTGCTCGGATCCACGGCGAGACCGTCGACCCAGGCATGCACCGTCCTGGCAGCCGGCAGATGCGTGCCGAGGGTGAGGGGAAAGGCAGAACCTGCGCGCGGTGACGGCGATCCGACGACCGCCGGATCCTCGGTCGACGCCACGGCGAGCCCGGGCAGGGCCTCGTTGAACGGGTTTTGCGCCGGGGCGCTGCCGGTCTTGATGTCCACCACCAGACCCGACCCGACGGCGAACACATCCGCGTGGCAGATGCAGTCCACCGCCAGGAACAGCCGCCCTCCGCCGCGATTTTCCGCCGCAAAGATCCGGGTTTTCGGGATGAACTCGAACACGGGCTCGAGAGCATAACCGTCTTTTGCGCCATGCGATCGCAGCTCATATCCACCCTCGACCCGGCCAAAGCTCCACTCGGGCACGGTACCGAACCGGATATAGAGCCGTGTGAAATCGGCATGTTCCCCGGATCGGATATACAACGGTTCAGCCAGTGCCAGCGCTGGCCAGAGAACCAGGAGAATTGCCAGGGCCCTGGTCATGCGGCGGCCTGCTTTGCCTCTTTCAGAGCCTCTTCCAGCTCGGAATAGCTGGGGCGCGAATGGCTGGGTGTGTTCTGGCGGCCAACCTCGATGCAGATATTCGTGGCATGATTGTACAGGTTGGCCACCAGCACCTCGCGGATCAGCTGGTAGAAATGCGCGTCTTCCTCGACCACCGCCTTTACCTTGGCGGCGAAGGGCCCGAAAAAGCCATAGGCTAGGAACACGCCCAGGAAGGTTCCCACCAGTGCGCCACCGATCATCTTGCCGAGGATCTCCGGCGGCTGGTCGATCGAGGCCATTGTCTTGATCACCCCCAGAACCGCCGCAACAATGCCCAGCGCCGGCAACGCGTCGGCCAGCGCCTGCAGCGCGTGACTGCCGTGCAGGGCATGATGCAGATTGGCCTCCATCCGTTTTTCCAGCACTTCCTCTACCTGATGCGGGTCGTCATAGTTCATCGACGCCGACCGCAGGGTGTCGCAGATCAGTTCGACCGTCTCGCGGTCGGTCAGGATCTTGGCATAGCGCTGGAAGATCACGGAATCCTGGGGGGCCTCGATATGTTCTTCCAAGGCAACGGCGTTCGACCGGGCCAAGCGGATCAACTCGAACAGCAGGCACAGAAGGTCGCGGTAATCGGCGTGCTTCCATTTGGGGCCCTTGAACACCTTGCCGACATCGCTCATCGTGCTCTTGATCGCCGACAGGTCGTTCGAGATCGTGAACGCCCCCGCCGCCGCCCCGCCGATCATCATCATCTCGAAGGGCAGGGATTTCATGATAATCCCCAACTTGCCCCCGGCAGCCATATAGCCACCGAAGACCATGATGAAAATCAGAGCGATCCCGATGATACCGATCATTTCATTTGCCCCTTGTCACTTTGCCGGCTGCACCTGCGGCCAAACTCGCAGATTGAGGTTAAGGGCCGGTGAGCGGTATCAATCTGTCGGGACATTGGCGTTGCGTCCGGCCAAGATAACACTGATCGAATACGCGGTCGGAGCTTCCAGCCCCGCCATCACGGCGGCGGCGGCATCGGCGCGCATGCGACCAAGGAACCCTGCCGCGAATTCAGGCGCCATTTCCTCGAATAGCGCCGCTGCCTCTTTGGGTTTCATGTTCTCGTAGACAGCGGTGAGCCGGGCCAGGTCGTCTTCGGCCGCCGTGTCGGCGATGGCCAGCGTGCTCGCCAGCTCCTGCTCGGCGGTCTCCAGTGCGGCCAGGTTGCGCGCGATCTCCTGCTCTGCAAGGCTGAGCGCGGCGATCCGGTCGGCCAGCGCCGCCTCGCGCCGGTCAAGCTCTCTCTCTCGGGCTTGCAGTGCCTGCAGAACAGTGCCTATATCGCCCTGCGGCGCGCAGTTCAGCGGCGTTTCGTGGTCATCCTCCGCCTCGGTGCCGGCCATCAGGTGCCCGACCTCGCGCGCCAGCGCCGGCCCGGTGCTGGCCGCCAGCCGAACCCCGCCAGATGCCAGCAAAAGCAGGGCGATCAGCCACAACACGCCGCCACCCGTGACGGCCCGTTTGAGGCCCGGTATCATCTTCATGCCGCGGCCCCCCGCCCAAAGTTGCGCGCAGACCGGAACAAAGACACCGGTTCAGCCCCCGTTGCTGGTGCCTGCGCCGGTTGCGACGTTGCCGAGGCGGCCGGGGTCCGGGGTGGTTCCGTTGGCGGCGGCGTCGCCTGTGCCCTTGCAGGCGCATTTGCCGTCGCGGGTGGCGGCAGGTCGTGCATCGAGGCGACCAGCAGTTCCAGCCGCCGCGCCACTTCCTCTGCCCGAACCGTAAGACCCTCCAGCGACGAGGATGATTCGGTTGCCGAACCTTGCGCCTTTGCCAGCGCCCTGGTCATGTCGTCGACCTGGGCCGACAGCACCGCGATGGCGCCTCCCATGCCATTGTCGAGATCCTTGAACCGGCGCAGCCGCCGGGACAAGACAGTGCAGTAGAACGCGGCGGCGACAGCCCCGGAAATCAGCAGGATATCAGCGATCAGGTCCATCTTTGTCCCCTGTCAGTTCAGTACGAATTCCATGATCAGCAGATCGTGCACCCGGCCTTCGCCGGTGACGATCTGGATCCGGCGCAGCATCTGCGCCCGCAGCTTGATCAGCGAGGTCGGCTCTTCCAGTTCTGCAATGCTGACGGCGCGCAGATAGCCGTTCAGAACATCCGTGACCCGCGGCAGCATCGTCACGATCTCTTTTTCGGCAGAGGGTTCGACCTCTAGCTGAGCGCGGAATTTCAGGTGGCGATTCGACGAACCCTGGCCGAGATTGATCACCAGGGGGTCGACCGGCACGAAGGCGACTTCCGGCAGCGGCCGGGCGTCTTCCTCATCCGCGTGGTGTTCGCCCACGGTGGGTGGCGCCAGAATCATGCCCGAATAGACGGCAAAGAAACCGCCGCCGCCCAGAACCAGCGCCAGCACGACGCCCAGTATCAGTGGCAGCTTGGATTTCTTTTTCGGCGGCTCTTCTTCGCCTTCAAGGTTCTGTTCTGCGGCCATTTCAGCCTCTGCCCAATGCAATTGTCGGGAATCTGTATAGCCCGGGCAGAGCTAACCGATTGTTAAGGCTGATCGACGAAAGCTGTGATCGGAGCTTTCAGAAGGAGAGATCCGTTTTGCAGCAGATCCTTTTGGTCTGGACCGGGCTCGATACCCGCCGGCGCATCATCGTCGCCCTGGCCACGGTTGCCATGTTTGCCGCTGTTCTGGGGCTGACCCGGATGGCGTCGCAGCCGTCGATGTCGTTGCTGTACTCAGGCCTCGACGCTTCGGCCGCCGGAGAGGTCGTGGCCGCGCTGGAACAGCAAGGCGTGACCTACGAGGTGCGCGAGGGGGCGATTCTCGTCGATGCCTCGCGTCGCGATGCCCTGCGCATGACGCTCGCCGCCGAAGGGATGCCGGCCAATAACGGCCAGGGCTATGAACTGCTTGACACGCTTTCGGGCTTCGGCACCACCTCGCAGATGTTCGATGCCGCCTACTGGCGCGCGAAAGAGGGTGAGCTGGCCCGCACCATCGTCGCCAGCCCACAGATCAAGGGCGCGCGGGTGCATATCTCGAACCCGTCCTCGAATCCGTTCCAGCGTGATCTGAAACCCACCGCCTCGGTGACGGTCACGGCGCGGGCCGGGGGCATTACCTCGGCTCACGCCAAGGCGCTGAAATACCTTGTGGCCTCTGCCGTTGCCGGGCTGGCACCAGATGATGTGTCGGTCATCGATGGCCGCGGCGGGCTGGTGCTGCCCGGTGACGAGACCCCTGGAACGCTGGCCGGTGGCAGTGAACGCGCGCTGGAACTGCGCCGCAATATCGAGCGTATCCTCGAGGCGCGGGTCGGTTTCGGCAACGCCGTCGTCGAGGTGAGCGTCGAAACGGTGACTGAAAGCGAGGCGATCGTAGAGCGCCGTTTCGACCCGGAAAACCGTGTCGCGATCAGCACCGAGACCGAGGAACGTTCGACCACCTCCAGCGGCTCGCAAAGCGGCTCTGTCACCGTGGCCAGCAACTTGCCAGAGGGCGATGCCGGGTCTGAAAATAGCTCGCGCAGCGAGAACAGCGAGACCCGCGAACGGGTCAATTTCGAGGTTAGCGAGACCACCCGCGAAGTAGTACGAACACCTGGCGGCATTCGTCGCGTTTCGGTGGCGGTTCTGATCGATGGCCTGAGCAACACCGACCCCGCCACCGGAGAGGTGACATGGCAGCCGCGCCCCGAGGATGAATTGGAGGCGCTGCGTGAACTCGTCGCCTCTGCCGTCGGGTTCGATGCTGACCGAGGTGACACGATCACCCTGAAATCGATGCAGTTCGAGCCGCTCACCGAAGACGTGCCCGACGCCGCGCCGTCGCTGCTGCAGGCGCTGCATCTGGACACGATGAGCCTGATCCAGCTGGCGGTGCTGGCGATTGTGGCGCTGGTGCTGGGGCTCTTCGTGGTGCGTCCGATTCTCTCCACGCGGCCTCTGGGCCAGGTACCGGCGCTTGCGGCACCAGGCCGGGCCGGGCTGCCAGCACTTGCAGGCGACCCGGCGGCGGCCGGGATGGTCCCGGGTTTGCCGGACTCCGAGTTTCCTGGCGAAACCAACGCGGGTATCGCTACCGGAGATTTCATGGGCGATCTGCCAGCGCTCAGTCCGGCCCCGGCCCTGACTGGCGAGATCGACGATGGCTTCGGGCCGCTGCCCGACCTCGCCTTTGCCTCTGCCGAAGAGATGATGAGCGGCAGTCCCTCCGGCGAGTCTGAGGATGAGGACGACCCGATCGACCGCCTGCGCCGCCTGATTGAGGAACGCAAGGAAGAAACCGTAGAGATCCTGCGAAGCTGGATGGAAGACCACGAGGAGCCCGCGTGATGCCCCTGTTGCTGGAGGACTTCGAGACCGTAGCGACGATCCAACCAGCGGTCCCGGCCGACATGGTCCCCAAGGCGGCGGCCGAGGTGGAAAAGGGCGCCGCCTATGAGCAAGGCTACCAGGCGGGCTGGGACGATGCCGCCCGCGCCGAGGCCCAGGACCAAGAGCGTATCGGCGCCGATTTTGCCCGCAACCTTCAAGAGCTTTCCTTTACCTTCCACGAGGCGAGATCGCATGTGATCAAGTCGATGGAACCACTGCTGGCAGAGCTGATCGACAAGCTGTTACCAGAGCTTGTGGGTGAGACAATGGGGCTGCGCCTCGTCGAGGAACTGCGCCCACTGATCGAGGATGGCGCCGACCGGCCGATCGAACTGGTGGTGTCTCCCCTCAGCCGGGCAGCTTTGGAAAGACAACTCTCCGAGACCGGCTATACCGCGGTTCAGCTGACCGAAGAGCCCTCGCTGGCCGAGGGGCAGGCCTATCTTCGTGTCGGCCAGCACGAAAAACAGATCGACCTGACCGGCGCGCTGGAGCGGATTTCGCAATCCGTCCGGGCGCTTTACGCCTTGAATGAAAGGACCTTGATCCATGCCTGACACTACCGGGGCCGGCGATGGCCATCCCTTTACCCGGGTTCCCATCGAGATCACCGTCTCGGTTGGGCGGGCGCACCCGCAGGTGCGAGAACTGCTGGCGCTGGAAAACGAGGCAGTGCTGATGCTCGACAAACGTGTGGAGGATCCGGTCGAGCTATTTGTCGGCGACAAGCTGATCGCCCGCGGCGAGCTGCAGGAGCTTGATGGAGATAATGCCGGGCGTCTGGCCGTGCGCCTGACCGAAGTGGCCGATCTCGCCAACGGGCTCTGAACCTTGCGCCGTGCCGGAAACCCCTCGCCATGGTTCGTGCTTGCCGTGGTGTTGCTGGTGTCGCTGTGTGGCCCGACCGCGGCACAGGATATCTCGATCTCACTGGGTGACGAGGGTTCGCTTGCCGCCCGCAGCATCCAGCTGATCGTTCTGGTCACGCTGCTCAGCCTGGTGCCCGGCCTGGCGATCATGATTACCTGCTTTCCCTTTATCGTGACGGTTCTGGCCATTCTGCGGCAAGCAATCGGGCTGCAGCAATCACCGCCCAACATGCTGATTGTCAGCCTGGCTCTGTTTTTGACATATTTCGTGATGGAGCCGGTCTTTACCGAGGCCTGGCGCACCGGGGCCCAGCCTTTGATCGACGGGCAGATCGACCTTGAGACCGCCTTCACAAATGCCATGGCCCCGTTTCGCAGCTTCATGGCCGGCCGCATAGAGCCCGACACCTTCGCAAGCCTGACCGAACTGCGCCCCGATGCGGGTGCCACCGTGCCGGTGCCCGAGGCGCCCTTGTCGTTGCTGGTACCATCTTTCCTGCTTAGCGAGATCGAACGCGCCTTCCAGATCGGCTTTCTGATTTTCCTGCCGTTTCTGATCATCGACCTGGTGGTCGCCGCGGTGTTGATGTCGATGGGGATGATGATGGTTCCACCGGCCATCGTCTCGTTGCCCTTCAAACTGGCCTTCTTCGTCGTCGCCGACGGCTGGACCCTGGTCTCCGGCGCTCTGGTCAAGGGATATTTCTGACCGATACTCCCGTGACTCCCGTGACTCCCGTGACTCCCGCGCGCGCGGGCTGCTCCGGCGCCCGACCCCACGATACACCCGGTTCAATCCCGTGACATCGCAACCGCTCCCGGGACCACGCGCTCCATTTCCATCGCCAACTGCAACACCGGGTGGCAATACCGCGGGGGCTCTTCTGGGCAATATGCGATTCCGGCTCTTGTTTTGCCGCGGCCAGCAACGGTTTCATTACCTGTCCTGGCCAAGAACACCCTCGTGTGGCGCCCGCCCCGCCCCCAATGGCCTGTCTATCGGACGATGAACTCTGCATGCAGCGCGCCGGCCGCCTTGATGCTCTTGAGGATGTCGATCATGTCGCGCGGAGACACGCCCAGCGCGTTCAGCCCGGCGATAACCTCCGACAGAGATGTTCCGCCCGAGATTTCTGCCAGACCGATGCCGGGCTCTTCCTCGATCGATGCGCTGGTGCGTGGCACCACGACGGTCTCGCCCTCGGCAAAGGGGTTCGGCTGCACCACCAGAGGTGCCTCTTCTATCCGCAGCGTCAGGTTGCCCTGGCTGACGGCGACGCGCGAGATGCGTACATCCTCGCCAAGCACGATGGTGCCGGATCGCTGGTCGACCACTACACGCGCGCGGCTCTGCGGCTCGACCGTGATATTCTCGATCCGCCCCATGGCATGCGCCGGAGAAGGCGCGCCGGTTGCGCGGATGTCGATGACGACCGTACCCGGATCCAGCATGCGGGCGACAACGCCGCCATGCGCGGCGTTGATCGCTGCCTCAATGCGCCCGGCGGTGGTGAAATCGGGGGTTCGCAGGGCCAGACGAACGGTTTCCAGCGTGGCGAAATCGAACTCGATCTCACGCTCGACCCGTGCGCCCGACGGGATGGTGCCCGCAGTTGGCACCCCCTGCACGACGCTGGCGCCCTCACCCTCGACCGAGGCGCCCCCGGCGATCACTGTACCCTGCGCCACAGCATAGATCTGCCCGTCGGCGGCGTTGAGCGGTGTCATCACCAGCGTACCACCAAGCAGGCTCTTGGCGTCGCCGATGGCCGAGACGGTGATGTCGATGGTCGATCCGGTGCGGGCAAAGGGAGGCAGCTCGGCCGTGACGAAGACCGCAGCAACGTTTTTCGGGCGAAACTGCTCTCCGGTGACGTTGACGCCGAGCCTTTCGAGGATGTTCGACATGATCTCTTCGGTAAAGGGCGCGTTGCGAATTCCGTCGCCGGTGCCGTTCAGCCCGACGACCAGCCCGTAGCCAACCAGATCGTTGCTGCGCACCCCGTCGAATTCGACGATATCCTTGATCCGCACAGGGGAGGCCAGGGCCGCGACGGCGGTTCCGCAGAAAATCAACAAGGCCAGGAGTCGAATCATCGCAAATAGTCCGCAAGGCTGAGGCGCGACAGGCGCGCGGTTATCGTGTAGAGCATTTCAAGCTGGGTCTCGGTGGCTTGCAGGTTCGTGGCGGCCTCAAATGGATCGATCTGGGCGATCTCGGATCTGGCGATTTCCAGCGCCGACGTCTCGGCCCCGTTGCGCGCGAGCGCGCCCTCGATTTGCGCCTCAAAACCGCCGACCGCAGCCCGGATTTCCACCAGCCCCTTGTCACTGGTCAGCAGCCGCGTCGCAGCAGTAGACACCAGAGTGACCCGTTCGGAATGCTGTGCACTCAGCGCGCCGTCGGCCACCAATGCCGCAATGGCATAACCCTTCATCAGGTCACGCAGACTTTGGTCGTCGCCACGCAGGGTGAAATCGGTCTTTTCATCGGGGCCAATGCGGAACGGGGCGAGGTCGGTGGTTTCGCCCAGATAACCCGAGGTCTCGAACCCGCCGCCGGAATCGTCGAACCAGGCATCAACCACCGCCGTGATGCCGGCGGCACTGGTCTCTGCCGCGATGGCGATATTCAGATAGGCCAGCATTGTTTCGGAATCGGCCAGCGCGGCGCCATCGATTGCGGTGCCGGCCAGGACTGCGCGGTCGGCAACGCGGGTGTTCAGAACCGAAACAACGGTGGCGAACCGGGCCCGCGCATCCGCCGCGGTGGACTGTACCAGCGTCGCTTCGCTCGACGACCCGGCCATCAGCAGCGCCGGAGCGATGTCGGTGGTGGTCTGCTGTACGGTCTCCAGGCTGCGCTGGGTAGATTCCATGAACAATGCCGCCTCTTTGGCGGTGATCTGGTAGGCGGCAAGCTCCGTCAGTGCGTTCTCTATCCCGGCGTAATTGCCCAGGTCGCCACCGGCTGCCTGACGCAGATTGCTGGTGCGGCCAGAGGCCAGTTCCTGCCCCAACTGGCTTGCCGTCATCCTCAGCCGCGTGTTGTGAAGCTGGTTGTAGTAGGCGGTCGAGAGATCGCCGAATGTGACTTGGGGCATGGTCTACAGCCTTAGCAATGATTGTATCAGCTCGTCGGCGGTCGCGATGACACGAGCATTGGCGGCGAAGATCTGCTCGACCAGCAGCAGTTTCTGCATCTCGGCATCGGTATCTACGCCGTTCTGCAGTTCCAGCCCGATCAGCGTTTCGGAATGGGCACGAGCGAAGGAGGTATGCGTCTCTTTTGCCGTAAGCGACACCGAAATGCCCGACAGGAAATCGCTGGCGACGCCCGTGGCAGAATGCGGCGAGATGAAATCTCCGGTTGCCGGCAGCCGCGCCTCGGTCAACGTGTCCGAGAGCGCGTTTAGCAGCGTGGCGTCGCCGGATGACCCCGATGCAGCCGCCCCAATCCCGTCTCGCAGGCGCCACAGAGCGCCGCCGGCATCCGGATCGACCAGGGCATTGACCGCGATGCGCCCGGCCAGACCGGTCTCGTCCGCGATCACCAGCGCGGCACCAGCATCGGTGAAGAGCCCGGGATCACCCACCGCCAGGGTAGGATCGACCGCCGGGTCCTGGAACCGTTCGATCAGGTCGCGGGCGACGGCGTCGAGCCGGGTCTGCACGGCAGGCGCCTGAACATCGCGAACATCGAAAAGCCCCGCTAACCGACCGCCCGCAATCGGACCCGCGCCGGCATCGGTCGCAACCAGATGACCGTTGATGGTAAGCCCCGACAGCGCTCCGCTGTCGAGGGTCATATCTGCAATGATGGTACCGACAGAGGAGAACCCCAACTCGGCCACCACCCCGTCGATCAGAGAGGCTCCGCCCGGGGAATAGAGCGCAATAGTCCCATTGTCGCGCGATATCTCGCGTACCGGAATCTGCTCGGCGATGCCGTCGATCAGATTTTGCCGCTGGTCGATCAGCGCAGAGCTTGATCGGCCGACACCAGTGACCTGCAGGATCTGGGCGTTGAGTTTGGCAACCTGCTGCAAAGATGTGTTGAGAAACTCCACCGACTTGGCGATGGCCTGGTCGGCGCCCATGCGGCTCTGCTGCACGTGGTCAGAGACGGTGTTCAGATGCCCTGTAACGGATTTCGCCGCCTCCAGCACGGCCTGCAACCGGGCTTCGCTGTCGGGGCGGCTCGAGGCCTCGATTAGCGCGGCGCCGAACCGGGCCGTCCGGCCGGACAGCGACGTCGGGTCATCGGGCATGCCGATCCTTTGTTCGACCGCTTCGAGGAACTCGAACTGGGTCGTAACCATCGCCAGATCGGCCTCTGCCAGCCGACGGTTGGCTAAAAGCACGGGATCGATCAGCCGCTGCACGCCTGCGACCTTCACCCCGGCGCCGTGCCCGGCCAGGACCTGCTGCGACAGCAGAACCTCGCGCGGGGCGTAGCCGTCGGTCATCGCGTTCGAGACGTTCGACGAGACATTCTGGGCAAGGCGGCTGACGGCCGACAGACCCGATAGCGCGTTGTTGAGCGTGGTGGTGATGCTCATCGGCTGGTCCCTGGGCTATGGTCCTATCGTTTGATATTGGTGGTTTCCTGCAGCATCTCGTCGACTGTCTGAATGACCTTGGCATTCGACGAATAGGCTCTTTGGGTCTGGATAAGGTTGGTCAGTTCGCCGGCGACATCCGTTGTCGAGCCCTCTCGGGCATAGCCGACAACTGCACCGGTCGGGCCGTCACCCGCATCCCAAAGAAAGAAGCTGCCGGAACTTGGTGACACCTGGTACACTTGGTTCGACATTGAAATCAGGCCGTTTCTGTTCGGCACATCAACCAGAGGGACCTGATAGATAATGCGGGTAAAGCCGGTGTCGAATGTGGCGGTGATATAGCCGCCCTCGTCCACCTCCACCGAGGTCAGATTGCCAACCGGAGAACCATCTTTGGTGATCGCGGTCGGTGCAAAGCTGTCCGATAGCTGCGTAAGGCCGTTTGGATCGCCGACCATGCCGATGGTCATGGTCAGCGAGCCGCCATCGACCGTGAGATCCAAAGTGCCGTCGGAAGAGTCATAGGCGCCGCCCGACACGACAACGACAGAGGCCAGAGTACCGCCATCGCTACGCGAGTCATCGAAGGTCAATGTGTATTCTCCGATCGAGGCGCCGGCCTGGGCGCTGTCGGTGATCACCATGGTCCATTCGTTGGACGAGCCGGTGGCGGGCACGGTCGGCGTAAAAGTGATGTCCAGTGTGTCGGAAGTTCCGAGGTTGCCGAAATACTCAACCTGCAGGTCCAATGCGTCGCCGCTTGCATCTGCATAGGTTGCGGTTGCCGGAAGGTTGACGCCCAGCCCCATGGCCGTCGTCGGGTCGCCGGCGGTTTGGTTGGCGTTGATGACTATCGGTTCGAGGCCGGATATTGTGTCGCGTGAATAGGTGGGGATGGAGTCGTCGGCATCGGCGGGCCAGCCCAGCAAGACAAGACCGGAGCCGGTGCGCAGAATACCGTTCTCATCAGGATGGAACGATCCGGTGGTGGTCATCAGCATTGGCAGTTCGCCTGTGGTCGCGTTCAGGGCCACGGTCGTAGAGACCGGCAGCATGCCGCGCCCCGAGACAGCCAGGTCTGTGGCGTTCGAGGTCGCCACGAGCGCGCCGTACTCATCGATTACCCGGGTTGTTGCCGCCCGCACGCCGCCTGCCGAATAGGTGCTGGATCCGCTCGCAGAATTGATCACGAAGGAACTGAATTCCGTCGCGACCCGCTTGTAGCCGAAAGTGCTTGAGTTGGCGATGTTGTCGGAGATTGTCGCCAGTCGCGTTGCGTTGGCAAATAGCCCGGCGACCCCGGCGGCAAGTGAAGAGGAAATGGTCATGGGGTGCGCCTTTCTGCTGCATGGCCCGTATGTCTTGCCCGCCAGAGTTAAACCGGCGGGCTTAACAGCGCGCTAACAGCTAAAATTTGCACCTTTTTCGTCAGTCGAGTCGGCGCAGCAGGATCATTTCGATGCGGTTGTTGCGCACTGCCATCGGGTTCGCGGCCACTGGCTTGCGGTCGGCATAGCCACTTACCCTGTGCACACGCGCCTCGGGCAAGCCCTGCGCGATCAGCAGCCGGCGGGTACGGTCGGCGCGCCCGCCGCTGAGGTCCCAGACCGGGTTGTCGGCCACCACCACCGGGCGCGACCGGGTGAACCCGGCCACCGCGACCTCATTGGTCACCAGCGCAAATACCCCCGCCACCACCTTGGTCAGTTCATTCATCACCGGCAGGGGGGTGGTTCCGTCCGCCTCGAACAGCGGCTCGCCGGGCAGATCGAACACCTCGACGATCAGGCCCTCGTCGGTCACCCGGGTCAGGATGTGGCGCGCGGTCTCGTTGCTTACCATGCTCTCTCCGGCCTTACCGGTCAGCATCTCCTCCAGCCCCATCAGGTCTTTGTCCTGCGCCTCGTCACCTGCGACATCGCGCTCTGCCTCGGCGGTGCCAGAATCGCCGCGGGCCTTGTCGCGTTCGGCCGGGTTGCGCTGGGTGGCGCCGTTGCCGGTGCGCGCCAGGGTCTCTTCAGAGAATATGTCATCGCCGCCGAACGAACCATCGCCGCCGCCCGAAATACGGTTGATCGGGATCGTCGGATTGAAGTAATCCGCAATCCCCTTGCGCTGCTTCTCGGTCGTGGCGTTCAACAGCCACATCAAAAGAAAAAACGCCATCATCGCGGTCACAAAGTCCGCATAGGCCACCTTCCAGGCACCGCCGTGATGTCCATCACCGCCGCCCTTCTTGACCCGTTTAATGATGACAGGCGCTACGTCATTCGCGCTCATCCCACCGCCTCACATTTTCACCCTGGACCATCGGTAACAGATGCCCGTGAACGTCTGCTTAACCTTTAGAATTGTCGATATTCGGGCCCGGCTGGCCATGCAGGATGTCACCGCCAACCCGCGGGGCAAAAACGCTGTGCGGCCTTCGGGGGTCCCTTGGGGGCTTGCAACCGGGGCGGGCGGAGGCGAGGATGCGGGCGGCAGCAAAGAGACCCGGCGATGAGTGCAGCAGACGACGCCCAAAAAGCCGCGCAACGGCGGATCGCAAAGGCCCGGGCCGACGGGTCGGACATGGTCGATCTGGCGCACGAGGATTGCGCCGCCCTGGCCCGGCTGCCCGACAGCCTGTTCGACTTTCCAGGTCTGAAGACCCTGGTGCTTGGCGGCTACAGGGAACACACGGCCATCACAGACATCGCTCCGCTGGCGAAGATCAACGGGCTGACGTCGCTCTACCTCGACAACACGCAGGTCACAGACATCGCCCCGCTGGCGAAGATCAACGGGCTGACGACGCTCCACCTCGGCAACACGCCGGTCACAGACCTCGCCCCGCTGGCGAACATCAACGGGCTGACGAGGCTCTTCCTCAGCAACACGAAGGTCTCAGACCTCGCACCGCTGGCGAAGATCAACGGGCTGACGACGCTCCACCTCAACAACACCCAGGTCTCAGACCTCGCTCCGCTGGCGAAGATCAACGGGCTGACGACGCTCCACCTCAGCAACACGAAGGTCACAGACATCGCCCCGCTGGCGAAGATCAACGGGCTGACGTCGCTCGACCTCAACAACACGCAGGTCACAGACATCGCCCCGCTGGCGAAGATCAACGGGCTGACGTCGCTCGGCCTCGGCAACACGCCGGTCACAGACTTCGCCCCGCTGGCGAAGATCAACGGGCTGACGTCGCTCGACCTCGGCAACACGCAGGTCACAGACCTCGCCCCGCTGGCGAAGATCAACGGGCTGACGACGCTCTACCTCCGCAACACGCAGGTCTCAGACATCGCTCCGCTGGCGAAGATCAACGGGCTGACGAGGCTCTACCTCGACAACACGGCCATCACAGACCTGCGCCCGGTGCGCGCCCATGGCAAGCTGACCGAGGCGCCGGAATTACTCGGCCTGAGCTTCA
>JAAELR010000151.1 GCA_024226455.1 Paracoccaceae bacterium
CACCTGCCGCCTCTATGGCCTCACCGGCGCCCCGGTGCGGGACATGAAAGGGTCTACGGCTTGTCCCCGATGCCACGCTCTCCGAGGCGCCCCGGCTCGACGTGCTTCATATCCCCGGCGGGCCCGGCCAAGAGGCCTTGATGGAGGACGAAGCCGTGCTGGACTGGGTCTGGCGCCAAGCAGCGGGCGCCAAGATTATCTTTTCCGTGTGCACGGGCGCACCGATCTGCGGCGCGGCTGGGATTTTGCAGGGGCGCCGGGCCACGACCTATTGGGCGGCCATGGATCTTCTGCCCTATTTCGGGGCGATACAAGTCGATGCACGGGTCGTGGTGGACGGCAATCTGGTCTCAACGGCGGGCGTGACCGCCGGCATCGACGGCGCGCTCCGCGTGGCTGCCATGTTGCGTGGGAAAGAGGCCGCCGAAACCATCCAGCTCGCTATGCAATATGCCCCGGAGCCGCCCTTTAATGCCGGCTCGCCGCAAACAGCGCCGCAGGATATAGTCGCCACAGTCGAGGGCGCGGTGGCCGAATTGATGGTCCGGCGGAGGAACACCGCAAATGCGGCGGCGAAGCGGCTTGGCATCACGCCCCCCACCCGGGCTTGACGGCGGAGGCGGTGCGGGACATTGCTCTTGGGTTCGTGGTGATTTGGC
>JAAELR010000152.1 GCA_024226455.1 Paracoccaceae bacterium
CATGTATCAACCCATCTTTGTGCTGGCGGGGCAGAGCAATGCCACGACGATCGCCGGTTCCGTCCACGATGCCCTGGCCGCGCAGTACGGGCCCGGTGGATACCAGCTGGTAGAGGCCTATGCCAACGGCGCACCGCTGACGGACAATCAACGAAAGGCGGTGCCATCTGGCGCCGCCTTTTTCAGTCCAGCCAGCCCATCAGGTTGGTTTCGATGCTTTCGCACAGCGACGCGACATGCGCGTCGTCGTCATTGAGGCAGGGGATATAAGTGAACTGCTTGCCTCCAGCCTGCACGAAGCTATCGCGGATCTCTTCCTGGATCTCTTCCAGCGTCTCGATGCAGTCGGCACTGAATGCCGGTGCGATGATAGCGATGTGTTTCTTGCCCGTCTCCGCCAGCCGCGCGACTTCTTGCACTGTATAGGGCCGCAGCCACTCTTCAGGGCCAAAAACTGACTGGAACGTGGTGGTTACTTCCGTCTCGTCCCATCCCAGCCGCTGGCGCAGCAGCCGTGTCGTCTTTTGGCACTGACAATGATAGGGATCGCCTTCGTCCAGATAGCGTTGCGGCATGCCGTGATACGAGACCACAAGACAATCGGGTCGATCGGTCAGCCGCGCATATGCTGTCTCGACCGACTGGGCCAAGGCCTCGATATAAGATTCCTGCTGGAAATAGGGCGGCACAACACGCGCGGCCGGTTGCCATTTCTGAGCCATGAGCGCGCGAAAGAATTGGTCGTTTGCGGTGCCGGATGTGGCGCCGGCGTAGTGCGGATATAGCGGGAAGAACAGGATCCTTCGGCAGCCCTTCGCCACCATCGCATCAACCTTTGACCGGGTCGAAGGGTTGCCGTAGCGCATGCAGAAATCGACGGTTACGTCCTTGCCGTAGCGCGCTATTAAACGCTGGGCGATCTTCCTGGTCTGCGCCCTGGTTGTCGTCATCAGCGGGCTCTCGTCGGCCTCGTGATTCCAGATCGACTTGTAGGCAGCACCGGAGCTGAAGGGGCGCTTGGTCAGGATAATCAGTTGCAGCAGCGGCTGCCATTTCCAGCGCGGATAGTCAATCACCCGCCGGTCCGACAGGAACTCGTTCAGGTAGCGCCGCATAGACCAGTAGTCATACCCGTCCGGCGTGCCGAGATTGGCCAGCAGCACACCGACTTTTTCACGCGGTAGCGCCGGGTGGTCAACGGGCGCGTGAAGGGGGCGCTGTGGGTCGCCGGTGGTCTTGTCGGGCATGCGTTCTTTCCTGCAGTGGGTCAGATTCGGGCGGATTAGAGACTGCTTCAAAGGGAATCAACCATCATCGGGCACGGTGGTTTCGTCGACTCCCAGCATATCGGCCAACCGGGCTGTGGCAGAGCCGGGGCGCAGAGGTTGCGGCTGGCTGGCGTCGGGCGCCCATCCGGTCAGATAGATGATCTCGAAGGTGGCGGTGATGCGACCGTCGGGGCCTGCGAACGCATCAGAATACCGCCTGGCGGCCTCTTCGAAAACCGCACGCCGTGACGGCCTCCGCCGGCGGGCCGCCAACACGTTAGTCTCTCCCATGGCGCGCAGATCGCGCATCAGGGCCAGGGGCGAGCCATAGCTGACCGTGTGTCGGGCGCTATCGGCCACTGGCAGGGCGAATCCGGCCCGCTGCAGCAGTCCGCCAAGGTCCCGGATCTCGGCCATCGGCGCGACGCGTGGTGACAGACCACCGGTGACGGCGGCCTCGGCCTCTGCCAGCACGGCGCGCAGTTCGGCCAGGGTCTGGCCGCCAAAGAGGGCCGCCAGCAGCATCCCGTCAGGCCGCAAGGCGCGTCGCGCCTGAATCAACTGCCCAACCGGATCGTTGGCCCAATGCAGGCAGAGGCCGTGAATCACCAGATCATGCGCTTTGAGCTGCAGATCCAGCGTATCGGTATCCTGAACGATTCGCGCCGTGGGAAATCTGTTGCGCCAGAAATCGCGCCATCCGGTCACTATCGCAGGCTTTGTAAACCTTCTGTTAACCAGTGTGAGTCTTTCATTGACCTCTGAAGCTGCCTCTTCCAGCAGAAACAACGCGGGCGTGCCAGACCGGTACGCCCGCGCGCGTGCGCGGGCCAGGGCAATACGGTCGGTCAGATCTGGCGGGTGCTGCATGGTGGCGGCCTTGGACAGGTTCGGACCGGTCCATAAGGGGGGACACGGCCAAATGCAAAGCCTGCTGCGCCTGGCTTTTCCGCCGCAATGCGTCAGTTGCGGCGAGCTGGTGGAACGTGACTTTGGCCTGTGCGGAGAGTGCTGGCACGACACGCCCTTCACCGCCGGGTTGGTCTGCGACCGTTGCGGCGTGCCGCTGCCCGGGCGGGATGAGGGCCGCGCCGAGCATTGTGACGACTGCCTGACCATCGCCCGGCCATGGCATCGGGGACGCGCGGCAATGCTGTACAAGGCCAATGCCCGCAAACTGGTGCTGGCCCTGAAACATGGTGACCGGCTGGACCTGGCCCGCCCGGCGGCACAATGGATGGCCGGTGTCGCAGGGCCGCTGGTAAGCTACGAAAGCGTCATCGTGCCGATCCCGGCGCATCGGATGCGGTTGTTGCAGCGGCGTTACAACCAAGCGGCGGTGCTGGGCAACGAAATCGCCCGCATCCTGAACCTCGACACCATCCCTGACCTTCTGACCCGGGTGCGCCGCACTCCTTCCCAGGATGGCAAGAGCCGGGAGGAACGCTTTGCCAACCTTGCCGAGGCGATCAAGTCAACGCGTCACGCGGTGCAGCGGTTGGCGGGCAGGCCGGTCATTCTGGTCGACGACGTGATGACCTCTGGCGCCACCATGGCAGCCGCCGCAGACGCGGTGCATGCCGCCGGCGCGCGGCGTGTCGACGTCCTTGTGATGGCCCGCGTTGCCAAGGATGCATGATTTCCTATATGTTCCCCTGAACCGAGGGAACCGCGATGCAATCTGTTGAAATCTACACCTCGCCCACATGCGGGTTCTGTCACGCCGCCAAGCGGCTTTTGAACAAGAAGGGAATACCCTTCGCCGAGATCGACATCCTGCGCCAGCCCGACCGGCGGCTGGAAATGATGACTCGTGCCAACGGGCGGCGCTCGGTGCCGCAGATCTTTGTCGGGGAAACCCATGTGGGCGGTTGCGACGACCTTTTTGATCTCGACATGAACGGCGAGCTTGACAGCCTGCTTGCAGGCTGAGGTGGGGGCGGCGCTGGTCCAGCTGAGCTCTGGCGACGATCCGGCGGCGAACCTGCCGGTGATACGCGGTTTCATTGCCCAGGCGGCGGCTGCGGGGGCCAGCCTGATCCTGACGCCAGAGGTCAGCAACTGTGTCTCGACAAGCCGCACGCGGCAGGCCGAGGTTTTGCAATCCGAGGCCGAGGACAGCACGCTTGCGGCGCTTCGCGAGGACGCGGCGGCGCTGGGCTGCTGGATCCTGATCGGCTCTCTGGCGCTGAAATCCGGCGATCCGGACGGGCGTTTCGTGAACCGGTCTTTCCTTATCGCGCCCGACGGATCGATCCGGGCGCGCTATGACAAGATCCACATGTTCGACGTGGCAATCTCGCAAACCGAGACCTATCGAGAATCGGCTGGTTACCGCCCGGGCCGCCAGGCGGTCTGTGCCGACACGCCGCTGGGGCGGCTTGGCCTGACGATCTGCTACGACATGCGCTTTGCCGGGCTTTATCGGCATCTGGCGCAGCAGGGGGCGCAGATCATCACCGTGCCGGCGGCGTTTTCACCGGTTACGGGCGCGGCGCATTGGCACACGCTGTTGCGCGCCCGGGCTATCGAGACCGGCTCGTTTGTGCTTGCCCCGGCGCAATGCGGTACCCATTCCGCCAACAGCGGCAGGGTACGCCAGACCTACGGCCATTCGCTGGCTGTGGCGCCCTGGGGCGAAGTTCTGGCCGATGGCGGAGAAACGCCAGGCGTGACGATGGTTGATTTCGACGTCACAGAGGTAGAGGTTGCGCGCAACCGTATCCCCTCGCTGAGCCATGACAGAGCCTTTGTGGGCCCAGAATGATCGACTGACCGACCTGAATGACCGACCCGAATGACAGCCTCTCCGTCGCGCTTTTCAGCGAGATATTCATGGCCGACCAGTTGGCGCGCAGCCGTCTTGGCCGGGCGCTGCCCAAGGGCATGGAGCTGAGCCATTTCTCTGTGTTGAACCACCTGGCCCGGACCGGTGCGGAAAAGACTCCGGCGCAGCTGGCCAAGACCTTTCACGTGACCCGCGGAGCGATGACCAACACTTTACACAAGCTGGAACGCGCCGGCCATGTTCACATACGGCCCGACTGGGACGATGCGCGGCGCAAGATGGTGGCGATCAGTCCAGCGGGCAGGCAGGCCTGCGAGAGAGCGTTTCAGGCCGTGGCGCCGATCGTCGCAGAGGTGGTGCAGGCGATTGGGCCCGACAAGGTTCGCGCCGCGCTGCCGGTGCTCCGTGAGGTGCGCGCGCGGCTTGACGAAGAGAAGTAAGGCCGGGGTGTCCTCACGAGGACATGTGGGCAAGCCGTTGTAATAAATAATGTTAACGCTACCACGTCGCCGGTTGAGAGTACCTGGTTTGAGGCACAGAGAACCCGTTCAGGGCCGCCCGGAGAGTCGGTCGAATCTCGACCGGCAGAAAAAATGGCACACGGTCGCATCCCGACCGTGTGCCGCACTGGTTACAACAACCTGCCTTGACCTGGGTCACCGCTGTCCCATGGATCCTCATCACCGCCGGAGTTCGGGTCATCCTTTTCCGGTACTTGCGACATCCCCGCGAGGACATCCTTTAGGCTGAATGCAGGTTCGCTGGTGTGATCGGCAGCAAACCCCTTTGTTTCACCCGATCCGGAGCCATTGGATCCTCCCGAGTAGTCCGAACCGGAGCCGAAATTCGAGTGGTGGAATTCATCGGAGAGATTTTGGGAGTACCAATCGGAGAGGGACGAACCTTTGCCACAACCGCTGTGGTAGGAAATGGCCGAGCTGGCGGATGCGCTCGATGAGCCGCCACTGCTCCCGGCAATCTCCCGGGCCGCTGCCGCTCCCAGAGCTTTTGTACTTGAAATCACCCCAACCACCGTCAGCCATAGCGCGTTTCTCCTTTTCGGCCCAGCACCCCGCTGCGCCACTACAATCCGATTGGCTAGACCGCGAGCCGCATTGCTGCTGGCCGGGCTTCACCTAGGGAAATGGTTAGACGGGGAAGGTCATTTGTGGCAAGAATTTGTCGAAAATCAGTACGTTACTGGGGCCAATTCAAGCAAACTGCGAAACGATCCACTCGGTTTCAGAGAATTGATCAAGAAACAGAATGAGTTCGCCCAAAAATGCCACAATTCCCACCACGAATCGTGGCCAAAATGTGTTTGCTCCGGCAGCACCTTGCTTTTACTATTTCGCCAATGTCTCGGTCCATCCGTTTGCTAAAAAGCGCCTGCCTATCTGGAGTTTCTGGCGATCTATCTGACCTTCCATTGCGTGCAGCGCTTCAAGGTGATTGTCAAAGAGGCGAAAAAGCGTGGCTGGCTGACCAAGGAGCGGGTTCGCATGTATGACGACGCCGGGGTGCATCCGGATTTCGCCGCCCATATCTGCAAGGATGGCCGGTTCATTGCCTCCCGCAGCAAGGTGACGGCTCTGCTAGCGCGGAATTTCGAAGGCGCCGAGGCGGCCTTTCGCGCCGTGAAGCGAAAAGAGGAGCAGCTGAAGCGGGCCTGAGCGTGCACAGCCCACGCTGTAAGTGGCGCCGGGCGGCGGCTACCTTGCCAGAACCCGAACGACGCCTTGCGCGGCGAGAGCGCCGGATTTGTGGGCGCCGGCGACGGTGGACCAGTCGTCGACGCTTAGCGCTTCGCCTGCAAACCACAGCCTGTCGGCCACCTGCCTGCGCAGATCTTCGCGCGACCATGCACCGCCGGGCTCGGCGGACGCGTAGGCGCCGTAAGTCAGGGGGTTTGATGTCCAGTCGAACGAGCTGTCGGCAGTGATGGCGCTTTCAACCCGGCTTCCGAAGGCCTTCTTCAACTCGCCCACCACATAGTCGTACAGCACCGCGCCACCGGCCTGCGACATCTGGCGGGCGAATTCTCCGCCCAGGTCGCAATATGTGATCCCGGTGCCCGAGGCATCCACCAGCGCGCCAAAGCCTTTCGGTGCTCCATCGCTGTGGTCCGTTACCTTGAAGGCGAAAAACCCGTCTTCTCCGACGCCGAAGAAGTTGTCGCTGATCTGAAGCGCAATATGCAGATAATGACCCATGGTCAGCAGGTCGATGGCTTCCTGCTTGCGTTCCGGCAGCGGCGGGTCGAAGCGGATGTCACCGCTGGCCAGCACCCCGGTGGAAACGGTCACAACAACCGCCCGGGCGCGCAAGGTGCCGTTGTCGGTATCAACCTCTACCCCCTGTCCCCCCCACTTTATCCGCTCGACCGAGACGTTCAGGTCGGCGGCGACACCGCGGGCTGAATGGGCAAAGAGCTGCCCGAACCCCTGCCTGCAATAGTAGTCGGTTCCATCCCCGCCAGAGTACCAGTCGAGGCAAGAGAAATGGTTGAAGTCCTTGGCAATCTCATACGCCCCTAGGTGCTGGTTTGCGGTCAGCGCCCAGTCGCCGAGATCGGGCATCACGCTTGCCGGAGATACGTCGAGGCCCTTTCGCCCCGCGCGCGCCATCGCCTTGTTCGCCTTGCGGATCGCCTTGTCATAGGCGCGGTACTCGGTATCCGTCGCCGGCCTGTCGCCGACATACAGGATGCCCTCTGAGGGAGCCTCGTACACCGTGAAACCGTTAGCCGCGCCATAGTCGACAAACGGGTTGCTCTGGCGGTTGTGAAGCCAGTGCGCGCCGATATCATAAGGAACGCCGAAGGTTTCCATATCGGTATGAACGCGCCCCCCGACCCGGGAACCGGCCTCGACCAGCGCCACGGTCAAACCCGCCCGGCGCATCTCTCTGGTGGCGGAAATACCCGCTGCACCCGCGCCCACGACGACGACATCGAAGTCGGCGGCGTGAGCTCGGCCCGCAAACAGCGGGACCGCAAGACCCGATGACCCGGTTGCCAGAAATGCCCGTCGAGAAACGCCTGTCATAGTGCCCTCCGATACCTGACCGGTGGCACCGAGGCTACAACACGTGTCAAAAACACCAACGGGAGACTTTGACGCAGGACGCGTGCCTTTGCAGGTAATCAGGCAAAGAAATGCCGGGTTGAAAGCCCACCCTACGCAGGCTTCACGCTGGCCGTCACATAGTTTACCGAAAGGTCGCGGTCAGAGATCGACCAGGACCAGGCGAGCGGGTTGAAGACAAGCCCTTTGCGGTCGACCGGGGTCAGACCAGCCCTTTGGGTCAGGGCGTCAAGCTCATCCGGGGTGATGAATTTCGACCAGTCATGGGTGCCCTTGGGCAGCCAACGCAGGATATGTTCGGCGCCGACGATGGTGACCGCAAAGCTTTTCGGATTGCGGTTGATCGTCGAGCAGAGCATCAGCCCGCCGGGTTTCAGCAGCTGTGTGCAGGCTGCCAGAAAGGCGGCAGGGTCGGCGACATGCTCGATCACCTCCATGTTCAACACCACGTCGAATGCTTCGCCTGCGGCGGCCAGCGTCTCTGCCGTGGTGTGGCGATAGTCGATCTGCAGGCCCTGCTGTTGCGCGTGGACATGCGCCACCGGGATGTTGCCCTCTGCCGCGTCGGCACCGGTCACCTTGGCGCCCAGCCGCGCCATCGGTTCGCTCAGCAGCCCGCCACCACAGCCGATATCGAGCAGGCGCAGACCTTGGAAGGGACGCGGGGTGGCCAGATCGAGGCCGAATATAGCGGCGATCTGAGAGGTGATGTAGTCCAGCCGACAGGGGTTCATCATATGCAGCGGTTTGAACTTGCCGTGCGGATCCCACCATTCGGCGGCCATTGCCTGGAACTTGGCAACTTCGGTCGGGTCGATAGTGGTTTGCATGCGTCTGCTTTCGGTGGTTTTATTGTGTTCCTCCCCGTAGCGGCGGAACCCCAGAATCGGTATAGAGCAACTATGGACAAGGTGGCAGACAGACGAAAGAGCGCGGCGTATCTTCTTTATCCGCCGCTCGACCCGTTCGACCGGCGGATGATGGACACCGGCGACGGCCACCGGATCTATGTGGAACAGTGCGGCAACCCCGACGGTATTCCGGTGGTGGTGCTGCATGGCGGCCCAGGCGGCGGCTGCAGCCCCGCGATGCGGCGCTATTTCGACCCCTCAGCCTATCGTATCGTGCTGTTCGACCAGCGCGGCTGCGGCAAGTCGCGGCCCCATGCCAGCGTCGAGAACAACACCACCTGGCATTTGGTGCGTGATATCGAGGCGATTCGCGAGGCGCTGGACATCGACCGCTGGCTGGTCTTCGGCGGCAGCTGGGGCGCCACGCTGTCGCTGATCTATGCCGAAACCCATCCCGAGCGCGTGGCGCGCATGATCCTTCGCGGCGTGTTCCTGATGACCAGAGGCGAGCTGGACTGGTTTTATGGTGGCGGTGCCGGGCTGTTCTGGCCGGACATGTGGGAAAAGTTTACCGCGCTGATCCCCGAGCAAGAGCACGGAGACCTGATCGCGGCCTATAACAAGCGGCTGTTTTCCGGCGATGTGGCGCTGGAGACCCGCTATGCCCGCGCCTGGGCGACCTGGGAAAACACGCTGGCCTCGATCAACAATGACGGCCCCGGCGGCGAGAGCCCCGCCGACTATGCCCGCGCCTTTTCCCGGCTCGAGAATCACTATTTCATCAATGGCGGCTTTCTAGAGCAGGACGGGGACATCCTGCGCAATTCCGACCGGCTTGCCGGTATCTCCGGGATCATCGTGCAGGGCCGCTATGATATGATCTGCCCGCCCGGTTCGGCCTGGAACCTGCACCGCGCCTGGCCGGGTTCGGTGCTGAAGATGATTGGCCGGGCAGGGCACGCGCTGTCGGAACCGGGCATCAGCGCAGAGCTGGTGCGCGCCACCGACAACTACCGCCGCGACCCCGAGGTCAAAGGGCTGGCGCGCGGCTGACAGGCTCATCGGTTCTTGAAATATCCTGGGTGGTTTTTCATTTCGGACAGAATTTTTGCCCAATTCCAATAGGTTGACCGGTCCGTAGCCAGGTGTCGCGGCTTCAAACCCCATCAAGAAATCCCATCAAGGCTTTACATACCGGTCAGGCTTGCTAACGTTGCTTGTGCGTCATGAATGCACTCGGGGGGGAACTCACGGTTTGGGATCGGTACTAGGGATCATCGTCCAGCGGCTTGCTCTGGGCCTCTTGACGTTGCTGGTTGTCTCTATCGTCATTTTCATCGCGGTCAACGCACTGCCCGGCGATTTTGCACAGGCCGTTCTGGGGCAGGGCGCTACGCCAGAGGCCATCAAGTCGATCCGCGAGGGTCTTGGGCTCGATCAGCACTTTCTGCTACGCTACTTCACCTGGCTTGCCGGCATGGTCCAGGGCGATCTGGGCACCAGTTTTGCCCAGTTGAACTTTGCCTCGAACATGGGTGGCACCCAGCTGAAGACCGTGGCAGAGCAGATCGCGCCTCGGTTCCAGAACACCATGTTTCTGGCCGGCCTGACGGCGGCGATCGCGGTGCCGGTATCGGTGGCTCTGGGCATCATGGCTGCACTTTACCGCAACTCGGTCTTTGATCGCACCATCAACATCGCAACGCTCAGTTCCATCTCTAGCCCGGAGTTCTTCCTGGCTTATATCCTGATCCTGTTCCTTGCCGTGCTGAACCCGGTCTTACCGTCGCTCAGCAACATCTACGAGGGCATGGAGCTGAGTGATCGCCTGGTCCGCACCGTGCTGCCGGCGCTGACGCTGACGCTGGTGGTGACGGCGCATATGATGCGCATGACGCGGGCGGCGATCATCAACCTGCTGGCCAGCCCCTATATCGAGATGGCGCGGCTGAAGGGCGTCAGCCCGATGCGGGTGATCGTGGTGCACGCGCTGCCCAACGCGCTGGCCCCGATCATCAACGTCATCGCGCTGAACCTGGCCTATCTGGTGACCGGCGTCGTGGTGGTCGAGGTGGTGTTTGTCTATCCCGGCATCGGCCAGCTTTTCGTCGACAGCGTCAAGAACCGCGATATTCCGGTTGTGCAGGCCTGCTGCCTGATCTTCGCCGCGGCGTATATCCTGCTGAACTTGGCGGCGGATGTCATGTCGATCCTGTCAAACCCGCGTCTGAGGCATCCGAAATGACCCCGTTTGACAACTCCATCGGCGACCTCCTGGTGTTTTTTGGCAAGACCGGAAACGTCTTGCTTGTGCTTGGCATCATCACCTTCGGCGGTTTCCTGTTCCGCAGCATCGGGCAGCTATTTGACAACCGCGGAGAGACCTTTGTCGAGATGCCGCTGTTCATCGCATCGCTGCTGGCGATCCTGCTGCTGGCGGTGGTCAGCCTGATCTGGAGCGCGTTTTTCGGCGGTCGCGCGGGATTGCGCACGCTCATCCTGTTTGTCGCGGCAATTGTCTTTGGGGCCTGGGCGTTCCGCTATGCGGGCCAATTGCTGACCGACAACGCGCCGCTGTTCCGCGACATGCCGTTCGGGGTGGCCTTTGGCTATGTCTTCGGCGCGCTGGCGCTGATTGGCGGCATCTGGTTTTTCCTGCAGCCGGTCGAATTGGACGGCGCGCCGCGCGCCAGTGTGATTTTCTTTCGCTGGGCGGTGAAGGGTTTCATCGGCTTTGCCATCGCCGCTTTCCTGTTCCGGCTGGCCGGGCGTTACTTGGGTACCAACGGAACGCGCAAGCTGTTCCGGCAGATGCCGATGACGGCGGCTTTCGGTATTCTGGTCATCCTGATCTACACGATCGTATCGGTCTTCGCCGGGGTAATCGCGCCCTTTGGGCAAGAGGAAGTGCTGGCCAACTCCAATATCGTACCCGGTGGCGATCCGGCGGTTGGCGGCGATCCAGATTATCCGCTGGGCACCGACCAGATCGGTCGCGATATCCTGAGTCGGCTGATCTACGGCGCGCAGAACACCGTTGGCATCGCCTTTGCCACTACGCTGCTGGCCTTCTTCATCGGCGGTTCGCTTGGCTTTCTGGCGGCGACGCTTGGCGGCTGGCTGGACCAGGTCCTTAGCCGCCTGGTCGATGTGTTGATGGCGATCCCGGCCTTGATCTTTGCCCTGCTGCTGATGACCATCGCCACCGCTTGGGCACCCAAGCTGGGCATCCCGCTGACCTTCTTCATGGTGGTCATCATCGCCGTGATCGACAGTACCCGGGTTTTCCGCCTGGCCCGTGCCGTGGCGATGAACATCGTGGTGATGGACTATATCGAGGCCGCCAAGCTGCGCGGCGAAGGGCTGGCCTATCTGGTGTTCCGAGAGATCCTGCCCAACGCTACCGCACCCCTGCTGGCGGAATTCGGTCTGCGGTTTTGCTTTGTGTTCCTCACAATCGCCTCGCTTTCCTTCCTTGGCGTTGGCATCCAACCGCCGCTGGCTGACTGGGGTACCATGGTCAAGGATCTGGCGCAGTTCATCAACTTTGCCGCCTTTGCGCCGCAGGTCGCCACTGCGCCTCTGCTGGCCGCCGGTGCCATCGCCCTGCTGACCGTCGCCGTCAACTTTGTGGTTGACTGGATGCTGCACAAGTCTTCGGGGTTGAAAGAATGAGCGCGCTGGTAGAAATCAACGATATCTGGATCGAGGGCCGCGCCGACGAGACCTGGATGCCGATCATCAATGGCGCCAGCATGAGCCTGAACAAGGGCGAGGTGCTGGGGCTGATCGGTGAATCCGGCGCCGGAAAGTCGACACTGGGTCTGGCGGCGATGGGATTTGCCCGCGACGGCGTGCGCATATCCAAGGGCAGCGTCACTTTCGACGGGATCGACCTGATCAACGCAAGTGCTGCGGTCAAGCGCGACCTTCTGGGAAAACGCATCGCCTATGTGGCGCAGTCGGCGGCGGCGTCGTTCAACCCGTCGCACCGACTGATCGACCAGCATGTCGAGGGCCCGGTGCAGCATGGGGTTTCGACCAGGGTCGAGAGCGTCAATGACGGGATAGAATTGTACCGCCGCCTGCGCCTGCCCGACCCGGACAATATCGGTTTCCGCTATCCACATCAGGTGTCCGGAGGGCAGCTGCAACGGGCGATGACGGCCATGGCGATGTCATGCCGCCCCGACCTGATCATTTTCGACGAGCCAACCACGGCGCTTGACGTGACCACGCAGATCGAGGTTCTCGCCTCTATCCGCGATATCGTCGAACAGTTCGATACGGCCGCGATTTACATCACCCACGACCTGGCGGTGGTGGCGCAGATGGCCGACAAGATCAAGGTTCTGCTGAAGGGCGACGAAGTCGAAGAGGCTGACACCCGCACCATGCTGTCGGACCCGAAAGAGGACTATACCAAAAGCCTTTGGGCGGTACGCAGCTTCAAACGCCCGGGCAAGGCTGCGGTGCCCGAGGATGCGACCCCAGTGATCAGCGTCAGGAACGTTACCGCCGCCTATGGCAAGGCGGTAGTGCTGCACGATGTGAGTTTCGACATTCACGCGGGCCGCACCGTGGCGGTGGTGGGCGAATCGGGTTCCGGGAAATCGACCGCCGCCCGCTGCATCACCGGTCTGTTGCCGCCGCTCGAGGGACATGTGGAGTTCGACGGCGAAGCACTGCCGCTGGACTATCGCAAGCGCAACAAGATGCAGCTGCGTCAGGCGCAAATGATCTATCAGATGGCCGACACCGCGCTTAACCCGCGCAAGTCCATCGGCGAGATTATCGGCCGCCCGGTCGAGTTCTACATGGATCTGAAAGGCGCAAAGAAGCGCGAGCGCGTGCGAGCGTTGCTGGACGAAATAGAGATGGAGCCCGACCTGTTCATCGACCGCCTGCCGTCAGAGCTGAGCGGTGGTCAGAAGCAACGTATCGGCATCGCCCGGGCGCTGGCGGCTGAGCCGAAGTTCATCATCTGCGATGAGGTGACAAGCGCGCTCGACCAGCTTGTCGCCGAGGGTATCCTGAAACTGCTGGCGCGGTTGCAGGATACGCTGGGGCTGAGCTACATGTTCATCACTCACGATCTGGCGACGGTGAAATCCATTGCCGACGAGGTGGTGGTGATGAAAGACGGGCGCGTCGTGGAACAGGGCCCCAAGGATGAGATGTTCACGCCGCCGCATCACTCGTATACCGACCTGCTGCTCAGCTCGGTTCCCGAGATGGATCCGGACTGGCTGACAAATCTGCTGGCGGAACGAGGAGTTGATAACCTCGGCGATGCCGCTGCTGATAGAATGTAACCGGATCGCTTGTCGGAATATGCTATTCCATTCGCGGACCACCCGCTTTTACCAAGATAACCAGGGAGAACAACCATGATGAATATCAGCAGACGAGGACTGCTCAAGACCGGCGCCGCCGCCGGAGTGCTTTCCGCAACCGGACTGCCGACTTACGCCGCGCCCAACAAGGGCGGGACGCTAAAGCTGGGCTTCTCGGGCGCCAATACATCGGATAGCTGGGACGGTCGGACTCATTCCGACCTGTTCATGCAGGCCGCCGGGCATGGGTGTGTGTTTGATTGCCTGACGGAAATCAAAGCAGATGGCAGTCTCGCAGGCGAACTGGCTGAAAGCTGGGAGAGCAGTTCCGATTCAACTATCTGGACCTTCAATCTACGCAAGGGCGTGACATTTCACAACGGCAAAGACTTCGGGGCCGATGATGTAATCGAGTCACTGCAATTGCATGTTTCCGAAGACTCCAAATCGGCGATGAAACCGATCGTCGCCAACATCGCGTCGATGAAGAAGAATAACTCGCACCAAATCGAGTTGACATTGACCGACGGCAACGCCGACTTGCCGTTCCTGTTGGCCGATTACCACATGCTGATCTATCCTGCGGGAATGGTGGTAGAGGCAACCGCCAAGGGTATCGGAACCGGCCTTTACCGGAACGACGGCTTCGATTCAGGCGTCCGCTTTGTTGGTAGCCGCTATGCTGATCACTACAAAGGCGACAGCGCAGGCTACTTCGACTCGGTTGAGATTATCGCAATCAACGATGCTTCGGCTCGAATGAATGCGCTGATGACCGGGCAGGTACACGCCGTCAACCGCGTCGATTTCAAGACCGAGCCACTACTCAAGGCAAACCCGGCTGTCGAGATCTTCGAGGTAACCGGCAATCAGCACTACACATTCCCCATGCTGACCGGGGTTGATCCGTTCACCAATCTGAAAGTTCGGCAGGCGCTGAAGCATGCCGTGGACCGTGAGGAAATGGTTGCCAAGATCCTGCAGGGCCATGGCGCGGTCGGCAATGACCATCCGATCGGGCCGGCAAACGCATATTATGCCGCTGACCTGCCGCAGAACGATTTTGATCCCGACAAGGCGAAGTTCCTGCTCGAAGAAGCGGGTCTCAGAGGGCTTTCCGTGGATCTTTCGACCTCGAATGCGGCATTCCCCGGCGCCAACGATGCCTCGCAGCTATACCAGGCATCGGCCAAGGCCGCGGGGATCAATATCAACATCGTGCAAGAGCCGGCAGATGGCTACTGGTCGAACGTCTGGCTCAAAAAGTCCTGGTGTTCGTGCTTCTGGTCTGGCCGGGCCACCGAGGACCTGATGTTCTCGGTTGCGTACGAGGCAGGCGGGCCTTGGAATGACACCCAATGGAATCATGCGCGATTCCAAGAGCTTCTGGTGAAGGGCCGGACCGAATCCGATACCGCCAGACGTCGGGAGATCTATACTGAGATGCAGGATATCCTGCGTGTCGAGGGCGGTGTGGTTGTGCCGATGTACGCCAACTGGGTGGATGCGCATTCAACCAAGATCACCAATGGTGGCGCGCCGTTCGGAAACGTCTATCAGGCAGATTCGGGCCGGATTGCCGAGCGCTGGTGGTTCAAGTAATCCACGCCGAGAAATCTTCGGGAACGCCCTGCCATTTGGCAGGGCGTTTTCATGAGAAGGAAGAGTAGCCACCTCGGACAATGTCACCATCAAGGGCGGCTCTCCGGTCACCGACGCCTACGCCGACGAGATCGAGTGCAAACAGGCCATCGCGCTCGGGCGTTGCGGGTTTTCGGCGAGCAAACGGTTCTGTGTTGGGACGCATTGGGAAGAAGGGTCGGCGGCGGAGTAGGCTGGCCAGGAATCGGGCTTGAACGGACAAGAAACCTCAATGCCATTGCAAAGTTACCCACTAGGGCCTGTTGACATTCATCGTGTGCGAATGATTGTTGCCCCAACGTGGATCATTGCTTCGAAGCTGGTGTCGGTTTTGCACGCACGCATTGCTACGCGCTTGAATTCCTTGAGTTTCTGAAAG
>JAAELR010000153.1 GCA_024226455.1 Paracoccaceae bacterium
AACACCCGGCTGAGGGTCTGCCGGGCCTTTGCGTCGCTGAGGAACAAGAAGCTCAGCAACCCGTGGAAGAAGCACGATAATATACCGTTGTGAGGTACGATGTCTGAGAAGAGTCCGTCTGAGATTCTGAGGTCCGATGAACATGTTCGGAAGGCTGGCGAACTTGTAGTCGGTCAGTTCAAGTATCTTGCCGGATTGTGCTGGGCGCCCATCATCGTTGTGCTAGCTTTCTTTCGCGGTGGAGATTCAGAATTCGGTTTGCTCGGAAAAATCCTCGTTTCTGTACCGCTGGTAGCCCTAATGATCGCTGGGGCCATCTTCTTCCTCGCTTTTCAGAAGCAGACGCTCATGGTTGTGCATTCGCTTATGGGGGATGAAGCAATCGACAAGGCGGAGAAGAAAAATCCAGAGGCCAGAAAGCAAATTGAGACAAACATGTACTTCGCATGGAGGCTAGGGCACATTGCAAACGCAATAGCTTTCCCACTGATGATGATGTCATATGTTTTGCTGGCGATTGCCGCAGTCGTCGCGGTGTGGGTATGACGAGTTACCACCTCTTCTCCTCCGGCCCGCGCCCCGTGGCGCCTTTCAGCCATGCGGTCGAATCCGACGGCTGGGTGATCCTCACCGGCCAGATGCCCACCGACCCCGACGCCCCCGACGCGCCGCTGCCCAAGGGCGTCGCGGCGCAGACCAATAGGGTGATGGCCAATCTGGGGTTGATCCTGGGCGAGCTGGGGCTGGGGCTGGAACATGTCGTGCAGTGCCGCGCCTATCTGACCGAGTTCGAACGCGACTACGCCGCCTTCAACGACGCCTACAAGGCGCATTTCCCGGCAGACCGTCTGCCCGCCCGCACCACCGTCGGCGTCACGGCACTTGCCGTGGGCGCGCTGGTAGAGATCGACTGCGTCGCGCGCCGGCCCGGGGCGGGGGGCTGACCCATGATGGCGGCGCGGCCCGGTTCCGGCATCGACCCCGCAGAGATCGATTTCTCGGCGCTCGGCCATGACGACCTGGCCAATATCGTGCTGCAGCGTTCGGGGATCATCGACGAGTTGCCGAACCCGGGGCGGGTAATCCGCGCCTGGCACCGCGGCGACCACGGGCCGCTCGACGAGGTGGTGCAGCAATACGGAACCGAACTGGCGAAACGCGCGGCGGCGGCGATTCTGGTCGAGTTCGAGGCGCTGCGCCCGATCCTCGACTGGGTCCGCCCCCGGCTGATCGCCGATATCGGTGCGGGCTATGGTTTCTTCGACCTGTTCGTGCATCGCCGCTATGGATCGAAACTGCTGCTGATCGACGTGGAAAGCAACGAGCGGCGCCATTTCGGCTTTGCTGAGGAGGCCGCCGCCTATACCAGCCTGCAGACCGCGCGGGTCTTTCTGGTCGCCAACGGCGTGCCCGCCGACAACATCGCCACCTGGAACCCCGAAGAGCAGGATCTGGAAACAGAGCAAAAGGCCGATCTGGCGGTCAGTTTCCTTAGCTGCGGCTTTCACTTTCCGGTCGACATGTACCTGCCGTTCTTCCGTTTCGGCGTGGCCCCGGGCGGGCGCATCATCCTCGACCTGCGCGGCGGGCGGTTTCAGCAGAGCATTGAATTGCTGGCCAAGCTTGGCGATGTCCAGGTGCTGGCGAAGGGGAATAGACGCAAGCAGGTGATTGTCAGGAAGGGAGAGGCTAAATGAGAGTGCTTGTCGCGATGGCAATCGCAATGGCCGCGGCGCCGGTCGGGGCAGAACAGGTGCAGGTGCCGTCGGGCCAGCCGGTAGAGTTCGTCGAACTGATCAGGGATGCCTCGGGGGCGATCTGGCGTTTCCGCTTTCTGGCGCCCGGGATCGCGCGCGACGGGGGCAGCGTTTCGGTGGATACGGCACTTGGCGACATGGAAGCACTCTGCCGGGGATTCGTAATACCCCGTGTTGCAGTCGCATCAGCCCCGCCGGGCCAAGTGGTTATTTCGCTTTCCGACCGTCCTGTTGCATTCGGCACAGCCCACCCCGACGCGACGCAATACTTCGAAGCCTACCGGATTGAGGGCGAAACTTGTGTTTGGGAGGGTTTTTGATGACCCTACAACATGTTGCGGTGCGTTCTTCGTCTGATGCAAAGCAGCCACATCCTGCCGCGGTGCCGCAATCTCGATATCTTTTTGCAAAAAGATACTTTAATCTCATCTCAGGTTACCGGACAGTGACCCTACTATCGAATCAACGGCTGGGCACCAGATACCCTGGGGGCGGCCGCGGGAATTATCAAAGGAGACCCAGATGTCAAAGAGCATCAAAATCGTCCTCGCCCTTGGCATGGTGGCATTCGTTGCTGCCTGCGCCCAGCAGCAGGCGGAAGAGCCGATATACGTGGAGCCGATCACGGTCGAGCCCGTTTACACCGGAAAGTACAAGTAATAGTCTCGCGGGGCGGGCATCTGCGCCCGCCCCCGAACACCGCGCTGCCTTTCGGGGGGCTGGCGCATGATAAAACATCGCGGCTTTCCTGGCCGTCTACCCGGCACTGATTTCCAGTTCACAATCCGTCGTGCCAACCCCAAGGGGGTGACACCGCTATCGCGGCGCGAGCGTCATGCCGACCGCAAACCTGCCGACAGGCGGGCCGATGCGGGGTTCATGTCGGCGCTCTGGCGGTATTTCGGCGACGAACCCTTCGCGCGCGGCAATATCGATGCCGGCCGCCTTTCGTGGCTGTTCGGGCGCGAGGTTGTTGCGGCGGAAGATCCGTTTGACCCGGTCAGCTATGACGCCATGTTGCGGATTGACGCCGATCTGGCCCGTGCCAGCTTTCCCGAGGTTTTTGGTGGGGGCGAATCGGCATGAATCCGCGAGGGCACCGGAAGATTCAGCGGGAAAATGCGCAATTCGCCGTTTTCGCAGGGTCGGGCTTCACCGGGCCTGCCGCATGGCTCAGTGTCGGTGTCAGAGCGTATGGGCCCGATCGACAGACTTGGAACAGACGCTCTGACCGTTACCCTTCCCCTTCTTGTGGGTCTGGCCCTTCTTGGGTCAGACCCACATTTTCCTGTCCGGTGGGGAACATGAAGATCCGGCGGCAACATGTCGGGATTGCGCGTGATTTCAGACCGTGGCCTGCTGGAGAACAGGCGATGCGGCGCGCGCGTTTGCGCCACGAGCCACGGCTGGAGATTTCGCCGCTGGGCGGTACCGGCTCAGAACCACGCATCAGCGGATCGCATCTTTTGCAGCGTCGGGGTTTTCATCTGCCGACCGCGGCGCGGCGGGCCATGTTGTCCTCCCCGATCACTGCCTACGCCTGCCAGAACATCCGCCCGGACCACCGGGCGCAACCGAACACGCTGCCCGGCCCCGGTGCCGGCGCGGCGCTTATTGTCATGCCTGCTGGAAACTTGCGGGCCGCAAGCAAAAGGAACGAAACATGTTCAAGAAAATCCTGATTGCCAACCGGGGCGAGATTGCCTGCCGGGTGATCAAGACCGCGCGCAAGATGGGCATCGCCACGGTGGCGATCTATTCCGATGCGGACGCGCAGGCGCTGCATGTGCAGATGGCCGACGAGGCGGCGCATATCGGCCCGCCACCCGCCAACCAGTCTTATATCGTCATCGACAAGGTGATGGACGCGATCTGCCAGACCGGCGCCGAGGCGGTGCATCCAGGTTATGGCTTTCTCTCGGAGAACTCGAAATTCGCCCAGGCGCTCGATGCCGAGGGGGTCGCGTTCATAGGCCCGCCCACGGGCGCGATAGAGGCGATGGGCGACAAGATCACCAGCAAGAAGATTGCGCAAGAGGCAGATGTCAGCACGGTTCCCGGCTATATGGGGCTGATCGAGGATGCCGACGAGGCGGTGAAGATCTCTAACCAGGTCGGCTATCCGGTGATGATCAAGGCCAGCGCCGGCGGCGGTGGCAAGGGCATGCGCATCGCCTGGAACGATCAGGAGGCGCGCGAGGGCTTTCAAAGCTCGAAGAACGAGGCCGCCAACAGCTTTGGCGACGACCGGATCTTCATCGAGAAATTCGTCACCCAGCCGCGCCATATCGAGATCCAGGTGCTGTGCGACGGGCACGGGGGCGGCATCTATCTGGGCGAGCGCGAATGCTCTATCCAGCGCCGCAATCAGAAGGTGATCGAAGAGGCGCCGTCGCCGTTCCTCGACGAGGCCACGCGCAGGGCGATGGGAGAGCAGGCCGTGGCACTGGCCAAGGCGGTAGATTATGCCAGCGCCGGCACGGTGGAATTCATCGTCGATGGCAACAGGAATTTCTACTTTCTCGAAATGAACACCCGCCTGCAGGTGGAACATCCCGTCACCGAACTGATCACCGGGGTCGATCTGGTGGAACAGATGATCCGGGTGGCCGGCGGCGAGGCGCTTTCGATCACCCAGGATGATGTCAGACTGACCGGCTGGGCCATCGAGTCGCGGCTCTATGCCGAGGATCCATATCGCGGCTTCCTGCCTTCGATCGGCCGCCTCACCCGCTATCGCCCGCCCGCCGAAGTAGCCGCCGGGCCACTGCTGGACAGCGGCAAGTGGCAGGGCGATGCGCCATCGGGCGAAACCGCGGCGCGCAACGATACCGGGGTCTATGAGGGTGGCGAGATTTCCATGTATTACGACCCGATGATCGCCAAGCTTTGCACCTGGGGGGCCGACCGTGCCACCGCGCTGGAGGCGATGCGCGTGGCGCTGGACAGTTTCGAGGTCGAAGGCATCGGCCACAACCTGCCCTTCCTGTCCGCCGTCATGGACCACCCGAAATTCATCAGCGGAGACATCACCACCGCCTTTATCGCCGAGGAGTACCCCGACGGGTTCGAGGGCGTGACCCTGGACGCCACCCAACTGCGCCGCATCGCTGCCGCCGCGGCGGCGATGAACCGGGTGGCAGAGATCCGGCGCACCCGGGTTTCGGGACGCATGGACAATCACGAACGCCGTGTGGGTTCCGACTGGGTCGTGACGCTGCAGGGCGAAAGCTTTCCCGTCACCGTCGATGCCGACCCCCGGGGCGCTACGGTACGATTTGCGGACGGCTCGGGCCACCGGGTCGAAAGTGAATGGACCCCGGGCCAGCCGCTGGCGGTGCTGGATGTCGATGGCGGCCCGCTGGTGCTGAAGGTCGGCAAACTGCCGAACGGCTTTCGCATCCGCACCCGGGGCGCCGACATGAAGGTGCATGTGCGCAGCCCGCGGCAGGCGGAACTGGCCAGGCTGATGCCGAAAAAACTGCCGCCCGACACCTCGAAAATGCTGCTTTGTCCGATGCCCGGCCTGATCGTGAATATCAGTGTCGAGGTAGGTCAGGAAGTGCAGGAGGGCCAAAGCTTGTGTACCGTCGAGGCGATGAAGATGGAAAACATCCTGCGCGCCGAAAAGAAATCCACCGTCACCAGGATCAATGCCGCCGCGGGCGACAGTCTGGCCGTGGATGAAGTGATCATGGAGTTCAAATGACACGTTATACGGGCCCCTCCTACATGCTGCCGGTTCTGGCCGTGTTGTTCGGCGGACTTGCGTGGCTGGCCCTGGTCGACGCGTCCATTGTGGCGACGGGCGGGACGTTCGATTATGCGCTCGACGCGCCCTATGACGCGCTTGCCATTGCGAAAGGGCTGTGGGCGGCGGGGTTGGGCGCTACGGTCGGCGATCTGGCCGGGGCCGCCGCATCGCCGCTTTATCCGCTGCTGCTGCACCCCGTTACCGATGCGGAACTGCACCGCTTGCTACCGCTTGTCTGGAACGGCGTGGGGCTTGTTATTGCGGCGGTGCTTTGGGGGCGCATCCTGTGGCAGGCCGGATACGCAACCCGTCTGTACGGGCTGGTTCTGGCCGCACTTGGCCCCCTGGCGCTGCATTTCTCGGGTGTGGCGTATTCGGGAACCGCACATATCCTGCATCTGGCGGCCAGCCTTGCCATCCTGTCGGGCCTGCTGAGCTTTCTCGACAGCGGCAGGGTCGGGCGGCTGCTGATCGCCGGGGTGCTTCTTGCGCCGCTCTTGCGGGTTGAGGGGCTGGCGCTGGCCCTGCTTGCGGTCTTGCCGGTTCTCGCCCGTCTGAATATCGGCAAAGGTCTGATCCTGTGGCTGCTCGCCATCGGTCCGATAGCGGGGTTTTTGATCTTGCTGGAGCAATCCGGGCTTGACCCGCTTGCGCTGCTGGCCGCTGACGGTCTGGCTCTGCCGCGCGACCCGGGTGGCTGGCTGGTAGGGCAGGGGGCGAGCCTGCCTGACCGAATACTGTCCGAACCCGGGGCGCAGGTGCTGGCCGCATTCCTTGTTGTGGCGCTGGTCCTGCTGATGGCCGGCCCGGTGCGCCGGTCTGGTCTGGTGCCGCTGGTAGCGGTCGCGGGACTGGCCGGTGCGGCGCATCTGCTGTTCGGCAGCTTCGGCGGGCTCGCCCGTTTCGAGCTTTACGCCACAAGTACCCTGGCCGCCGCGACGCTGGCCGTCGCCGTCGCCCCGGGCGCCCGCGGGCTGGTGTTGCTGCCCGGGCTGGCGTTGATTTTTGCGGCGACCGTCTATGCACCCGGGGCGGTGCTGCACTATCGCGATGCGGGCCGCGACATGCACCTGCAGACGGCGCAGATCATGCGGCTGACCCGCGATCACCTGGCAGAGCCGGTTGCCACCGATCTTGCCGGTCCCGTGGGCTGGGCTAGCGACCACCCGGTCGTCGATCTGGCGCGGAACAACGGCACCGGCGGCGCGGGTGCCGCACGCTTCGCCATGCTGCGCGATCCTGCGCTGGCCGCAGATGGCTGGCAGCTTCTGGCGACGCTGGCATCGGATGAACCGGCGCGATTCCTGCCCTCGGACATTGTCGGCTTTTTCTTGACAGGCGACCATGACGCGCGCTTCTACACCGCCCTGCTGCGGGATTGGCAGAGCGGCCTTCCCGCAGGCGCCACGGTGACTTTCGCCAGCGAGGTGTCGCAATGAGCCCGGGCTACTCTGCGGTCGCGGCAGCGGCCTCGGCCTTGGCGTCGCGGATCTCCTGCTTGCGCAGCGGCCATTTGTCGATGGCATGGCTGATCTCGCGCACGTCCCACGGCACCGGCTTGCGCAGGTTCACCCGTCCGTCCTTGGCAATCAGGGTCAGCATGAAACCGCGCGGCCGCAGCCTGGTGCGGATCGCGGTGCGTGCCGCGGGATCGGTGTCGGTGATCACCACCACGTCGCGCTCGGCCAGCTCCCCGGGGCGGTCCAGCAACAGCTTGATCTGCTCGCCGAAGCGCGGGTCATGCGGGCTGTCGGCAAACACCACCACGGGGCGTTTCAGCCACAGGAACTCCTCCAGCGTCACCTCTGCGGCATCCAACGGCTGGATCAGCGGCGCGGCTTCCCCTGCCGGGGTGCCGGCCTCGCCGGCCACCTCCGTTTCCGCCTCCGCCACCACCACTGCGGCCACGGTCTCTTGTGCCTCCAGCGGCCCCGCCAGAAGCCCTGCGAAAACAATGACCAATACCTGCTTCATGCGTCCTCCTGCTGATACCGCATATAGGGCGTTTCAATGCAAAAACGAAGACCTCTCGACGGGCGATGCCAGGACATTCGGTTGGCGCCGCAGACCGCTTGCACAAGGACCAAGATCATGAGCGACAAGACCGCCTGGGCCGCCCGGGCCGAAAAGGAGCTTCGCGGCCGCCCGCTGGACGGGCTGACCTGGCAGACGCCCGAAGGCATCGGGATTTCGCCGGTCTATACGGCGCAGGATGCTGAAGGGTTGGCGCATATGGGCTCTATGCCGGGCGAGGCGCCCTTTACCCGCGGGCCGCGCAGCACCATGTATGCCGGGCGTCCCTGGACCATCCGGCAATATGCCGGTTTTTCCACGGCCGAGGAATCCAACGAGTTTTACCGCAAGAACCTCGCCGCCGGGCAGCAGGGCGTGTCGGTCGCCTTCGATCTGGCCACCCATCGCGGTTATGACAGCGATCACCAGCGGGTTCTGGGCGATGTGGGCAAGGCCGGTGTGGCCATCGATTCGGTCGAGGACATGAAGATCCTGTTCGACGGCATCCCGCTGCAGGACATCTCTGTGTCGATGACCATGAACGGCGCGGTGATCCCGGTGCTGGCCTCTTTCATCGTGGCCGGAGAGGAACAGGGCGTAGATCGCGCCGCCCTGTCGGGCACCATCCAGAACGACATCCTCAAAGAGTTCATGGTGCGCAACACCTATATCTACCCGCCCGAACCCTCGATGCGCATCGTCAGCGATATCATCGAATACACCGCCGCCGAGATGCCGCGCTTCAACTCGATCTCGATCAGCGGCTACCACATGCAGGAAGCTGGCGCGAACCTGGTGCAGGAACTGGCCTTCACGCTGGCCGACGGCAAGGAGTATGTCCGCGCCGCCGTCGAACGCGGCATGGGCGTTGACGCTTTCGCCGGGCGGCTCAGCTTCTTTTTCGCCATCGGCATGAACTTTTTCATGGAGGCCGCCAAGCTGCGCGCGGCGCGCTTTCTGTGGCACCGGATCATGTCTGAGTTCAATCCGCAAAAGCCCGGCAGCCTGATGCTGCGCACTCACTGCCAGACCAGCGGAGTTTCACTTCAGGAACAGGACCCCTACAACAACGTGGTGCGCACCGCGTATGAGGCGATGAGCGCCGTGCTTGGAGGAACCCAGTCTCTGCACACGAACTCTTTCGACGAGGCCATTGCCTTGCCGACAGAATTCTCGGCGAGAATTGCCCGAAACACACAATTGATCCTGCAGAACGAGACCGGTGTAACCAATGTGGTCGACCCTCTGGCGGGGTCCTATTATGTTGAAAAGCTGACATCGGATCTGATCGAGGCAGCCTGGACCATCATCCGGGAAATCGACGAGATGGGCGGCATGACCAAGGCCGTGGCCACCGGCATGCCCAAGCTTCGCATCGAGGAAGCCGCCGCCCGCCGTCAGGCAGCGGTGGACCGGGGCGACGAGGTGATCGTCGGGGTCAACAAGTTCCGGCTCGACAAGGAACCGCAGATCGAAGTGCGCGAGATCGACAACAGCGCGGTGCGTCTGAGCCAGATCGCGCGGCTGGAAAAGATCCGCGCCACCCGCGATCAGGCGGCCTGCGACGGGGCCCTGGCGGCCCTTGCCGAGGGCGCCGAACAGGGCACGGGCAACCTTCTGGCGCTGGCGGTCGATGCCGCCCGCGCCCGGGCGACGGTCGGAGAGATCAGCATGGCGATGGAAAAGACATTCGGACGGCACCGCGCCGAGGTAAAGACCCTCGCCGGTGTCTATGGCGCGGCCTATGAGGGCGACGAGGGCTTTGCCGCGATCCAGCAATCGGTCGAGGATTTCGCCGCCGACGAGGGCCGCCGGCCGCGCATGCTGGTGGTCAAGATGGGTCAGGACGGCCATGACCGCGGCGCCAAGGTGATCGCCACCGCATTCGCCGATATCGGCTTTGACGTCGATGTGGGCCCCCTGTTCCAGACCCCCGAAGAGGCCGCGCAGGACGCGGTCGACAATGACGTGCATGTGGTGGGCATCTCCAGCCAGGCCGCTGGCCACAAGACGCTGGCGCCGAAACTGATAGAGGCGCTGAAGGCGCAAGGCGCGGGCGACATCATCGTGATCTGCGGCGGTGTGATCCCGCAGCAGGATTATGATTTCCTGAAAGCGGCAGGCGTCAGGGCGATCTTCGGCCCCGGCACCAACATCCCCTCGGCGGCACAGGATATCCTGCGGCTGATTGACGAGGCGCGGGCCGAGCAGGCGGCAGGGTAGGGCTGGCGCCGGTGCCGCTTTGCGGGCAATCTGCAACCGCCCGGCGCGGTCGGCCGGTGCAGGATTCTGTGGCAGCCCGTGTCACCGGCCTTGCCGGTCGCGCGGGCAACATGTTCGCAACCCCGGAGCCCGACGAATGACCAAACGCGCAATGATCCTGATCGGAATGGGGGCAGGGATGGTCTGGGCAATCGTGCTTGTCTGGGTCGGGGTTGCCCATGTGAACCTGCCGGTGTTCTCGCTGTTGCCTTCCTTGGGCTTTGCCTTTCTCGGGCCGGGCATCGTCTATGCGCTGATGATCGGCTGGCTGGCGCAGGCGCGGTTTCGCGACGAGGCGATCATCGACGGAGCCCCGCCGCCGCCTGACTCGCGCTCTGACCTGAATGTGCGGGTGCTGCAGAACACCACCGAACAGCTGCTGCTGGCCGTCACACTGTGGCCGCCCGCCGCCTATCTTTTTCTCGGTGATGGCCCGGGGGTGGTGATCTGCCTTGGCCTCGGGTTTACCATCGCCCGCATCGCCTTCTGGATCGGCTATCACATCTCGCCGCCGCTGCGCGCCTTCGGCTTTGCCGCCACCTTCTACCCCACGCCGATAGCGCTGATCTGGGCGCTGCTGGCGCGGGTGCTGTGAAACGGGCCGCGCAATGGAACCTGTCCGGCTCGACCTCGATCATATCGTCATCAGTGCCGAACGGCTGGACGACGGGGTCGCGTTTGTCGGGCAAACCCTCGGCTTGCGCATGGCGCCGGGCGGCAAACACCCCGCCATGGGCACCCATAACCGTCTGATCGGTCTGGGCCAGACCTATCTGGAGGTTATCGCCATCGACCCCGACGCGCCGCCGCCCGCGCATCGGCGCTGGTTCGGGCTCGACGCTTTTCGCGGTGCGCCGCGGCTGACCAACTGGGTGGCGCGGACCACGGATCTGGACGCCGCGCTGGCGCTGGCGCCAAAGGGCACCGGCACGCCGATGCGGCTCAGCCGTGGCGATCTGCACTGGACCATCGCGGTGTCGCAGGACGGAACGTTGCCCTATGACGGCGCTTTTCCGGGCCTCATCGACTGGGGCGACGCGCAGCACCCGGCGGCGCGGCTGCCGGATGCGGGCGCCCGGCTTGAGACGCTGCAGGTCGCACACCCGTCAGGGGCGGAATTGCGCGTCGCGCTGGCGGGTTTCGCAGGCGGGCTCGAGGATCATGTGACCGAGGCTCCGCGGCCGGGTTTTCGCGCCGTTATCGCCACACCGGGCGGGGCCAAGGCGCTGGCATGATCCTGGCCCCCCGGGCGCTGATGGCGGCGGTCGGGGACCACGCCCCCGGGGCCGGATCTGCATCTGTTGCAAATGCGGCTCTGAGCCCCGCGCTCATCAAGCCCTTGCGGGCTTTCCTCGCGCATTGGCCGCGAGGAAAGCCCGCAAGGGCTTGATGAGCGGTTGGCCGTAATAGCGATACACCTCTCGGTCAAAACACCCTAGACTTGCCCCATGTCGATCTGGACCCGCATCTCTAATGCCATCGCCTCGCTCCGCGCCGGAGAGGGGCTGAGCGCCGTGTTCGACCTGTTGCGCACGCCGCCCGAGCGCTCGGTCGCCTTTACCATCGCGGTGATCGCGCTGGGCGCCAAGATGGCCAAGGCCGACGGGCGCGTCACCCGCGACGAGGTTACCGCCTTCCGCGACGTGTTCGCCATCCCGCCCGAGGCCGAAAAGGAGGCCGCGCGGGTCTTCAACCTGGCCCGGCAGGACGTGGCGGGCTTCGACGATTACGCCCACCGCATCGCCCGGATGTTCCCGCCCGAATCGGGGGTGCCCAGCGATTTGATGGAGGGGCTCTTTCACATCGCCCTGGCCGACGGGGTCTATCACCCCGGCGAGGACGATTTCCTGGCGCAGGTGGCCGCGATCTTCGGCATGAGCCAGCGCCAGTTCCGCGGGCTGCGCGCGCGCTATGTCGATGACGCGGTGCCCGACCCCTATGATGTGCTCGGCGTCGCACACGGCACGCCGCTTGCCGAGATACGCAAGGCCTGGCGCGCCCAGGTGCGGTACAATCACCCCGACGCGATGATCGGCCGCGGACTGCCGCGAGAGGCGGTCAAGCTGGCCGAAAAGCGGCTGATCGACATCAACCATGCCTGGGACGAGATCAGCAAAGAGGCCGCCTGATGCGGATCGCCACCTACAATGTCGAATGGTTCGACAACCTTTTCGGCAATGACGGGCGGCTATTGACCGATGAACGCTGGTCGGGGCGTCAGGACGTGACCCGCGCGGCGCAGATTGAGGCTCTGGGCATCGTTTTCACTGCTCTGGATGCGGACGCCGTGCTGATCGTCGAAGCCCCCGACACAAACCGCAAACGCTCTACGGTGAAGGCGCTGGAGTATTTCGCCCGCCATTTCGGTCTGCGTGCCAATACTGCCCTGACCGGCTTTGCCAACGGCACCCAGCAGGAACTGGCGCTGCTTTTCGATCCGGGCCAGTTTCGCGCCGAGCATGACCCGATGGGTGACCCCACCGGCAAACACGGCGCCTGGGACGCGCCGCGCTTTGACGGGGTGTTCCGCATCGACCTCGACACCGACGCCGCACCCGAACAGGTGCGCTTTTCCAAGCCGCCGCTAGAGGCGCGGCTGGAGACCCCGGGCGGCACCGCGTTGCGGCTGATCGGGGTGCATGTGAAATCCAAGGCGCCGCATGGAGCCGACACGCCCGAAGAGATTATGCGCGTGGCCATCGACAACCGCCGCAAGCAACTGGCCCAGTGCATCTGGCTTCGCCAACGGGTCGAGGGGCATCTGCAGGCGGGTGAGAACCTGATTGTTCTGGGCGATTTCAACGATGGCCCCGGGCTGGACGAATACGAAAAGCTGTTTGGCCGGTCGGGGGTCGAGATCGTGCTGGGCGACGACAGCGACGGTCCGTGCCTTTACGACCCGCATGCGCGCATGACCCTGTCCCAGCGGGTCGGGGCGATGCCCGCCACGGCTCGGTTCTACATCCACCAGGAGGACCGGTATCTGCAGGCGCTGCTGGACTACGTGATGCTGTCGCCGGGTCTGCGCGCGCAGGGGTCACGCTGGCGCATCTGGCATCCGTTCGACGACCCGATCTGTTACCGCACGCCGGAACTGCGCCAGGCCCTGCTGACCGCGTCGGACCATTTCCCGGTCAGCGTGGATCTGCCGATGCAATAGCAATGGCGGGCAAACGCGCCTATATCGGGACCATGACCAGATATGCCGCATATACACTCGCCCTGACGTTGGCGATCAGCCCCGTCGTCGCGGCGGAAAACGACGACCTGCGCGAAGGCATGGACCTTCTGTCGGAAGGCACAAGGTTGCTGCTGAGAGGGCTTCTGGGCGATATCGAGCCTGCCCTGCGCGAGCTTGAAGGCGCGCTGCGCGAAATGCACGCCTACCACCCGCCCGAGATCCTGCCCAACGGCGACATCATCATCCGCCGCAAGTTGCCCATGAAAGTGACCCCGCCTGAGGAAGAAGGCGGCGAGACCGATCTTTAGGGCGTTTCGACTTTCTGTTGAACCAGATCCAGCCGTTTCTCGTGTTCGAGCAAAGCGAGACGCAGCGAAAGCCGAATCGATAAAGCCAAGTTGCCATGGGCAGGCCGCTCATCGGCCCCTTCGGGTCTCTCTTCGCTGACGCGGCCGCCGGCGGCGGCGGCGCCCCCGAGAAGGGCCCGCAAGGGGCCGACGAGCGCGCGTTTACCGCACCCGCCGCTGCCGCTTGACCACCGGGTCGGCCTCAAGCGACCCGGCGAGCGCCTTGAACCGCGCCTCGGCCACCTCTCCAAAGAGCCCCATCGACCGGGCCGGAAGCCACAGTTCCAGCACTTTCTTCTTTGGGAACCAGCGCAGTTCTCCCATCGCCTCCAAGTCGTCGGCGGCCAGCATCGAGGCAAAACGCATCGCGCGCCCTAGCACCTGAGCCTGACGCAGATCACTGTCGGTCAACAGCTCGAACAGCGGTGAAAACCGGGTCTCCTCGCGGCTGTTCTTGTAGCGGTGCAGCAGCGCCAGCCCCAGGAAGATCCGAGCCGTGTGGGTCAACCCGCCCAGCGACGCCCGTGTGGCGTTGTCAAAGCAGACCTCGTGGCGATAGTCGGGATGCGCCCGCCAGCTGACATCGTGCAGCAGACAGGCGGCCTTGATCACCCGCGCCCGGTTCGGCGGCACCTGGCGGAACAGCGGCGAAAGGAACTTGTACAACACCCGGCCAAAGCCCGGTCGCCGCGCGTCCTTGGCCTCTGCAAACCGGCAGGCCTCGACCAGCGGGTCGCGGCGGCGCAGCTTGTCGGGCATCTGTTCATAAAGCATGCCCTCGCGGATGCCATAGCCCGAGACCGCGATCTCGCGTGGCTTAAGCGCCCGGATCAGACCTTTCAGCACTTCGCAGGCCAGCGGCACCAGCGCCATGCGCGCCTCGCTGATGCCGGTCATCGCGCGCAGGTCGTCAAGCGGGTGCTCGCCGATCCATTTCACCGTCTCGCGCACCGATTTCGGCGTCATCCGGTATTCGTGCAGCACATGCAGCGGATAGCCGCGCCGTTCCATGTCGAGCCGGGCAATGGCGCGCCACGACCCGCCGACCAGATAAAGCCGGTCCTGACGCGGGCCCATCTGTGCCACCAGCCCGGCGATGGTGTCGCGAATATGGGCCTTGCGAGCCTTTCTGGAGCGTATCGCCTGCAGTCGCAAAGGCCCCAGCGACGAGGTCGCGCAGGCGCCCACCTCGCCGTGGTTCAGCTCCGCCAGTTCCATCGAGGACCCGCCGATATCGCAGACCATGCCGCTGGCGTCGGGCCAGCCCAGCAGCACGCCCTGCGCCGAAAGCCGCGCCTCCTCCTCGCCCGGGATCACGTGCAGCGTCAGCCCGGTCTCGCGTTTCACCTCGTCGCAGAACTCGGGCCCGTCTTCGGCCTCGCGCACCGCCGCGGTGGCCACCGCCGTCAGCGGCGCCATGCTCATGGATGCGGCCAGCAACTGAAACCTCCGGATAGCCACAAGTGCCCGTCGCCGCCCCTCTGGGTTCAGCCGCCCGGTCTGCTGCACACCGGCCCCCAGTGCGGCCATCAGTTTTTCGTTGTAGAAATAGGCCGGGCTGCGCGCCGCGCCGTCGAAGATCACCAGCCGCACAGAGTTCGAACCCACATCGACGACGCCGACCCGTTCAAGGTATTTCATCGCCGGATCGTTGAACAGCGGGTGGCCGAAATGCCCCCAGTCCTCAACCGTTTCCGTAGCGCTGCTCATCGCCATCTGACCTCCGGCCGTTACGTGGGCTCACGTTGCAACAAGCCGCGGGTCGGGTCAATCGGGGCCGGGGTCGGGCAAGGAATGCACGGGGTTTTCCGGCGCTTGCGAATGCCCCATTCACCCGCGCCCGGTTTCTGCCCGCCGCCCGCCGTCAGTCCCTCGAATGCGCCAGTTCCGGCACATCCGACGCCCCGGCAGAGCCGCGCCCCGAAAGCGACGGGTTCTCCATGAAGAACCGGTGACAGTTGAACATCTGCTCGCCATCCTCCGGCAGCCGCCGGGCGAAAGAGCCATCCGGCGCCATCACCCAGCTTTGCGCCTGATCGGCCAGATTGGCGGCCATGATCTGGCCGACGATCTGCGCCTTCACCGTGGCGTTGCGGCATTCCACCAGCGTCTCGACCCGGCGGTTGAGGTTGCGGTCCATCCAGTCCGCCGAAGAGATGAACACCCGCGCCTTCTTGCTGGGCAGCCCCTGGCCGTTGCCGAAACAGACGATGCGCGAATGCTCCAGGAACCGCCCGATGATCGACTTGACCCGGATGTTTTCGCTCAACCCCTTGATGCCGGGGCGCAGCCCGCAGATGCCGCGGATCACCAGGTTGATCTTCACCCCGCTCTGCGAGGCGCCGTACAGCGCGTCGATCACCTCTGGCTCGATCAGAGAGTTCATCTTGGCCCAGATCTCGGCGGGTTTGCCGGCCTTGGCAAAGGCGCTCTCGGCCTTGATCTTCTCGATCAGCGAGGATTTCAGCGACAGCGGCGAGATCGAAAGGTTCTCCAGCCCGTCGGGCGGCGCGTAGCCGCCCACATAGTTGAACACCTTGGTGGCGTCGCGCCCCATGCCGGTGTCGCAGGTGAACAGCGACAGGTCCGTATAGACCCGGGCGGTAATGGGGTGGTAGTTGCCGGTGCCGTAATGGGTATAGGTCACCAGCTTGCCACCCTCGCGCCGCACCACGATGCTGATCTTGGCGTGGGTCTTGTAGTTGATGAAACCATAGACCACATGCGCGCCGGCCCGTTCCAGCCGCCTTGACTGACGGATATTCGCCGCCTCGTCGAACCGCGCCTTCAGCTCGACCAGCGCGGTCACCGACTTGCCGTCCTCGGCCGCCTCGCAAAGCGCGCCGACGATGGGTGACTCGTTGGAGGTCCGGTAAAGCGTCTGCTTGATCGCCAGCACGTTGGGGTCGTTGGCCGCCTGCTGCAGGAACCGCACCACCATGTCGAAGGTCTCGTAGGGGTGATGCAGCAGCATGTCCTTCTTGCGGATCGCCGCGAACATGTCGCCGTCATGGTCCTGCACCCGCTCGGGCACCCGCGGGGAGAACGAGGTCCACAGCAGATCGGGCCGCTCGTCGATCACCAGTTCGTCCAGATCGGCCATGCCGATCAGCCCGTCGACCTGCACGATCTCGTCATCGGTGACATGCAGTTCCCGCTTGATCATGTTCAGCAACCCCGACGGCGCCCCGGCAGAGATCTTCATGCGGATCACTTCCCCCCGCCGGCGGCGCTTCAGCGCCGTCTCGAACTCGCGCACCAGATCCTCGGCCTCGTCCTCGACCTCCAGGTCGCTGTCGCGCAGTACGCGGAAGGCGCAACTGCCCTTTTCCACATAGCCGGGAAACAGGCTGCCCAGATGCAGCAGCAGCAGATCCTCCAGCGGCAGGAACCGGGCCTCGCCCTCGGGCGAGGGCAGCCGCACGAAACGGTCGATCTGATGCGGCACCGGCAACAGCGCCTGCAGCTTGCGCTTGTCCTTGGCCCGCTCCAGCTGCAGGGCCAGCGAAAAGCCGGTGTTGGGAATGAACGGGAACGGGTGTGCGGGGTCGATGGCCAGCGGCGACAGCACCGGAAAGACCTGGTTCAGGAACACCTCTTCCAGATGCGCCCGGTCCTCGTCCGAGATGGATTCGAGCGCGCAGATCGAGATGCCCCTGGCCTCCATCTCGCTGGAAAGCCCGTCGAACACGGTCTGCTGATGTGCCATCAGCCGCCGGGCGTCGGCGTTGATCAGCCGCAGCTGCTCCTGAGGCGTCAGCCCGTCGACAGCGGGGGTATTGTGGCCCTCGCGCGCCAGTTCGCGCAAGCCGGCGACTCGCACGGTATAGAATTCATCCAGATTGGCGGCACTGATCGACAAGAACCGCAGCCGCTCCAGCAACGGCACACGGACGTTCTCGGCCTCTTCCAGAACCCGCCAGTTGAACCCCAGCCAGCTCATCTCGCGATTGTAAAACCGTTTGGGGCCGGCAAAGTCTGCCTCCGGCAGCTCCAGAGGGGCGGCAAAGGGTGATTTCAGAAAGTCTGCATCGGACATGGGCGGCGTTGCCCCATAAGCGTTTGACAAGGAAGTGGCAATTAATGCCCCGCTTCGCCCAGCTTGTCCAGCACCCGGGCCGCCAGAGGACGCGTGATGCGACGTTTCTTCGCGAGTGCTGCGCGGTCCAGCGCCTCGACCACCCGGCCCGCACCGGCAAACGACCGCTCCATGCGCCCGGTCAGATAGGTGACGACCCCGGCATCGACCGCGATCTGCCGGTCGGTGAACAGCTTGACCAGGACAGCCGCAAGCAGTGTGTCGTCGGGGGCGGCCAGCGTGACCAGGGCGCTGCCCTGCATCCGGCTTTGCAGATCGGGCAGGCTCAGTCCCCAGCGCAACGGCGGCGAGGCGGCGGTGATCAGCAGCCCGCCGCCCTCGGCGAGGACCAGATTGTGCAGGTGAAACAGCGCCTGCTCGGCGGCGCCGTTGCCGGCGATCCGGTCGGCATCCTCCACCGCCACCATCGCCCCGGCCAGCGCCGCAACATCGGCGTCCGCCAGATCGTGCGCCGCCACGATCCGCGCGCCGCACATGGCCGCCCAGACATGGACCAGATGCGTCTTGCCCGCGCCCCGCGGCCCCGCCAGCACCAGCTTGCCCCCGGGCCAGTCATGCCAGCCCTGTATCGCCTGAACCGCCGCTTCATTGCCCGGCGACACGAAGAAATCGCCGCGCCCCAGCGCCGGTTCACCGGGCAGATCGAATGTCAGTTGCTCGGCCACTACTCGTCGTCGGGTTCCACGCCCCCGACACCCTCGACACCCCCGACGCCCTGATACAAAAGCCCGGCCTTGTATTGCTCCAGCGCGAACCGCGTCAGCACCCCAAGAGCTGCCGCCACCGGCACCGCCACCAGCATGCCGACAAAGCCGAACAGCGTGCCAAAGACCGAAAGCGCAAAGATCAGCCAGACCGGGTGCAGCCCCACCGAATTGCCCACCAGCTTGGGCGTCAGAATGTTGCCCTCCAGGAACTGCCCGGCGAAAAACACCGCCGCCACGATCCCGATCGGCAGCCATGTGCCCCAGAACTGGAACAGCGCCAGCCCGATGGCCAGCAAGCCCCCGACGATGGCGCCCACATATGGGATGAACGACAACAACCCGGCAATCGCCCCCACCACCAGCCCGAACTGCAGCCCCGCCAGCATCAGCCCCACCGCATAGAACACGCCCAGCACCAGCATCACTGTGCCCTGACCGCGGATGAAAGAGGCCAGCGTCCGGTCGATCCGATAGGCCAGATGCCGGATCACCGGCGCATGGTCGCGCGGCAGCAGATCGTCGATCTTGGCCACCATCCGGTCCCAGTCCAGCAGCATGTAGAACGCCACCACCGGCACGATCACCACCAGCACCAGAATATTCAGCAGCGACAGGGCGCTGGTCAACAGCCCGTCCACCAGTGCCCCGCCCTTGGATTGGATCATCTCGCCCAGCGACACCAGCGACTGACGGATGGTCGAATTCTCGTCCATCAGCGACGGAAACCGCTCTGTCAAAAACCCCTGCAGGTCGAGCGCCAGCTGCGGCGCCACGTTGACAAGCGCCACCGCCTGCTCGACCAGTGTCGGGATCACCGCCAGCGCCATCACCACGAAGATCACCACCGCCACTAGCGTGATCAGCACCGTCGCCGCCGCCCGTCCCAGCCCCCAGCGCTCCAGCCGGTCGGCGACCGGGTCGAGGCCATAGGCGACGGCCCCGCCCAGCACGAATGGCAAGATCACATCGCCCAGAAACCACATCACCACCAGAAACACCGCCGCCGCGATGCTCCAGATCCTCACCTGCATTCCCACGGGAAGAGCCATACGTTTTCCTATCTGCACCAATGCGCAACACATCGCGCGTCTGGCGCGGCCTTTCAAGTCCGGGGCAGTAGTCCCGGGCGATCCGCCGGCGTCAAACCGGCGCGCAAAGAAACGAGGTCATGATCGGTATGCCTCCGGGCCGCGGGTCTTCGATCGTCAGGATCCGCCACCCGGTCGCGTCCAGAAGCTGAGTCATCGCCGGCCGCGAATAGCTGCATTTGAGCCCCGGCTTCGCCGGTTCGAGTTCCATGAACGGAACGTCCGGTTTGTCATGCTCGAATGCCGAAAAGAACAAATGCCCGCCTGGCCGGATTTGCCGTCGCAGCATATCGAAGATCGGCCGCGCCTCGACCGGGTTTTGATGTGTGATGACCGAGAACATGCAGATGATGTCGAAATCGACTGGGCCGATTGGCGACGGCTGATCCAGGCTCAAGGGATCTCCGCCGCTGTTGTAAAACTGGTTGGCTGTGGTGGTGTGGATGTACCGGAACCGAGGATCGCTCACCCCCGCGGTCAGGAAATCGACGATGCTCTTCTTGACTTCCACACCGGTGTAGCTGCCCACTGGCAGGCCCCGGTTCACGATCGCCTCACTGAAGCGAACGCCGCAGCCGTAGTCGAGCACATCGTGTTGCGCCAGCGATTCTATGCCGATGCGGTGGCACATATAGCGGATCAGCGTCGCTCCGGTGTCGGCAGGCGCGCCCTTCTCTTTGACCGATTGGGCGTTACGATTGAGTTCACCGGGGACGATCAGCATTCGGGTCACCTCACTTTTCCATAGAGCCTCAACAGTAGGGCGTTTCGCAGTTTTCGTAGAGCAAGGCAATCGGGGCCTTGCCCCGCTTGCTCCCCCGCCGCGCATCCCCTAAACCCGGCAGGACACTGACAGACCGACGGATCCGACCCATGCGCCTTTCCCGCTATTTCCTGCCCACCTTGCGCGAAACCCCGTCCGAGGCGCAGATCGTCTCGCACCGCCTGATGCTGCGCGCCGGCATGATAAAACAGGCCGCCGCCGGTATCTATTCCTGGCTGCCGATGGGTTACAAGGTGTTGAAAAACATCGAAAATATCGTGCATGCTGAACAGGTGCGCGCGGGCCATATTCCGTTGCTGATGCCGACCCTGCAATCGGCCGATCTGTGGCGCGAATCCGGTCGTTATGACGACTATGGCGAAGAGATGCTGCGCATCACCGACCGCCACGGTCGCGACATGCTCTATGGTCCCACCAACGAAGAGCTGATCACCGATATTTTCCGGGCCCATGTCACATCATATAGGGATTTGCCGCTGACGCTCTACCACATCCAGTGGAAATTCCGTGATGAGATCCGCCCCCGTTTCGGCGTCATGCGGGGCCGTGAGTTCTTTATGAAGGACGGCTACAATTTCGACCTGACCCGCGAGGACGCCCTGCACGCCTACAACCGCCACATGGTCAGCTACCTGCGCACCTATGAACGCATGGGTCTGCAAGCCATCCCCATGCGAGCCGACAGCGGCCCCATCGGCGGTGACGACACGCACGAGTTCCTGGTGCTGGCCGACACCGGCGAATCCGAGGTCTTCTACGACAGTGCGATCACCGATCTAAGGCTAGGGAATCGCTCGGTTAATTATGACAGCCGGGATGAGTGCGCCGCCATCGCCGCAGAGTTCACCACGCCCTATGCCCGTACCGACGAGACCCATGAAGAGGCTGTCTTCAACCAGATCCCCGAGGCCCGCCGCCGGCAGTCGCGCGGCATCGAGGTCGGTCAGATCTTCTATTTCGGCACCAAGTATTCCGACGCCATGGGTGCCAGCGTCCAGACCCCGGACGGCAAGCAGGTTCCGGTGCACATGGGCAGCCACGGCATCGGCGTTTCCCGCCTGGCAGGCGCCATCATCGAGGCCAGCCACGACGAGAGCGGTATCATCTGGCCCGAGGAGGTCGCCCCGTTCCGGGTTGGAATTGTCAATGTAAAACAAGGTGATGCCACCACCGACGCCGCTTGCGAGACGCTTTACAAGGCGCTGACGGCGGCGGGCATCGAGGTGCTTTATGACGACCGCGAGGAACGCGCCGGCGCCAAATTCGCCGGAATGGATCTGATAGGCCTGCCCTGGCGCGTCACCGTCGGCCCGCGCGGGCTGAAATCGGGCGTGGTCGAACTGACCAGACGCCGCACGGGCGAAAGCGAGGAACTCTCCCCCGATCTCCTGGTGTCGCGCCTGTCGTAGGGCGGGCTTCGGCCCACCCGGGGGGTATCATCGCAGGCTTTGACCTGCGGCGCTGTGGGCGCCATTGCGCCGCGTTGTCACCGATCCTGTGACATGATCAGATGAAGCCGCGCGGTCCAAAAAAAGGCAGAAGGAGAGGCCATATGAGGTATCTGTTTTTCGTCGCTGCGGTAACTCTGATTGCCGGGCCAGGCGCCGCAAGCGAATGCGTGTTTTCGGTAGTCGGCGACGCCGGCATCCCCGGGCACAACCAGGAGACGGTGACCACGGGCTCTGCTGCCGAATGCATGGGCGCCTGTTCGGCCCGGGAATGGTGCCGCAGCGTCGACTACGAGCGTGCCAACGGCGGCTGTTATCTGCAACCGGTAGGGCGGCATGACGCTACGCTTGACCGCAACTATGGCGGCAACCCTTATGACCATTTCACCTGCGAGTCGCGCATCGGTTCTGCCGGTGACGGCAAACGCGGCGGAGCGGGCGATGTCGCGGTGCAGTGCCAGTTCACCAAGATCGCCAATGCGGGCATCCCGGGATACAATGACGAGGTGCTCCAAGACCTGTCGGCCCGCGCCTGCCTGAATGCGTGCAACGCGCGGGACTGGTGCAAGAGCGTGGATTTTGAGCGCGATCCGGGGACCTGTATCTTGCAGCCGGTGGGGCGCCATGATGTCGACCTGAACCAAGACTACGGTGGCAATCCCTATGATCACTACACCTGCGAGGGGCGCTGACCCGGCGATCCGGGCCGGTTCGGGCAACCCCGCAAAGGCCCGACACAAGTCCGACAAAAGTCCGACGTTTTGCCGACAGCGGAATCCGACCCGGATTCCCATTTCCTTTCAGATCGCGTATGATGCCCGAAACCGGCAGGCAGGGAGGCAGCGATGATCCGGATACTGACCATGGCGGGCGGGTTTGCCGGGGCGCTGGGCCTGTCGCAATTCCCCGAGTTCTCGCAGCAATACCTGCAACGCCTGTCGGGCGCGGTGGACGAATTGCGCGCCGTGGTCGTGGCTTTCGACGCCTCTGCCGCCAAAGCCGGCATCAGCCGCGAAGAGGCGCTGTCGGAGTTGACCGGCTCGACCTTCCTGAGCGAACACCAGGACAATCTTGACGGTCAGATCGTCCGTTTCGAACGGCTTAGCCGCGATTATACCAATCTCAAGGAAGCTCAGCCATTGCAGCGGCTTACCCAGGCTTACCGGTTCTCTGACGCCGATCTGGCGCGCCGCACATGGGACGATTTCCGCCCCGCGGTACCGGTCACCATCGACGGGTTCATCTGTGCCGGCATCGGTTTTGTCGCTGTGTCACTGACGCTGTCGCTGCTCGTCGGGCTGTTTGGCCGGGTGTTCCGCAGGCGGCGCCCCGCCGACACCGAGTCACAGAGGCTTGACCTTGGCGGGGGACCAACGCAGGTTCCGCCGGAACAAAACTAGGTCTGAGACGTGACAACAGCCCCCTTTGCCCCGTTCGAATGGATGATTGCGTGGCGCTATCTGCGTGCCCGGCGCGCCGAGGGTGGCGTCAGCGTGATGACCTGGATCAGCCTGACCGGCATCACTCTGGCGGTCTTCGCCCTGATCGCCACATTGTCCGTAAGGTCTGGATTTCGCGCGGAATTCGTTGATACGATCCTGGGCTCGAACGCCCATGTGACGGTCTATTCCAGCCTCTACGTCACCGAGGCCGGGCAGAGCACGCGGGCGATTGTCGACTTTGACCGCATGGCCGAGGCGATCCGCGGGATCGGGGGCGTCACCCGTGCGGCACCACTGATCAAGGGTCAGGTGATGGCCAACCTGCGCAGCAAGAACGCCGGGGTCGAGGTGTTCGGGATCACGCTGGAGAACCTCAAGACCATCCCCCGCGTCGCCGGCGCCGAAGAGCGCTATGGCGACATCGAGCAGTTCGGCGCCGGGCTGGCCATCGGCTCGGGCGTGGCGCGTGAACTGGGCGCTACCGTGGGCGACAAGATCAAGCTGATCAACCCCAACGGCGTCAAGACGGCATTCGGTGTCAGCCCCCGTGTAAGCGCTTATGAAATCAAGTACATATTCACCGCCGGCCGCTACGATATCGACCGCACCCGGGTCTATCTGCCGTTTGCCGAGGCGCAGGGTTTCTTCAACAGAGAGGGCAGCGCCGACGAGATCGAGGTGATGGTCACCGAGCCTGAGGATGTCGACGATTTCGGGCCTGCCCTGCTAAAGGCGGGCGGCGAGCGGGCGTTGCTCTGGACCTGGCGCGACAGTGCCAGCGCCTTCCTGCGCGCGCTCGATGTCGAGGACAACGTGATGTTCATCATCCTCAGCATCCTGGTGCTGATCGCGGCGATGAACATCATCAGCGGGTTGATAATGCTGGTGAAAAACAAGGGCCGCGATATCGGCATCCTGCGCACCATCGGGCTGACCGAGGGATCGATCCTGCGGGTGTTCTTCATCTGCGGAGCCTTCGTTGGCATCATCGGAACCATCGCCGGCACCATTCTGGGCTGCGTCTTCGCGATCTATATCGACCCGATCTTCAGCTTCGTGAACTGGGTCATGGGCGGCGGCGTCTGGGACCCGTCGATCCGTGGGATCTACAACCTGCCCGCCAAGCTGGAATTTCACGACGTGATGAGCGCGGTGGGCCTGTCGCTGGGGCTCAGCTTTGTCGTCACCATCTTCCCCGCCCGCCGCGCCGCGCGGATGAACCCGGTCGAGGCGCTGCGCTATGAGTGACACGGCGCTTGGGTTGGAAGGCATTGAAAAGGCCTATAATCGTGGCGCGCCCGGCGAGGTGGTGGTGTTGCGCGGCGCCGACCTGACGGTGGCCAGGGGCGAGGTCGTGGCACTGGTGGCGCCTTCCGGGGCGGGCAAGTCGACGCTGCTGCATATAGCCGGGCTGCTGGATACCGCCGATGCGGGCCGGGTCGCGATTGGCGGCGCCGATATGACCCGGCGCGGCGACCGGCGCCGCACCGCGACGCGGCGGCGCGAAGTGGGGTTCATCTACCAGTTCCACCACCTCCTGCCGGAGTTCACCGCGCTGGAAAACATCGTGCTGCCGCAGCTTGCCAATGGCAGCACCTGGGCGGTGGCCGAGGCCCGGGCACAGGATCTGCTGACCGGCGTCGATGTGGCCGACCGCGCCGGGCACCGGCCCGCGGCGCTGTCGGGCGGCGAACAGCAGCGGGTGGCGTTCTGCCGGGCGCTGGCCAACGGGCCGGGGCTGTTGCTGGCCGATGAACCCACGGGCAATCTCGATCCGGCCACGTCGGACGTGGTGTTCGATGCGCTGATGGGCCTGGTGCGCGGCACCGGCATGGCGGCGCTGATCGCCACCCACAACATGGAACTGGCCGCGCGCATGGACCGCACCGTGCGGCTGGCGGACGGAAAGATCGGCTGAGCGTGCGGCCTTGATACGTATCAAGGCCTTGTCGCAAGCTGGCGCTAGGGTGGGCAGGAACAGGATCGGAGGCTTTCATGCGCAGAATTCTTCTACTGGCATCTCTGGCAATGGCCGGGCCGGTCGCAGCCGATGGCGTTGAGAACGGGCATGAGCTGTACATGTCGCGTTGTGCCGCCTGTCACGGTGAAAAGGCCCATGGCGACGGGCCCATGGCCGCGCTTCTGACCATACCGGTGGCCGATCTGGCCACGCTTTCCGCCCGCAATGGCGGAGTCTTCCCCCGGGTCGACGTGGTGCTGACCATCGACGGGCGGATGACGCTGCGCGGCCATGGCGGCGAAGGCCCGATGCCGGTCTTCGGGCCGATCCTCGGCGGCGGCAGCGCCGTACTTGACGGCCCCGACGACACCATCGTCGAGACCCGCGGCGATGTGATCGACATCGCGCTTTATCTCGAAACCATCCAGGGCGAGGGCAACTAGGTGAGCCCGGTTCGGGCCGCGCTGGTTGTCGGTACGCTGGCCCTGGCCCTGTCGGCATGTACCCGCCCCGAGCGACCTGTGGATACCGGGCGCGCGGCCTATATGGAACATTGCAGCTCCTGCCACGGCAAGACCGCGCGGGGCGACGGCCCCATGGCGGTACTCGTGACCACCGGCGTGCCCGATCTGCGGCAACTGGCAGAGCGCATTGGCGGCGAGTTTCCCAAGGCCTACGTGATCGAGATCGTCACCAGGATCAGCGATCTGCATGACGGCATCATGGCGATGCCCGATTTCGGCGCGCTTCTGGGTGCCTCGCCAACCGTCTATACCGCGCCCGATGGAGAGCAGATCCAGACCTACGCGGTGATCGTCGCGATTGCGGACTACCTGGAAAGCGTGCAGGACTAGGCGGCCTGACGCAGGTCAAGGACGTTTGCCGGGCAAAGGTGCAATCTGGTGGCATGGAAAACAGGCTGGAGGCGAATATGCGGGTCATTCTGGCGATATCGGTAGCGGCACTGGGCCTGACGGGCTGCACCGGCGAGGTCGAGACGGGGCGGTCCTCTTTCGGCGATCTTTGCGCGGGATGCCATGGGGCGAGCGGGCAGGGCGATGGCCCGATGGCGATGGGCCTGCCAGAAAGACCGGCCGACCTGACCCGCCTTTCCGCCGCCAACGGCGGTGTCTTTCCTCTGGTTGCGGTGATGTCCAAGATCGACGGCTATGCCAAGGGCACGCCGCACCACGGTGCGATGCCCGCCTTCTGGCCGTTGCTCGAGGGGCGGACAGTGCTGGTCAAGACCGGTGACGGCGTCCTGACACCAACGCCGCAGCCTTTGGTTTCGCTTGCCGCCTATATCGAGAGCATCCAGCGATAGGGCGTCAGCGCAGGGTCCCTGGGCCCTTCGGGCAGGGTTGACCGGGGTCAAGGAACCGGCGGCGCGGTGTTGCTATACTGCCTGCCGAAGCTCGCGAAAGGAGACGCCGATGAAAGCCGCAACCACCGCAATCGCTTGCCTGGCTGCTCTGACCCAGCCGGCGGTCGCTCGGGATGTGCAAGCCGGGGCCGAGGCGTTCTATAGCTATTGCGCTGCCTGCCACGGCGATGACGCCACGGGTGGTGGCCCGATGACAGAGATCCTCAACGCCGACCCGCCTGACCTGACGGCTTTGGCCGCCAACAACGAGGGTGTCTTTCCGAGCGCCCGGATCGTCTTTCGCATAGACGGGCGCGACCCTACCCTGGCCCATGGCGGGCCGATGCCGATTTTTGGCGACACCTTCGGCGACGACCTGGTGCCGTTCAGGTCAGAGTTCGGCCAGCCGATCCTTGCCGGGCGCGGCATCGTCGATATCGTGGCCTGGCTGGAAACCCTGCAGCAGCCCTGAGATGGCCCCGGACCGGGGGGCAGTTGGACGTCCCCATGGGGACATCGTGGTAAGTCACTGAATTAACTAAAGATAGCGCTACCACTGTGAATGCGGAAGCCGCGTGCGCAGCGCGTATCTGTTATCCGATAGCAGGGGGTTGGTTTTTGTATGTCAGACGGGGTTTGGGCAGGCATGGGGCGCGTCCCCAGGGCGCCTTCAACACCCAACCCCAGGAAAGGAACCTGACCCATGAAAGCCCCCGCTCTTCTCGCCGCCATCGCGGTAACGGCCTCTGCAATGGCCGCATCCGCCGGTGAGGTCGTCATCAAACGCATCGTGCCCGCCGACCGTGAAATCGTCATGCTGACGCCCTCTGACCTGTTCGAGGTCCGCCCCACCTGGGCCTACAAGGTCGACCGCTCCATACTGTATCCCAAGCGGCCCTTCCCCTGGCCGGTGCCACCCTGCCTGAGCTGCCCACCCTTCGAGATGCCCGGCATGGTGATGATCATGCCGGTGATCCGCTGATCCAACAGATGCAAAGACCCCCGATCCGACGCCCCGGATCGGGGGCCCAGTCTCTGCGCGGCGGCACGAGTGGCCAAGGGCCAAGTGTTGTTATTCACACATCCTTCACCACAATCTGTGGAAAACCTTGCCAGATGTCGTCAATTGCCGCAGAATCCCCCCACAAAACAACAAAAACTTGAGGCGGGTTATGAAACGACTATTGGCAGCAGCCTTCGGGCTGGGGCTTCTTGCAAGCCCCGTTCTGGCCAGCGGCGCGATCATCGCCATGGTGGATATATCAGATCAGAACATGGTCGTCGCGATCGACGGCAAGGGGGTCTATAAATGGCCCGTATCGACGGCTCGGCCGGGAAAGCGAACCCCCACAGGGGTTTACCGGCCGCAGTTCCTGTCGGCCAACCATCGCTCGTCGCTTTATAACGGGGCACCGATGCCGTGGTCGATCTTCTTCAACGGCAACTACGCGATCCACGGAACCAACCAGGTCAGCCGTCTTGGCACGCCGGCCAGCGCCGGTTGCGTACGGCTGCATCCAGAGCATGCCAGGGTGCTGTTCAGGATGGTCCGCGAGGCAGGCATGGGCAACACGCATGTGGTGATCCGGCGGTAGGGCGGGGCTCTGCCCTGACTTGGGCAGGCAATCGCGCCCTTCGGGCAAAGACGGGTGGGCAGGTTAAACCCCCAGATAGGTTTCCTGGATCTTGGCGTCGTGTCGCAAGTCATCGGCCTTGCCGCCGAAAGCGATCTTGCCGGTCTCCATCACGAAGGCATGGTCGGCAAGCTGCAGCGCCATGCGGGCGTTCTGTTCGACCAGAACGATGGTGCGGCCATGCTCTCGGTGCAGGTCGCGGATGATCTTGGCGATCTCCTGGGTCATGATCGGCGACAGGCCCAGCGAGGGTTCGTCGAGCAACAACAGCTTGGGCCCCGACATCAGCGCCCGCGCCATCGCCACCATCTGCTGCTGGCCGCCGCTCATGGTGCCGGCAAGCTGGCTGCGGCGTTCCTTCAATATCGGGAAGTGGTGATAGATCTCTTCCATGTCATGGCGGATGCGGGCCGCGTTGGTGCGCAGATAGGCGCCCATCTCCATGTTTTCGAGCACCGTCATCTGCGGAAACACCCGCCGCCCCTCTGGCACCATGGCGATGCCCAGCGCGTTGATCTTCTCGGGCGCCAGGTGGTCGATCCGGTCGCCCTCGAAACTGATGGTGCCGGTGCTGGGCTGATGCAGGCCGGTGATCGCGGCCAGCGTCGTGGTCTTGCCCGCGCCGTTGGAACCGATCAACGTGACGATCTCGTTTTCGTCCACTTCGAACGAGATGCCCTTGACCGCGGCGACGGTGCCGTAGTGGACGACGACGTCATCGAGTTTCAGCATCGCTTGCCGCCTCCTATCCGCGTTCTAGAGGTCATAATCGTCAGAGCCCAGATAGGCCTCTATCACGCGCTTGTCGTTGGCGACCTGATCCGGCGTGCCCTCCATCAGCAGTTCGCCGAAATTGATCACCGAGATGTATTCGCAGGTGCCCATGACGGTGCGCATGTCGTGTTCGACCAGCACAACGGTCATGTTCCACTCGTCGCGCAGGCGCCGGATATGGTCGGTGACCATGCGTGTTTCCGTGGGGTTCATGCCCGCCACCGGTTCATCGAGCATGATCAACTTGGGTTCCGTCGCCAGCGCGTTGGCGATGCCGAGGATGCGCTGGTGACCGTGGGAGAGGTTCTCTGCCAGGTCGTTCTCGTGCTCGTCGAGTTCCAGGAAACGGATGATTTCGCGGGCCCGTTCACGATGCGCCTCTTCCTCGTGCCCGGTGCCGAAAATGGTCTGGAAGAAGTTCGATTTAACCTCGGTGTGGCGCGACAGGATGACGTTTTCCAGCACGCTGTAGCTGGGGAACATGGCGTTGCGCTGGAAGGTGCGCACCAGTCCGGCCCTGGCGATGTGGCTGGGGCGTTTGCCGCTGACCTTGGCGCCGTCGAAGGTGATGGAACCGGACGAAACCTTGAGCGCGCCGCTGATCAGGTTGAACAGCGTGGTCTTGCCCGCCCCGTTGGGGCCGATGATGCCGCGGATCTCGCCGGTTTCGATCGAGAGGTTGACGTCGCTCACTGCCACCAGACCGGCGAAGCGTTTGGTGAGGCCCCGGGTTTCCAGCAGCGCCATCAGACCGTCCCCCCGCCGCTGCGTTTGCCGGTGATCCGGTCACGGATGCGGAAGAACAGATCCTCTAGCCCGCCGGGCAGGAACACCAGAAAGAAGATCAGCGTGCCGCCGAACAGCAGCGGGCGCCATTCCAGCAGCGGTCGGGACCATTCGAACACTACGGTCATGGCGACAAGGCCCATGATCGGCCCCCAGATGGTGGCTGTGCCGCCGACCACGATCCAGATGATCAGATAGACCATGACGTTGATGTCGAAGTTCTTGGGGTCTACCGCGCCCAGCCGGTGCGCCAGCAGCGACCCGGCGATGCCGGCAAAGAAGGCGCCGATGGTAAAGGCCATGGCCCGGTAGCGCGGCACGTCGATGCCCACTGCCTCTGCCAGGCCCTCGTCCTTGTAGAGCGCCACAAAGGTCTTGCCGATGCGCGAGCGGTCGATGCGGTACATGATGAAAAGGCTGATCAGCGCTACGACGAGGACGAAATAATAGTAGGGCAGGGGTTCGAAGAAATCGATCTGGCCGATCTCTCCGTTGGGGATGCCGATCATGCCGCGCGGGCCGCCGAACGGGTAGCGGAACTTGATCCAGATGAGGCGGACGAATTCACCCAGTGCGAAGGAGGCGATGAAAAAACCGAAACCGCGCGTGCGGACCAGGGGTGTGACCAGGATCAGCCCGACGATACCGGCGATCACCGCCGAAAGCGGTACGGTGAGGAAGATCGAAAGATCGTACCATTTCGACAGCAGCGCCGTGGTATAAGCGCCACAGCCCATCAGCACCACATGGGAAAGCGCCCAGTCGCCGGTGGTGGCCGGTATGCGGTAGCTGACCACCAGGATCACGTTGATCAGCAGAAGGATGTATATCTCTACCGAGTAGTCGCGCGAGGTCAGCGGCAGAACGGCAAGCACCGCGATGACCGCGACAATGAAAAGCGGGAAGGTCCAGCGGCGCGCCGTCATGCCTTCACCCGCCCCAGCAGGCCCTGGGGCCGCACCACCAGCACCGCCGCCATGCAGGCCACGCCGACCATCTGCGCGGTGACCGCGTCCGACAGGGTGGTGACGAAGGTATGCACAAAGCCCAGCAGTATCGCCGCCAGCACCGCGCCGGCGATGCTCTCCATGCCGCCCATCACCACCACGATGAAGGCGGTCAGGATCACGCCGTGGCCCATATAGGGCGTCACCGGGTGGATCGGCGCCAACAGCGCGCCCGCCAGCCCGGCAGAGGCGCCGGATATGCCCATGGCCAGCATTGTCATCCGGTTGATGCCGATGCCCTGCAGCCGAGCGGTGTCAGGATCCTGGGCGCAGGCGCGCAGGGCCTTGCCGTGCTTGACCCGGTAGAGAAAGAACCATAGCGCCGACAGCATCACGATGGCCGCCGGGATCACCAGCACCCGCTGCCAGCCGATCTTGGCCCCGGCGATGTCGGCGGCACCCATGTAAGGCGTCGGCACCGAACGCATCAGCCCGACCCCCCACATCTGGCCGACCAGCACCTGCAGGACAAAGGCCAGCCCGGCGGTGGCCATGAAGCCCGCCAGCACGTTCGACCTTGTGGGCCGGAAGATCAGCCTTTCGGTCACCACGCCCATAGCGCCGACGATGGGGATCGACATCAGCACAGCGGCGGGAAACGGCCAGCCGAGCAGGGCATAGAACACATAGACGACATAGGCGCCGCACATGAAGAACTCGCCATGAGCGAAATTCGCCATCTTCATCACGCCAAAGGCCATGGCCAGCCCGACAGCGATCACCGCATAGATAGAACCCGCGGCAATCGAATTGGCGATTGTCTGGATAAGAAGTCCGATTTCCATTCAGGGGGGGTCCGGAGCCGGTAGGGGAAGGGAACGCGGGCGTGTGAAACGCCCGCGTTGCTGTCGTTGAAGCCGTTCGGCGATCAGATCAGCGCTGATCGAACATCTGGCCCTTGTCGCGGACCACCTTGATGATATCTTCCTTGCGGTTCTCGAACCAGTCCTCAAAGCGGACCACGGCCTGCACGCGCTTGGTGCCGCCGCGAACCTCGTTGATCGGGATCGGCGGCGAGATCATGTTGTCGATGCCCCACATCTCTTTGCCGCGCATCTTGCCCGGTCCAAGGATGGTCGGGATCGACGCCTCGTCGCGCATGGCCTGGATCACCAGATCCGGGTCGAGCGTGCCGGCAACCTTGACGCCTTCGGCCCAGACCTTCAGCGTGATGACGTGATCCCAGTCGATGCCGGTGATCTCGCGCTTGACGTCCTCGGGCGCGCCGGGGCCATAGCGGGCCATCCAGTCGGTGACGAAGTTCTCCTGCCAGCTGGGCGAGCCCCACCACGGGTCGTCGAACAGCGGGAAACTGTCGGTGGCGCCTTCGAGGTATTCTTTCGGCACCTTCTGCAGGATCGATTCCGTGTCGAGATAGTTGGCCGAGATCAGGCCCTTGAAGCCTTGCAGGAACAGTTGCTCGACGATCTGTACCACGAAGGTCGGGTAGGAAAGGTTCAGCGAAACAACCTCGGGGTCGGTGGCCAGCATGGCCGAAACCACGGGCGCGAAATCGGTGGTTTCGATGGCGTAGTGCTCGTCATAGACCACGTCCCAGCCGTCGCTAAGCGCCGAGCCGACTTCCCAGGCCTGCGAGGTGAGGCCGATGGTATCGTCCTGGCTGATCACCGCCCAACGCTTGAGGTTGGGGTTGACGAAGCGGTGGTAGAAGGGCCGCAGCATGTCGATGCGCGGGGTCACGTCGCCGCCGGCGATCAGATACGGGCGGTCGGGCTTGATGTCGGTCGAAATCAGGCTGGCATAGACCACCTTCTTCTTGGTCAGGTAGGGATGCGTCGCATCCGCCGGGTTGCCACCGATGGCGCTGATGAACTGGACGTTGTTTTCCAGCACCAGTTGTTTGGCGCCCTGCAGAGCCTTGGATCCGGTCGCCTCGTCGTCGAAGGCGAACATCTTGAGCGGACGGCGGACGCCGTTGACCAGCAGACCGCCCTCGGCGTTGACATCGTCGATGAACATCTGGTTGCCGGTCAGGCCCGGCAGGCCCCAGCCCGCGTCGGGGCCGGAAAGCGCGGCCAGAAAACCGATATGGATCGGGTCGCCCACCGGTTCGCTGGTCGCCGCCGCCGCGGGGCCGATCAGGCTGGGCACCTCAAAGACCGAGCCCGCCGAGGCCGCCGCCGCCGCGGCGATGCTGGCCGAGGTGTATTTGAAGAACCCCCGCCGTGATAGCCCGAGGCTGTTGGTGATGACTTTTGTGGACATTGCTTTTTCTCCCCTTTGGATTTGTCATCCTGGTCTTTGCTGCCGGCCCGAATTCTGGTCGGCGTCCGCAGGAACACCAATTCTGGACCTTACACTACTGTCCGCGGTGTCAAAATCAACCACCTTGGCCAGACCTGGCTGGCCACTATCCCAGGAAAATGCGGGTTAGCTATTGAGAAAGGGGAATATTTTTACTGATTCCCTCCATGAAACCACTGGGAAGTTGCCTGCGAAACGCAACCAAAAATATACCAATAAACGAGTGAACGGGCGATAACCATCGCCAGGCGAGCGATTGGATCCCCTGCGACCATTGCGTCCGGCCCACGAGAAATCGCGAAAAACCCGGATGTTGTGGCACAACTCGGACCCTGATTCGTCCACGATGTCCGGTGTCGGGGCCGGTGCGGTCTTGTTCACCGGGAATTTTGTCGCATAGGGTCGCGCAAACGAGGAGGCGCTAAATGCATATTCTGGTCCTGCAGCATGCAACCGTGGAACATCCCGGAATTTTTGCCGAGTTTCTTGCCGAAGACGGGCATAGCTGGGACGTGGTCGAACTGGATCAGGGCGCGCCACTGCCTGCAATCGACGGCTATGACGCGCTGTGGGTGCTGGGCGGGCCGATGGATGTCTGGCAAGAGGATGCATATCCCTGGCTTGCGACCGAAAAGGCATTCATCCGCGACGTGGTCGAGACCCGTGGCATGCCGTTTTTGGGGCTCTGCCTGGGCCATCAGTTGCTGGCCGAGGCGCTGGGCGGTGAGGTCGGCGCCTCCGCGCGGTCTGAAATCGGGGTGATGGATGTGCAACTGACCGAGGCCGGGGCGACCGGGGTTTTCTTTGACGATCTGCCGGGGGTTTTCCCCGCCCTGCAATGGCATAGCGCCGAGGTAAAGAAGATGCCCGCCGGCGCCACCTGTCTTGCCACCTCACCCGATTGCGCCGTGCAGGCGATGTGCTGGGGCCCGCGCGCCTATTCGCTGCAATTCCATGTGGAGGCACAGCCCGACACGGTGGCCAACTGGGCCGGGATTCCCGCCTACTCGGACGCGCTGCAGGCGGCGATGGGCGATGGGGGCGTGGCCCGGCTGCAGGCTGACTGCGTTGAAAACATGAGTAATTTCAACAAGTCCGCCGAACGGATCTATATGAACTGGCTGCAGACTTCGGCCCAGACCCCGGCGCCGTCCTGATCAGGTCTCGGATGCGCGGGTCAGGGTCAGCCGCGCCGATTCGAGATGCTCTTTCATCAGGTTCGCGGCGCGTTCGGGCTCTCTCGCGCGGATCGCGTTCAAAAGCTGCCGGTGCTGGCGGTTATAGGTAGAGATAATCTTTTCGTTCAGCGTCAGCTGGCGCATTCGCATCCAGTCGTCGAGCAGCCGCACCGAGGTCACCTGTTCGATGATCCAGACCAAGAGCCCGTTGCGGGTGCTTTCGACCAGTGTGCGATGAAACTCGGTATCCGCGTCGGCGAACCCGATCGGGTCACCGGTGCTTTGCTCCATGCGGGTGCATAGCGATTCGAGCTTTTCGAAATCGGCGCGGCGGCCGTTCAGAACCGTCAGCCTGCAGATATGCGGCTCCAGCGCAAAGCGGGCATCCATCAGTTCCAGTGGCGTCGCCAGTTCGATGGCGGGCGAGGTCGCGGGCCCTGTCCCGTCGATCACATAGGCGCCGCTGCCCGGCTTGATCTCGACCAGCCCCTCTTGCTCCAGCCGGGTGAGCGCACCGCGGATGGTGCCGCGGGCGACCCGGTGAAGTTCTGCCATCTGGCGCTCGGGCGGCAGCCGGTCGTTCACATGATACCGCCCCTTGGAGATATCGCTGCGAATCAGGGCGGCGATATCCACAGCGTTCAGTTTGCGGGGCGGGGTATCGGGCAAGGGTGCCTCCGGTTGGCTAAACCAATATTAATCCAAAACTATCGGATGTGGTCTCTATTGTCCAGTTTTGGATCAAAAGTGATTGACAACCGTCCGGCCTGAACGCCAGTTTCGCCTGAAAACGAGACGGGCGGTCTGCCCGAACCTGGGTGGGTTCGTCACAGCACTGGAGAATTGAATGGCGTTTCCGGCACACGCTGATTTCCTGATCATCGGAGCGGGCATCCATGGCCTGTCGACCGCATGGCGGTTGGCCGAGCGGCTGCGCGATGCGGGCCAGGAGGTCGAGGGGCGGGTCGTTGTCCTCGACAAGTCCGGCATCGCTGCGGGGGCGTCGGGCATCGCCTGCGGCGTGGTGCGCAACAACTATTTTCAGCCGGCCATGCGCAAGCTGATGGCGCATTCGGTGGATGTCTGGGAGAGCGACCCCAAGGGGCTGAGCTATCAGCCGGTCGGCTATATGCAGATCTCCAGCGAATCGATGCGCGATGACGTTGGCCAGATCTATGCCCAGCAGCAGGCCATCGGATACGAGAGCGTGTTCATCGAGGGCGCCGAGGCCTCGGACGCCTATATGAAGGGCATCTTCGCGGACTGGCAGGCGCAACACATCACCAGTGTTCTGCACGAAAAACGCGGCGGCTATTCGAACCAGACCAAGACCATGTACGCGCTGGCCGACAAGGTCGAAAAGCTGGGCGTGCGCATTCTGACCGGCGTCACGGTCACCGGGTTCACCGCCGAGAACGGCAGCAGCGCGATCAGTGCGGTCGAGACCGACAAGGGCGCGATCACCTGCGAAAAGGTGGTGATCGGTGCCGGTCCTTGGGCGCGCGATTTCTGGGACATGCTGGATCTGCCCCGGCAGATCTCGATCAAGCAACCCGACGGCACCATGGTCGAGGGCGTCGACATGTGGCGTTTCTGGCAGTTGGAAGAGGGCGTGCTGCAACTGCCGCCCGAGACCGGCAATGCCGATGACGGCAGCATGCCGCCGGTGATCCATGTGGACACCGACGCACCGCTGATGTCGACGGTGGACGGATCGCTGATCACCGAGGATATGTGGGGCATCTACTATAAGCCCGACTGGCATTTCGGCGGCATCCAGGGCGGCGCCAGCCCTTACAAGGTCGAAACGCCCGTCAACGAGGTGCAGATCGACCCCTACGGACCGTCGAGCCCCGAATTCGTCGCCTCTGACGAGTTCGCCCACATGTGGGTCAGCGCGCTGGCGCATTGCCAGAAACGCTATGAGGGCACGATGCACAAATATCACCGCGAGGCATCGGGCGGCATCGGCTGTTTCACCGCCGACAGCTTTCCGGTCTTCGACAGGTTTTGCGAGAACGTGCATGTGATCGCCGACAGCAACCACGGCTGGAAGATGATCGGCGTCGGCCATCTGACCGCCGACGAGGCGCTGGGCGAAAGCCAGGAGTTGCTGGAGCCGTTCCGGTTCGACCGGTTCGAGAAGGGTGAACTGCACCCGGTGTCCAACAGCCCCTACCCGTGGAGCTGAAACATTGAAATAAAACGGGGATCCGGACCCCCTATACCGCTAGCAAAGAGGGAGTGAAAAAAGTGGCCACCGATCTTGAGAGATTTGTAGACGCCCCCGGGCGCGACGAGAAAATCAAGCAGGTTCGCGAGATGATCGACAGGATGGGGATCGAGTATCTCTATCTGCAATTCGTCAGCGTGACCGGCAAGATCATGGGCAAGGGCATCCCCTCTGACCACTGGGAAAGCATCGCCATGAAGGGCTTTCAGCTGGTCTATGGCGCCACGGTGAACCTGTTTACCGACCGCGCAGGCAATTATCTGGGTTATGGCCCCGAGGCGGCCGAACTGGTCGGCATCCCCGAGCCCGAGACTTTCATGCAACTGCCCTGGGCGCCGCAGATCGGGCGCATGTATTCGACCCTGTTCCGCAACCGCGAGGAAAAGCAAAACCCGGGCGGTTACCTGACCTCGGACGGCCGCGGCAACCTGCGCCGGATGCACGAGGATTTCGAGAAGAAGCACGGTCGCCGCCTGCGCATCGGTACCGAGCCGGAAATGATGTGGCTGAAATTCGACGAGAACGGCAAGCCAAAGGACGGGTTCTCCAAGCCGTACTGCTACCACATTGATCAGTTCGAATCGCTGCGTCCGGTGTCGATGCAGGTCATTCGCTATGCCCGCCAGATGGGGCTCGACATGATCCAGGGCGACCACGAGGACGCGCCGGGTCAGCTGGAGCTGAACTGGATGTACGACGACGTTCTTCGCAACGCCGACCGTCTGACCACCTACCGCCAGATCTGCGCCCAGGTGGCGCGCGAACATGGCATCTTCGCCTGCTTCATGACCAAGCCGTTCATGGGCGTGTCGGCCTCTGGCTGTCACCACAACATGTCGCTCTGGCGCGGTGGTGAGGATCAGTTCGTCAAATGCGGCAACGACCCCGACAACCTGCCGGGCATGGCCGACAATTACATGTATGTGAAGGGCGGCGAGAATACCTTTATGCCCGACGATGACGACCCGCAGATGCCGGGCAAAGCGGGGCTCGAGGCGATCGGCGGCGTGGTGCATCACCTGCAGGCGCTGACGGCGATCGGTTGTTCGACGGTGAACTCTTACCGTCGGCTTTGGGACACGGGCTTTTGGGCGCCGGTCTTTGCCGACTGGGGTTTCCAGAACCGCACCACCGGTTTACGCGTTTCGGCACCGGGGCGGTTTGAATACCGGTCTGTGGACAGCATGGTGAACCCCTACCTCATGGGCTCGACCCTGCTGGCGGCGATGGATGACGGCATCGACAACCAGCTGGATCCCGGCGAGCCGGAAGAGCGCAACATCTACGACGCTATCGAAGCCGGCAAGCAAGTCAAGAAACTGCCGATGTCGCTGGGCGAGGCGCTGGACCATCTGGGCGGCAGCGAGGTCGTAAAGCGCGGCATGCCGGGCGAGATGTACCGGCTCTTTGAAGAGTACAAGCGCGACGAGTTCGCCCGCTTCATGGCGACCGTCACCGATTGGGACAACGACACCTACATGGAATGCCTGCCCTAGGACGGCAGGGTGGGGGCGGGCCGGGACCCGCCCCACATCGGACACCGACGCCGGGTGGGTTTCGACCCGCCACGCAACAACCAAGGAGGCGCATCTGAATGTGCGGAATTGCTGGAATTATCCACAAGGGCAAGAGCAGCAACGTGGGCGGAGAGATGACCGCCATGCTGCAGGCCCTGAAACATCGCGGACCGGATTCGACCGGCTACGCGGTCTATTCCAAGGGCGGCGCGCCCGAGGAGTGCGTGATGCGGGTCAAGGTCGCCGAGGCCGAGGACCGCGACGTGGGCCACGGTGTGCACAAGCTGATCGCCGACCGCATTGCGCGGGTCGACGAGATCCTTGAGCAACACGGCGCCGTGGTGAAGTCGAAAGAGGCGCCGCAGGAATACGCCCTGCGTTACGTGCTGACCCATGAGGGCGACACCGCCGCCATGGCCGACCACATCGAAGAAGACAAGGGCACCGAGATCCTGTCGATGGGCAACTCGCTGGAGTTGATCAAGGATCTGGGCGATGCCGCCGTCGTGGCCGGGGCCTACGGTCTGAACGAATTCGAGGGCACCCACGGCATCGGTCACACCCGCATGGCCACAGAGTCGGATGTCGACATCAAGTCGGCTCACCCCTACTGGGCCTTCCCCTATAACGACATCTCGGTCGTGCATAACGGCCAGATCACCAACTACTGGCTGATGCGCCGCGAGATGGAGCGCAAGGGCCACCGGTTCATGTCGAACTGCGACAGCGAGTTGCTGGCGGTCTACACCGCGCACAACCTCGCCAACGGCGTCAGCCTGGAAGACAGCCTGAGGCGCTCGATCGAAGAGATCGACGGCGTTTTCACCTATCTGGTCTGCACCAAGGATCAGCTTGGCATGGCCAAGGACACCATGGCGGCGAAACCGCTGGTTCTCTATGAAAGCGACGACCTGATCGTCATGGCCTCGGAAGAGGTAGCGATCCGCGCGATCCTTCCGCAGGAAATTGACACCTATGACCCCTATGATGAGGAGGTTCGCGTATGGCAAGCGTAACCGATGCCGAACTGAAGGCCATGAACCAGGAAGAGCGGGTTACCGCCCTGGGCATGCGCACCGAACAGCTGACCGGCAAGTCGCTTTATGTCGAGTTCGACACCGAAGCCGCGGATAACTTTACCTATCCCTGGGCTCCGGACGTGGATTTCAACAAGCGTACGGAAGTGGATTGCGACGGCAAGACCACCACCGAAGTGAACCGGCAGATCCGCGAGCTGATGGCCGAGGGCTATGGCACCATCGTGCTGCAGAACCCCCGCGGCATGCATTCGCTGGGCGTCGGCATCCTGAGCCGCCTGAACCTGATCATCGAGGGCTCGACCGGGTATTTCGCCATCGGCCTGATCGACGGGCCGAACGTGCGCGTCACCGGCCGGGTCGGCTGGTCCTGCGCCGAAAACATGATGGCCGGGACCGTGGTGATCGAGAAGAACGCAGGTTCCACCTTCGGCGCCGCAATCCGCGGCGGCGACCTGGTGTGCCGCGGTTCGGTCGGTTCGCGCACCGGCATCGACCAGAAGGGCGGCACCATTCTGGTGGGCGGCGACACCGGCGCGCTTTCGGGCTTCATGATGCAGCGCGGGCGTATGGTGGTTTGCGGCAATGCCGGCAAGAACCTCGGCGACAGCATGTATGACGGCACGATCTATGTCGGCGGCGATATCAAGTCGCTGGGCGTCGATGCGATCAAGGCCGAACTGACCGATCTCGACAAGGCCTGGCTGACGCGCAAGCTGACGCAATACGGGCTGATGCCCGACAAGGGCGTCGATCATTTCACCAAGGTCGTGGCGGGCAAGCAGCTGTGGAACTACGACAATCTCGAGCCCAACGAAAAGAAACTGATCCTGTAGCGCGGTGCGCAATAGCGCACCCTACGGTATTGAAAGGATTGAGAAAAAATGGCTGACGGAAGCCCGACCAAGAAACCGCTGGACCGCGATGTCAACCGCATCGGCGACAGCTTTGTCTTCCCGCCCCGTGTCATGGACGACATCCATATCAAGTCCGAGCTCGGACGATATCGGATGCGGGGCTTTTCGCTGTTCAAGAAGATCCCGCATTGGGACGATCTGACATTTCTGCCCGGCACGCTGACCCGGTTCGTGATCGAAGGTTACCGCGAGAAATGCGAGACCCGCACCATCATCGGGCCGCGCGCCAAGCATCCGCTGGACCTGGACATTCCGGTCTACATCACCGGCATGTCCTTTGGCGCGCTGAGTTATGAGGCCAAGACCGCACTTGCCCGTGGCGCCACCATGGCGGGCACCGCGACCTGCTCGGGCGAGGGCGGCATGATCCCCGACGAACGGCGCTATAGCTCCAAGTGGCTCTACCAGTGCATCCAGTCGCGCTATGGCTTCAACCCGAACCACCTGATCCTCGCCGATGGCTGCGAGTTCTTCATCGGCCAGGGCTGCAAGGTCGGCCTTGGCGGTCACCTGATGGGCCAGAAGGTCACCGACCAGGTGGCCGAGATGCGCTCGCTTCCCGCCGGCATCGACCAGCGTTCGCCCGCGCGACATCCCGACTGGCTGGGCCCGGACGATCTGGCGCTGAAGATCCAGGAGATCCGCGAGGCCACCGACTGGCAGATTCCGATCCAGCTGAAGCTGGGCGCGGCGCGGGTCTATGACGACGTGCGCATGGCGGTGAAATGCGACCCCGACTCGATCTATATCGACGGCATGGAAGGTTCCACCGGCGCCGGCCCTCACCTGGCCACCGAGGATACCGGCGTGCCCGGCATCGCGGCGATCCGGCAGGCAAGAAAGGCGATCGACGACCTGGGCAAGCGGGGTGAGATTTCGCTGGTCTATGCCGGCGGCATCCGCAACGGCGCCGACGTGGCCAAGGCGATTGCCCTTGGCGCAGACGCCATCGCCATCGGCCATTCGGCGATGATGGCGCTCAATTGCAACAAGGACATCCCCGAGGCCAACTATCCCGAAGAAATCGGCGCCGAGCCCGGATACTGCTATCACTGCCACACGGGCCGGTGCCCGGTCGGCGTGGCGACGCAGGATCCGATCCTGCGCCAGCGGCTCGATCCGGATGAGGCGGCCGAGCGTGTCTACAACTTCCTGCACACGCTGACCATCGAGGCCCAGCTTTTTGCCCGCGCCTGCGGCAAAACCCATGTGCACAGTCTCGAGCCGGAAGATCTGGCGGCACTGACGATGGAAGCCTCGGCCATGGCCGGCGTGCCGCTGGCAGGCACCAACCACACGGTTGGCGTCGAGGATCATCACCACTTCTGATGCGTGCACGTCATCCATCCTACTTGGGTAGGATGGGTGATTTCACCCATCATCCGACAGGAGAATACCATGGCTGGAACACAGTACCGCGGCTCTGAAATCAAGGATGTCGATCAGTTCATCAACGACGCGGCCGGGCTTGAAACGGAACGCGAAAAGGAGATCGGCCAGCATATCGGCTATCGCTACGATGTGAACCTGGTGCCCGACTACAACCGGATCACCCCGTTTTTGGCGAAATACATGGAGGTCATGGGCTGGGACGATCTGAACTGGCTGGAAGACGTTCACATGGGTTATGAAGAGGGCGCCGCCGCCGTCTTCGACCGCAACAACAACGGCTGGGTGCGGATCCCCGACAGTTTTGAACTGCCGGACAACCAACAGGACCGGGACATGATCGCGCGCGAGTTGCTGATCAAGTTCCAGATGTCTGACCGGCACCCGCTGTCGACACTGCGCAAGGCCTATATGAAGTTCTGAAGGGTGACGTCGCCCGCGCTGACGCGCGGTCGACCCGCTGGAGGGGCTCTGCCCCTCCAGACCTCCCCCCCAAACCTCCCCCAAGGCATTTCCGGCCAGGTGAAGGCAAGCTGGCGGCACAAGGAGACCGAGCGTGGCGCGTAATCTGGACATAGCCTGCCTGCAGACCCGCCCGATGCCGTCTTTCGATGCGGCCATCGAAGAGGCCCTGCCGCTGGCCGAGGCGGCGGCGGGGGCTGGCGCTGAGATGCTGTTTTTGCCTGAGTATTGCGGCGGGCTGGCCTCTGAAGGGTCTGCGCTGGCGCCGCCCGTGGCGCCCGATGCGGCGCATCCGATGGTCGAGGCGTTCGGCGAGCTTGCCGCGCGCCGCAAGGTCTGGGTGATGCTGGGTTCGGTCGCAGTCGAGGGGCCGGGCGGCAAGATCATCAACCGCGGATTCATGCTGAACGACCAAGGCGAGGTGGTCGGGCGTTACGACAAGATCCACCTGTTCGACATCCAGCTATCCCAGACAGAGGTCTACCGCGAAAGCGCCAGTGTGGTGGCGGGTGGCAGGGCGGTGATCCACGACACGCCCTTTGGCCGGGTCGGCCACACGATCTGCTATGACCTGCGCTTTGCACAGCTTTTCCGCGCACTGGCCCAGGCCGGGGCAGAGATCATCGCCTGTCCGGCGGCCTTTACCAAACGAACCGGCGAGGCGCACTGGCACGTTCTGAACCGGGCACGCGCCATCGAAAACACCTGTTTCGTCGTCTCGCCCTGCGCCGTAGGCCCGATCGAGGGTGGCGGCGAGAGTTATGGCCATTCGCTGGTGGTCAATCCCTGGGGCGAGGTGGTGGCCGATGGCGGCACCATCCCCGGCTTGGTGCATGCCCGCATCGACCTCGATCAGGTCGCCGTGGCCCGGGGGCGGATCCCCAGCCTCGATCATGACCGGGCGTTCGAACTGGCCGGTGAGACCGGCAGGAGGATCGCATGAGTTCGCTTGCGGCAACGCTGGGCACCAGCTTTGACAGCCACCCGCTGCGGCGGGCTTTTCTGAAATGGCAGTGCCGGGTGCGCCAGCTGGCGATGCGCGACATGCAGGGCCGCCCGAACGAAGCGGCCATGCCCGATGTGATACTGCCCGGCCAGACTGAACCGCTGGGCACGGTGATCACCATCCTCAACAAACAGCCGGCGCATTCGGTGACGCCCGAGATGCTGCATATGGCGCGGCGAACCCGCGACCGGCTCTATGTCCGCAGCCAGGCGATCCAGTTCCTGTCGGCGACCTATTACCAGAAAGCAGCCGAGTTCTCCGACATCCTTACCGCCACCTTCCCGCCGGGTTCTCCCGGCGCGGCGCAGATCCGTGAGGCCGGGCGCTGCCGGCTGGTCTTCGACGCCTACGCCCAGCGCTTCGATCTCGACTGCAAGGTCTGGCAACTGGCGGAACATAACAGCCTGCACGAGGCGACCATGGCGCATAACCGGCTCTTCAACCCCGACCTGCCCGCCGAGACGGTGGTGCTGGGGTTCGAGCCCGAATGGGCGGCCTCTGCTTCGGACCCCAATCTCACCTGACCCCATGGCCGCTGGTTCTGTCATGCCGCGGAACGGCGTCCCCCCTCCGGGTCAATGCGCAATACGTCAAGCCGGTGCCGCCCGCGATCGAGGTCTTCAACGGCGCGTTCCCGGTAAGTGGCGGATGGGCGGTCAGCTATGCGGGCAAGCCACCCAGGGATCGCCACGTGGTGGTACGGTTTCCGTCCGGTCAGGCGGCGCGTGACTGGAACCACTCGCATATCCACTGCCGAAGGCCCCCGAGCCCGGGTGCGGCGCCAGCGAGGAGGGCCCGCAAGGACCCGATGAGCGCCCCGCCTGTCAGGTCTCGGGCCGCGATCCGTAACGCTTGCGCGAGGCGCTCATCTTCAACAGCCACTCCTCGACGATCTGTTGTTCGGGGAAAGGTTTTTTCCGTTTGTTTTTCAACAGGTAATAGCCCGACTGGGTGCGTGCGAAACTGTCGCAGGCCGGGCGCACGAGCGCCCCCGACTCGAGCAGCAGGTCGACCAGATGACCCCAGCCCAAAGCAACACCCAGCCCGTCCGCCGCGGCTTGGATCGCCAGCGGATAGGTATTGAAGAACGCCGCCCTGTCTAGCGCCACGTCATAAACGCCCTGATGGTCCAGCCAGGTCTTCCAGTCCATCCACTCGGTATGGCTGCTGGCCACCTCGATCAGATCGACGCTGGGCAGCCCGTCAAGCTGCGCGCAGCCGCGATGCGCCTTCAGGTAACCCGGTGCGCAGACCGGAAAAACTGTCTCGCCGAACAGCAACCTGGCCTCAAACCCCGGCCAGTCGCCCTCGCCGCGCAGTATGGACAGATCGACATCGTCGGCCAGGCATTCTTCGTCGCTGTCAGAGGCAACCAGCATGATCTTGACCCGCTCGTTGGCCCGGTTGAAGCGCCTGAGCCGCGGCATCAGCCACAGTGCCGCGACAGAGTTGGTCGCCGCCAGCGTCACCGTGTTGATCTGATGGCGCGCGAACATCTCGTCGGAAGCATCGCGCAGAATGTCCATCGACCGGCCGACCGACGACAGCAGCGCCGCGCCTTGCGACGTCAGCGCAATAGAGCGGTGGCCGCGCACGAACAGCGGCACGTTATAGTGTTGTTCCAGCAGCCGGACCTTGCGGCTGATGGCGGATTCCGAGATGTTGAGTTCATCGGATGCGCGCGCAAAACTTCCCCGTTTGGCCGCCGCCTCGAAGGCCAGCAGGTAGTCCAGCGGTGGCAGCACCTTGCGTTTTTTCAGCATCCGCTCTCGCTTTCCTTCGCGCCACGACGCGTGCGGCGTCGGCGCGAATCGTCAACATGCTGATTAAACCACGAAAATCCCTTCTTGCCTCGAATTTCCTGAGGCAAGGCCATTCAAAACTCTGTGCTGCTCCAATCCAGCTTTTTTGGCAGACTGCGGATGCGCTGGCTGTTCGGGCCCCACTGGCGCGCGACGCTAGAAAACCGACGAAAACGTCAGGGAGAAAAAATGAAACTGAAACTCACTCTTTCCGCCGCCGCGATCGCGCTGGCCACGGGAACCGCTGTTCATGCCGCCGACAGTGACGACCCGATCGTGATCCCGATCCACAACTGGTCGTCCCAGATCGTGATGAGTCATGTGGTGGGCCAGATCTTCGAATCGATGGGCAACAACGTCGAGTTTGTCACCACCGACAGCCAGGCTGTGTATGAATCGGTCCGCCTGGGCGATGTGGCGCTGGAACTGGAGGTTTGGGAAGGCGCATTCGGCGCGTCGTTCCGGGCGGCGCTGGAAAAGGGCGGCCTGCATGATGCCGGCGACCATGACGCGGTGACCCGCGAAGACTGGTGGTACCCGATGTGGACCAAGGATGCCTGCCCCGGCCTGCCGGACTGGGAAGCCCTGAACGACTGTGCGGCAGTCTTCGCCACCCCCGAGACCGGCGACAAGGGCCGCTATCTGGATGGGCCGGTCGACTGGCTCAAGCACGGAGCAGAGCGCGCCGAGGCGCTGGGCCTCAACTTCACCGTGATCAACGCTGGTTCGGCAGCGGCGCTCTGGGCCGAGATCGGTGCTGCCGAGGCCGACAAAAAGCCGGTTTTGGTGTTCAACTGGACCCCGAACTTTGCCGAAGCCGTCTGGCCCGGCGAATTCGTCAACTTCCCCAAGTGGGAGGACGGCTGCGACAAGGACCCGGCCAAGGGCCCGAACCCGGACGCGCTTTATGACTGCGGCAACCCGGCAACCGGCTATCTGAAAAAGGCCGCCTGGGACGGTATGGGCGACAAGTGGCCGACCGCCTACAAGGTGCTGCAGGCGATCAGCTTCACCAATCCGCAGATCGCCGAGATGGCCAAATTTGTAGATGTCGACGAGATGGAGCCCGAAGAGGCCGCCGAGGCATGGCTGGAAGCCAACGAAGCCGTCTGGAAGCCCTGGGTAGAAGCCGCGATGTGATCGCGCCGGTTTCCGGTTAAGATGCGGACAACTCCGGCCCTTGGGCCGGGGTGGTTCAACAGGGGGGAGAGCGACTAATGAGCGACCGCGAAACGGTCATTTCCTGCCGAAACGCCTGGAAGCTGTTCGGCGACAATCCCAAGAAATTCTTTGCCTCCATGTCCGGCAGCGAAAGCTTCGACGACATCCGCCGCGCGGGCTATATCGCCGGGGTGCGCGACGTATCGGTCGACGTGGGCCGGGGCGAGATGCTGGTGATCATGGGGCTCTCGGGGTCCGGCAAGTCGACGCTGGTGCGCTGTTTCTCACGACTGCACGACATCACCACGGGCACGATCACCGTCGAGGGCGACGATATCGGCGCGATGAGCGAGCGCGAACTGATCGCGCTGCGTCGCTCGAAGATGGGCATGGTGTTTCAAAGCTTCGGCCTGCTGCCGCACCGCACGGTGCTGGACAACATCGCCTTCCCGCTGGAAATGCGTGGCCAGGATCGCCACGACAGGCGCAAACGCGCGATGGAAGTTATTGAGCTCGTGGGGCTTTCCGGTCGCGAAGACTATTTTCCGAGAGAGCTCAGCGGGGGTCAGCAGCAGCGTGTCGGTATCGCGCGCAGCCTGGCCATCGAACCCGATATCTGGTTTCTGGATGAGCCGTTCTCGGCGCTCGACCCGCTGATCCGCCGCGAGATGCAGGACGAATTCCTGCGTCTGCAGCAGATGCTGTCGAAGACCATCGTCTTCATCACCCATGATTTCGACGAGGCGCTGAGGTTGGCCGACCGGATCGCGATCATGAAGGACGGCGCGATAGAGCAATGCGATACGCCCGATCAGATCGTGTTGAACCCGGCCACGCCCTATGTGCGCAAGTTCACCGAGGATATCGAGAAGTCCCGCGTGGTTCATGCCGGCGTGCTGTCCCGACCGCTGAACGGTGCCGCACCCGAAGGCGAGCCGGTGCAGGCCAGCGCAACGATCCAGCAACTGGCCCGCCAGCTGGTGAATGATGCCCGCGAGGATCTGCCCGTCGCCGACGCCGATGGCGCCCTGGTCGGGGTGTTGAACCGGCAGCAGGCGCTGGACGTGCTGCTGGGGGACGCCTGAGATGGCCGATGTTACGGCGGATATCGAAGACACGAAGAACGGGCTGAGCAGCACGCGTGTGGCGCAGATCCTGTTGGTCGCGGCGGTCTTGCTGGCAGCCGCGCGTCCGGTGCTTCCCGAGTTCATGATCCGCGTGCCAGAGGCCTGGATTCCACCCTTTGCCCAATGGCTGGACTATTTCTTCAACGTGATCGTGATCGAGAAACTGAAGATCGCGGTGCTGACCCGCTGGTTCGCCGAAGGACCGCTGGAATTCATGCTGAACACCATGGCGAACCTGCTTGAAGGCAAGCGCCGCTGGCCCTTCCTGGGCCCGGTGCCCTGGACGGCGGTGGCGGCGGTGGCCGCAGTGGTGGGCTATTACCTGGGCGGCTGGCGCATGGCGGCTCTTGCGGGCGGCACGTTCATCTGGACCGCGCTGATCGGCCAGTGGAAGATTGCCATGCAGACCATGTCGGTGCTGTCGGTGGCGGCTCCGCTGGCGTTTTTCACCGGGCTGCTGTTGGGTATCACGGCGTGGAAATGGGAACTGGTCAACCGCATCATCAAGCCGGTGCTGAGCGTGCTGCAGACGCTGCCCTTCTTCACCTACCTGCTGCCGGCGGTGATCTTTTTCAAGGTCGGCCCGACGGCGGGCGCGGTGGCGACCATCGTCTATGCCATCCCGCCGATGATCCTGATGACCACGCTGGGGCTGAAGAAAGTGTCGCCAGAGGTGGTCGAGGCCGGCAAGATGGCCGGTTGCACCCGTTGGCAGATGCTGACCCGGGTCTACCTTCCCGCGGCGCGCACAGAGATCCTGGTGGGCGTCAACCAGGTGATCATGCTGTGTCTGGCCATGGTGGTTCTCACGGCCTTCATCGGCATGCCGGGGCTGGGCGCAAAGCTGCTGGCGATGATGGGGTCGTTCAAGCTGGGCCGCAGTTTCGAGATCGGGGTGACCATCGTGCTGCTGGCGGTGATGCTGGACCGGCTGTCCAAGGCGTGGGTCGTGAAACTGCCTGAGCATCACGAAAAGGGCACGCCATGGTGGAAAGAGCATGTCGTGCTGCTGACCGCCATCGGTGCGTTTGTGGTCTTTCTGGCGCTGGCGCAGTTTGTGCAGGTCTTCGACCATATCGGGCGCAAGCAGGACTTCTCGCGCGGCAAGGAGATCGACACCGCCATCAAGGGCTTTCTGGCCATCGACACGGTGCAGGCCTTTACCGGCTGGTGGCGCTGGTTTTTGAATGTCTGGATCCTGATCCCGTTCCGCAACGGGCTGTTGTGGATTCCGACCCCGGCCTTCATCCTTGGGATCGTGGCGTTTTCGTGCTGGCTGGGCGGCAAGCGACCGGCGATCTATGCGGCGCTGTTCTTTTCGCTGGTGGCGCTGTCGGGCTGGTGGGACCGCTCGGTGATCACGCTATACGCGGTGATCTCGGCGGTGATCCTGTCGATGTTCATCGGCCTGCCGCTGGGCATCCTGGCCTCGCGCAACGAGCGCTGGTCGCGGCGCATCCTTCTGGCCTGCGACACCGCGCAGACCTTCCCCAGCTTCATCTACCTGATCCCGGCGATCATGCTCTTCGGCGTCAACGACGTGGCGGTTATCTTCTCGATCGTCATCTTCACCACGGTGCCGCTGACCCGCTATACGATCGAGGGGCTGCGCACCGTGCCGCCCGAGATGACCGAGGCCGCCGACATGTCCGGGGCGACCAAGCGGCAGAAACTGCTGACGGTGCAGCTGCCGCTGGCGTTGCCCACGATGGCGGTGGGCTTCAACCAGGCGATCATGTTCGCGTTCTTCATGGTGATCATCGCCGCCTTCATTGGCACCCAGGACCTGGGGCAGGAACTGCAGCGCACGCTGGCGGGCACCGATCTGGGCAAGAACTTCGTGCTTGGCATTTGCGTGTCGCTGATGGCGCTGTCATTCGACCTGACGATCCTGAGTTGGGCCGAGCGGCGCAAGAGGGCGCTGGGGCTGGCATGACGGCGCGGTTTTTCCCGGGAGCGCGGCGTCCACGTTGCGCCCGTTACAGCGGGGCACCCGCCGCGCGCGGCAACGTTGGCGCGTGTTGTGGGGGAGACCGGCGATGAATGTGCAATCCGGCACCGTCCGGCGAGTGACAGAAATGCCCTGGGAACGCCGCGGGGTCACGGCCCCCGGCCTGCCGGTGCTGCCCCATGGGGTGGAACGGCACCCGGTTCCCGGCGGCGGCTCGCGCGCGGTGCCGGTTTATCGCGGCGACGAGGTCATCGTTCTGGACCGCGAGGGGCTGCAGCCCGGCGAATTGGTGATCTTTGGTCCCGACCGCCGCTCTGACGCGGCAATGCTGGGCGCAACCGGTACCGGGCGGCCGGCCGCGACCATCGAAACGCTGGTCGGCGGCGCGCCTTCGGGCGCGCGGGTGCTGCGGGCACTGGCGGCGGTCGGGTTCGACATCGAGACCGGCGACGCGGTGCCGGTCTTTGCCGACGGGTCGCGCCCCGGCGATCAGGCGGCATTCACCTGCGAGACCGACGGTCTGCTGATCTGCGCCGCCCCCGGCGGTCCGATGCGCCCCGACCGGCAGGACGCCCCGACCGGGTTGATCCTATATATCCGCCGCGCCGACCCCGGGGTTTCGAAAGCAGCGTTCGGCCCGCCAGACCCGCTGGCAGACCCGTTGCGCGACATAAACATCCAGCCGGGCAATGCTGTCTCTTTTGAGGTAAAAGCGGGCGAATTCATCCAGATCCTCGATGTTCAGGGCCGCGAATGCAGCGATTTCCAGGCGTTCAGCCAGCGCGCGCTGGACAAGGGGCTGGAGCGAGAGATCGATCCCACCACCACCCGCAGTCTGATGGGCCGTCTTTATCCCACCCCCGGGACCTTCAGCAAATTCTGGACCGCCGACCAGGAGCCGCTGGCCGAGATCTTGCAGGACACCTGCGGCCGGCACGATACGTTCGGGCTGGCCTGCACCGCGCGTTACTACGAAGACCTCGGCTATCCGGGTCACGTGAACTGCTCTGACAACATGAACGCCGAACTTGCCAAGCGCGGCATTCGCCCCCGTGGCGGTTGGCCGGCGATCAATTTCTTCTTCAACACCATGCTGGACGACACGCATGCGCTGGGCATGGACGACCCCTGGTCGCGGCCCGGTGACTTCGTTCTGCTTCGGGCGCTTACCGATCTGGTCTGCGTCTGCACCGCCTGTCCCTGCGATATCGACCCGGCAAACGGCTGGAATCCCACCGATATCCAGGTCCGCACCTATAAGGCGGGCGAGGATTTTCAGCGATCAACAGGCTATCGGACCTCAGCGGAGGCGGATGTGGAAATGACCAAGAAGACCGGATTTCACGACTGCTTTGCCCGCCATACCCGCGATTTCGTCGAGTATAACGGCTATTGGCTGGCGAACAGCTTTCCCAGTGTGGGCACCATCGGCGAATACTGGGCGGTGCGCGAAAAGGCCGCCGTGATGGACCTGTCACCATTGCGGAAATACGAGGTTACCGGACCGGATGCCGAAGAGCTTTTGCAAACTTGCCTGACCCGCAACATGAAGAAGCTGGCCGTGGGGCAGGTGAGGTATACCGCCATGTGCTATGACCACGGCGGCATGATCGACGACGGAACAATCTATCGGCTGGGAGAGACCAATTTCCGCTGGATCGGCGGCAACGACACCGGCGGGCTGTGGCTGCGCGAGCAGGCCGGCAAGCGCGGGCTGAACGCCTGGGTGCGCAACTCTACCGATCAGTTGCACAACATTGCCGTGCAGGGGCGGCACTCGCGCGATATCATGGCAGAGATCTTCTGGACCCCGCCGACCCAGCCCACGATAGAAGAGCTGCCCTGGTTCCGGCTGACCATTGCACGCCTGGGCGACTATTCCGGCACCTCGGCGGTGATCTCGCGCACAGGCTATTCGGGGGAACTGGGATACGAGATCTTCTGCCACCCCAAGGACGCGCCCGAGATCTTCGAGCGGGTCTGGGAAACAGGAGAGCCCTTCGGGATGCAACCACTGGGACTGGCGGCGCTCGACATGATGCGGATCGAGGCGGGGTTGATCTTTGCCGGGTCCGAATTCGACGACCAGACCGACCCCTGGGAGGCCGGTATCGGGTTCACCGTGCCACTGAAGAGCAAAGCGGACGAATTCATCGGCCGCGCGGCGCTGGAAGAGCGCAAGGCGCATCCGCAGCGCAGGCTGGTGGGATTCGAAATTGAGGGCGGCGTGGTGCCGTCGCCGGGTGACTGTGTACGCCTGGGCAAGGCGCAGATCGGAGAGATCACGTCAGCCATGAAATCGCCGATCCTCGGCAAGGTCATCGCACTGGGCCGGGTCGCCGTCACCCATGCCGAGCCCGGCACCGAGATCGAGATCGGCCAGCTTGACGGGATGCAGAAACGGCTGAAGGCGCGGGTCGCGGCCTTCCCGCATTTCGATCCTGGCAAGGAACGGGTGAAAGGCAACTACGACTGACCGGCCGACGTCGGCCCCGCCAAATAGCGCGCTCCGATGTTTGGATGTCGTATGATCCTGACCGAGTGTTCCCGCGCAGGCATTCCTCGCCGATGAGTCCGGCCCCGCGCACCCGGTGGATTCAGGCGCGAAGCGCAACGTTTGTATTGAACCGTATTGTGAGCGTTTTTCCAAGTTCGTTTAGAAATGCCTCTGCTGGAGACCGAAAACCGAGGCATTTTCGGGGTGTCAGATTGATGGTCATTGCAACATC
>JAAELR010000154.1 GCA_024226455.1 Paracoccaceae bacterium
CCCCAAACAATGGGGCTCCATCAAAGCCCATTGTTCGTCACTGATCATGAATCGATCACTCAGCATTCAAGCCTCCCTTTTGGAAGCTTGAATCAGATATCAGCCAAAAGGGGAATCCTGAATATCAACAGGCCCTAGCTGGCCAGCATCCGGATGTCCGAACTCTTGTCGTCGATACGTCGGAGATTTTCGCGGATGCGCTGCTGAAAGCCGTTCAGTTGGGTGATCACTTCCGACAGGCTCTCACGGTCTTTTTTCAGGCGGGCGCCCTCGATCTTGCAACTGACCCGGGTTGTGCTGAGCCCCAACATGAACCGCTCCATCGTCTTGCAGGAATCGCCTATGCGCTTTGCCTCTTTCCCGACCCGCGTCTGGCCGCCAATGGATTTCATTCGGTAGTCTTCGGCCAGTTTGTTCAGGTGATCGCGCTCTACCTCAAGTTTGACCTCTCCGAGCTTGCGGCGTTCGGAATGCAGCTGTGTCGAGCATTCGGTCAGGATGCGGACGGTGCTCTCCAGGAATATGCTGTCGATGATGCTGTGCTCGATGGTTGTGAAATCGCTGTTCTCGCCCGTTACGTTGTTTTCGAACCAGGTCGACATTTCGCGCGACATCGCGCCATAGTTGGTCGACAGAGTGCTGATCGGCCCGCCATTGGGTTCCAGCCGCGAGGCAATCACCCGCATGTTGTGCGGGATGATACCGGAGAAATCGAAATCATAAATAAGCGATGCGGTCTCGGTCTTCAGACCGTCGGCAAGATCCAGCATCCGCCGGAACCTTGTGAGCCGCTTGTCCTCGGGCCGCCCTAATTTCCGGTCGCGGGCGAACAGTTCCTCGCTGAGGGTGAACGCGGCAAAGCGTGAATAGTCGGGAAACCCCAGCGATCTCACCTGATCCAGCAGAATGCCCGAGCTCTGCTCGGGGGTGAGGTTCTCGTCGGTTTCGCGCTGCCTGAGGTCGGCATAGGCCTTTTCGACCACATCGCGCGTGGCGCTTGTGGGTTTGATGCGGGCCGATATGTAGCCGCCCTCGCAGGGGATGACGGTCGCATAGACCCAGTAATACAGACCGTCCTTGGCCCTGTTCTTGACATATGCGCCTATGGGTTTACCGCGTTTGATCGTGTCCCACAATAGCCAGAACACGCCTTTGGGCATGTCCGGATGGCGGATGATCTTGTGCGGAGCTCCCAGCATTTCGCTCCACTCGTAGTTGGCCACGCGCCGGAGGACAAAGTTGCCCGCGAGGATCACGCCGCGTTCGTCGGTGCGGGAAAAGAACACCTCGTCAAGATTGAAAGGCGCCTCACCGGAAGCCGGCCGCAGCAGGTCTCGTCTCTCGATATGGCTCATATGGCTGCGCTCCGCACGAATTGGCCGGGACCACACCGGCCGACCCCTGGGGAATGATTATACCGGCGCTGGTTTTCAGAAGATTAAGATTGTGCCGATCATGTTGGCAGCGGCGCGTCGGGTTTGAACTGATCCATCATGATCTGGCTCTGCACGGGCGCAACTGTCGGCTGCGGGCAGCAGGGTGCCATGGGCAAGATGGTTGAGTTCGGCCAGACCCGCGCACCAGGCCCGCAACCGGTAATCGGCGTCGCCGGTCTGGGGCCGGGTGCAGACGATATCGGGACGGGTGGCGATGATGCGGGCGAACCGCCACAGACGAAACGCCTGCCGGAAAGTCAGCGGATCGAACCGGGCGGTCAGATTGTCAGAGATGGCATAGCCAAACGGTATCGCGCAGAAGTCTTGAACCGTGAAACGCAATCGATCGGTTTTCGCGGTTGAGCCGAAGGCGAAAGGCAGCAAGATGAGGCTCAGGTATTGCCCGAAACGCTACCGGCATCCGACGGGTGATTGACCCCGTCGGTCCAGCCGATCTCGGACAATTCGCGAGGGTTCACCCCATCGAGGCAGCCCATATTGACGCCAAAGTAGTTGGGGTCGGACCGGCGGCGGTGATGCGTGTAGATGCCGCAGACAGAGCAGAAATGATGCTGCGCGGTGCCGGTGCCCCAAGTATAGAGCGTCAGCTTGTCGGCGCCTTTCACGATCTCCAGATCCTCCAGCGCCACCGACACCGTGGCCGCAGCGCGCCGGCGGCAGAACGAGCAGTCGCAGCGGGTGGCATTCTGCAGCGGCTCGGCCAGTGTCAGGCGCAGTTCCACGGCGCCGCAATGGCAGCTGAGCCTGCGGATCACTTGCGCCTGCGGATGATGGGGATGCGGCTGCTTTGCAGATTGTAGCGCGCCTCGGGGTGCTCTGGGTGGCCCTGGGTGCGGGCCCAGTAACTCTTGCCGCCGCGTTTCAGCCAGGCAGGTATGGTCAGCACCAGCCCGACCACGAAACCACCGGCGTGGGCCCAGTACGCGATGCCACTGTCGGCGGATGCCGCGACGCCGTTGAGCAGCTGCATGGCGAACCAGATGCCCAGCATGATCCATGCCGGGATCGGCCAGATCCTGACGAACACGATGAAGATAAATAGCACATCGACCTTGGCCTTGGGATAGAGCAACAGGTAGCCGCCCATCACGCCAGCGATGGCGCCGGAGGCGCCGACAAGGGGTTGGGTCGAGTCGGGCGAGACCAGCACATGCGCCAGCCCTGCTCCGATGCCGCTGGCGAGGTAGAACAGCAAGTATCTGAAATGGCCGAACTCCTCTTCAAGATTGTCACCGAAGACCCATAAAAACAGCATGTTGAAACCGAGATGCAGATAGCCGCCATGCAGGAACATCGAGCTGACCAGCGTGTGCAGATTGCGCCCGTCGGTGATGTTTTCCGGCAGCAGCGCCCATTCAAAGAAGAAATAGTGAAGCTCGCGGTCGGCCATGAAGGGCCAATAGCCGAGAAACACCACCACGTTGATAGCGATCAGCGCGTAGGTGACATAGGGGGTTTTCTCAGACGGATTGTGGTCGCGGATCGGGAACATGAGCGCCACCCTTTCGGGGATGGCGGCAGAGGTCAAGGGGCAGGGCGGTCAGCCAGGCGGGGCACGGCACCAGAGCGCCGGCGGAGTGTCGCATTGACCTGAACCGATACAAATCCGGCCCCGGCACCTTCATCTGGCTGAATACATCCCCGGGGGGTCCGGGGGGCTGGCCCCCCCGGTCGGTCGGATTGCGAAGCAATTCGAAGGCTCCGGTATTCCCGACAGGCGCAGGTGTTGGACGGTTCAGCAGTCCTTGAGTTCTTTCTCGTGCAGCCATGCGGCCTGACGCGGTGCGCGCCTGGTCTTGGTCCATTCGGTCAGCATCTCGTCCTTGACCCTGGCGGCCTTCGCCGCCATGGCGGCGGCGTCGGGGTCGTTATAGGCCAGTTCGATCCGGTGACCGTTGGGGTCGAAGAAATAGATCGAGTGGAAAACCGAGTGGTCGGTAATGCCCAGCACGTCGACGCCCTGCGCTTCGAGATGCTCTTTGTAGGCAATCAGAGTGTCGCGGTCGGCAACCTTCAGCGCCAGATGCTGCACCCAGATCGGTGTGTTGTCATCGCGGCCCATCTCGGGCTTGGTTGGCAGTTCGAAGAAGGCCAGCACGTTGCCCATACCGGCATCGAGGAAGATGTGCATGTAAGGATCGGGTTCATGCGTCGAGGGCACGTGGTTCTCGGCGAAGGCGAGGGTGTAGTCCATGTTCAGCATCTGCTTGTACCAGTCCACCGTTTCCCTGGCGTCCTTGCAGCGATAGGCGACATGATGGATTTGCTCGATCTTCAGGTCGGGTGCGGGCATGAGTGGGTCCTCCAAAAGTCATTGCAATTGCAATGAATATCGGTTGTTAACGCCTTCTCCAGATTCGGTCAAGCCGCCGTGAGTGAAACCGTCCTGGTCTGCGAAGTTCGGTTTCAAGGCGCGGCCGCCGATGCCGCGCCCGCGTCCTCGTGGTGGTATGGCAGGCAAAGGGGCGCAAAGAATCCTTGCGTCGGCATTGAAATATGCATACGAATCAAGGCATTGTCATGAGGAGGCTGTTTTCAGGCCCGACATGGGCCCGAAACCGGAAACCGAAGACAACGCCAGTTGCGGGCGTGATGGAATGGTAGACATATCAGACTTAAAATCCTTGAGTCTGTGCTGTAAAACGCATACGGAACAAGGCGTTGCGACTAAGAGACCGTTTCTAGGCCCGATATAGGCCCGGAACTGAAAATCGAAGAACAACGCCAGATGCGGGCGTGATGGAATGGTAGACATACCAGACTTAAAATCTGTTGGGCCGTGTGCCCGTGTGGGTTCGAGTCCCACCGCCCGCACCAATTGGTCTCCCAGTATGTCTCGCCTTGCCCTGCTTTGCCCATAAAAAAGGGCGATTGGCGACGTGTCTCTGAATCCTGTCTCGCTTTGTCGGACGAAATAGGGCACTCTATTACGCAGAAATTCCGCACGGTGCGTAAAGTTGGCGAGCATTCGAAAACAGAAGGCTGGGTGGCGCGTCGAGGTGGCGCGCAAAGGTGTTCGCAAGTCC
>JAAELR010000155.1 GCA_024226455.1 Paracoccaceae bacterium
TCAAGCCGAAGAGGGCCGGTTTCCACTTCACCCGTCGCATCCCGTGCCAAATTCCCGCATCCCTCCGGCTAACCTATTGATGAGTAACCGATATCACATCGAAAGGCCGCGCGAAACCGCTATCCATATGGGTTATCCGGGCTTAGGGACCGGCGCGGCTCAACGTTTTTCATCGCGTGCAGTTCCAAGGTTGTTTATTGCCGTACCCCTCAATGGCGAGGGGGGAGGCAACTCTTGTGCTGAATTGGTTTCGGGACCGGCAATCAGGTGGAAAAACTGCGCATCCCCAAATCAGAGAATTTGGGGTGAAGAGGCAAACCCCAGAGCCTTTGAGCTAGGACCAGATGGGATAGGAAAACTATTGCGCAGTCAATTCGGAGGACAAACGGAACACCATTGCACGCAATAAAATGCCATGAAGCCCAGGGTTAAGCGTTATTCCTATGTGGGGTATTATGTGGGGTAGGGTTTTGAAATCGTGAAAATAGTCAATGATTTCTATGATGCTATGGCAGCCGCCCGCGCCGCCAGCCTTGCGCGCACGGCTTCAGGCACAAGCCGTGCTGCGCTGATCCGGGGCATGTCCATTTCAGGGATCGGCGCCGCATCGGTGCGCTCGGCGCCGTTGTCGAAGACGTCACGCGACGGAATGTCGAGATAGCTTTCGGCGGCGCAGTTTTCTGCCAGGATCAGCTCATGTCGCGCGGTTTCAACATGGTAGTAGGTGAAGCCGAGGGTGGGCATGGTCTCGACCTGATAGACAGAGCACCCGTTGACCAGAGCGCCGACGTTTATCAGCATCCCGTCGATGGCGACGGCATGGTCGGCGGTGACAAAGAGGTCGCGGGCGGGGATGCCCGGGGCCAGCGCATGCGCCGTGATGCAGATCGGGTTGACCACGGCGGGGTAGGTCAGGCGGGCGTCGATGCTTTGCCGGCCGAGCCAGAGCAGCGGTGTCTCGCCGCCCCCGACGGTCAGCAGGCGGTCGGCCCCGGTCAGCGTCTCGACGGGTTTCGGTCCGTCGGTGGTGGCGATCAGGGTGCCGGCGAGGAAGCAGTTGAAGTCCGTGGTCATCTGCTCGAACCCGAAGGCGCCGCCTGACCAGGTGAACTTGATCGAGTCAAACGAGCCGGTGGCGCTGACATTGCCGACGCCGACATTATTCAGGACCTGATTGCCACCTGCGCCGATGAAGGTGATGTCGAGCGTGCCGGACACAAAAGAGATCGGCAGCACGATCTTGTTGAGGGCGGTGCCGTAGAAATTGTCGACCAGCGGGGTACGGTTCACGGCGAGCGTCGCGGTGCCGGTGCCGGGCACGCCGGTGAAACCGCCCAGTCCGGTGTCACCGGATGGATTGTAGTGGGCTACGTAGCCAGACGCCGCGCTGAAGGTAAAGCTGACGCCGCCATCGACAAAGGTGGCCGGCGAGCCGGGACCCGCGATGGAGGATGCGCTGCCCGGCGCGGTGCCGTCGTCGAATTCGAAAGTTGTGTAGGCCATGGCATCCCCCCTGTTGCCGACCGGGTCGGGCAAGAACCCCGACGAGACGCTAACGCCCGGGGTCGGGTTGCCTCCCGGCTCTGGTGGTTGAACCCTTCTTAGCGGTGGCTGGAGCGGGATGATTTGACCTGTATCAAGCGGCGGCGGCGCTGCCGGGTGGTGCCGCGGGCCAGGGCATCGACGTGCGCGACGGGTTCCTGCTGGCGCTGAGGACGGCCGGGGCCAAGGGGCGCGAAAGCGGTATCGAACTGGTGATCGAGGACGATCAGCGCAAGCCGGACATCGCGGTGCGGTTGGCCGACAAGATGATCCAGTCAGAAAAGGTCGACGTAGCTGACCGGCATCATCTGGTCGAACCTGGCCATGGCGGTGGTGCCGGCGGCGACGGCGCGGGGCAGGTTCTGTCTGTCGCCCAATGCGGAGCCCCTCGGCGCTGACCGGCAAGGACGCGCTGACCGGGTTCAAGCGGTTCTTCAGGGGCGAGGTCGAGGGCGAGATCCATACCAGGCTGGGCCAGACCGGCTATGCCGCCGAGATCGCGCAGATCCGGGCCAGCGGCGCGGATATGGTGTTCCTTTTCCTGCCAAAATGAGTGCTTCCGCGCGCTTTTACTCTGCAAGCCGCAAGGCGACGCACGATTGCGGGCGCAGGCGCGGACCGGGGCCCGGGGCGTGCTCTGCTTTGGCGGCGCGCGGTCCAGCCGTCCATCAGGGCCGCGAATTCGGTTTGCGGGCACTTGCCTTGCCGGATCGAACGAGGCGGCGTGGTCAGACGGCGGCACTGGATGTGCGGCAGCAGGCGGCGAAGCGGGTGCAGAACACGCTGTCCCAGCCGGTGAGGTAGCCGACGCGGATCACCGTGGCCTCGGCGCCCAATGCCTGCCAGCCGGAATGCACCAGCGTCACACGGGTGCCGCCGGCTACCACGTCAAAGCTTAGCCTTACCTTTGTGGCTTGGCTTGCCGGGCGGCCCACATGCCAGGCCATGGCAAAGGCGCGGCCCGGCTGCCATTCTGTCACCCGGCCCCAGAGCGTTGTGGTTCCGTCCGGTTTCGTCTCGGTGATCGGGCCGCCCGGTTCGGGTGTCACCACGACGGTTTTCGCCGTCTGGCCGGATTGGGCCGAGATCGAATGGGTATCAAGCGGCCACCAGTCGGCCATCTCGCGGGTGAACAGATCGAAGGCGCGTGCGGGCGGCAGCGGAACCCGAACGGTCCTGGTGATCGGGGTGTCGGCGTTATCGGCCTTGTGGCCGGGCATCTGATCCTCCTGGGTAATCTCGGGGGCAAGGGGCGCGAAGCTGTCGAGCCAGCGGCGCAACTCGTCGAGCCCCCCGGGCGCCAGCCGGTAGATCCGCCGCGTGCCCTTTGGCTCTACCAGCACGAGCCCGGCGTCGCGGAGCACCTTGAGGTGCTGCGATACGGCGGGGCGGCTGACGGTCATCCCCTCGGCCAGGGTGCGCACCGGCTGGGGGCCGCCGCGCAGGCGCTCTACCAGAGCGCGGCGGGTCGGGTCGGCGAGGGCTGCTATGATTTCCTGGTAAGACATGGCTTATGGTAAGGCTGGGCTTACGGAACTGTCAAGTTCTGGTTCCGGGGGGGCTCGTCGCCGTTTGGCCGCATCATGACCGCGAGGAAAGACGGCAGGATTGACGAGCGGCTCTTGCAGCCTCCCGGGGGCGACACTAATACTCTGTCAACCCTCCGGGTGTATCCCGGCTATATGTCAGCGAGGCGGGCCAATGAACGATCCTATTGAGCAATACCAAACCACCATGAACAACCTGGTGCCGATGGTGGTCGAACAGACCAGCCGGGGCGAGCGGGCCTATGATATCTTCAGCCGCCTGTTGAAAGAGCGGATCATCTTCGTCAACGGCCCGATCCATGACGGCATGGCCAGCCTGATCGTGGCACAGCTGCTATTTCTGGAATCGGAGAACCCGAAGAAGGAAATAAGCATGTATATCAACAGCCCCGGCGGTGTCGTCACCTCTGGCCTGTCGGTCTACGACACCATGCAATATGTGCGGCCGAAGGTTTCGACCCTGATCGTCGGGCAGGCCGCCAGCATGGGTTCGCTGCTGGCCTGCGCCGGCGAGAAGGGCATGCGCTATGCGCTGCCCAACAGCCGGATCATGGTGCACCAGCCCTCTGGCGGCTACCAGGGACAGGCCACCGACATCGCGATTCATGCCGAAGAGACGCTGAAGCTGAAGCAGCGGCTGAACGAGATTTACTCGAAACACTCCGGCCAGCCGGTCAAGAATGTGGAAAAAGCGCTGGAGCGCGACAATTTCATGTCGCCCCGGGAAGCGCTGAAATGGGGTCATCTGGACGAGATCGTCGAAAATCGCGCCAAGGATGACAGTGAGGAATGAAGTTGACCGTGCTTGATCGCCGAATGGCGATTTTTGCGTTGAACCCGATTTGGCTCTGCCCTAGGCTTGGGCCCATGGCGGGGATTACAGGTTGAACGGGCAAGTGGCTCTGGCTGGGCCTAGGCCCAAGAGGTTTGGTAATGGCGAACAATTCCGGCGGTGACAGCAAAAACACCCTCTATTGCTCTTTCTGCGGCAAGAGCCAGCATGAGGTGCGCAAGCTGATTGCGGGCCCGACCGTGTTCATCTGCGATGAATGCGTCGAACTGTGCATGGACATCATCCGCGAAGAGACCAAGGCCAGTGGGCTGAAATCGTCCGACGGGGTGCCCACCCCCAAGGAAATCTGCGAGGTGCTGGACGATTACGTGATCGGCCAGTCGCACGCCAAGCGGGTGCTCAGCGTGGCGGTGCACAACCACTACAAGCGGTTAAACCACGCCGGCAAATCGGATATCGAACTGGCGAAATCCAATATCCTGCTGATCGGCCCCACCGGCTGCGGCAAGACGCTGCTGGCGCAGACGCTGGCGCGCATTCTGGATGTGCCCTTTACCATGGCCGACGCCACCACGCTGACAGAGGCCGGTTACGTGGGCGAGGATGTGGAAAACATCATCCTCAAGCTGCTGCAGGCCAGCGAGTACAATGTCGAGCGCGCCCAGCGCGGCATCGTCTATATCGACGAGGTCGACAAGATCACCCGCAAGTCCGACAACCCCTCGATCACCCGCGATGTCAGTGGTGAGGGCGTGCAACAGGCGCTGCTGAAGATCATGGAAGGCACGGTTGCCTCTGTGCCGCCCCAGGGTGGCCGCAAGCATCCGCAGCAGGAGTTTCTGCAGGTCGACACCACCAATATCCTGTTCATCTGCGGTGGCGCTTTCGCCGGGCTGGAAAAGATCATCTCGGCGCGCGGCAAGGGCAGCGCCATCGGTTTTGGCGCCGACGTCAAGGACGAGGAATCCCGCACCATCGGCGAGATGTTCACCGAACTGGAGCCGGAAGATCTGCTGAAATTCGGTCTGATCCCGGAGTTCGTCGGTCGCCTGCCGGTGATCGCCACCTTGCAGGATCTCGACGAGGACGCACTGGTCACCATCCTGACCCAGCCCAAGAACGCGCTGGTCAAGCAGTATCAGCGGCTCTTTGAACTGGAAGACACCCAACTGAACTTTACCGAAGACGCGCTGGGCGCCATCGCCAAGCGCGCCGTCGAGCGCAAGACCGGCGCCCGCGGGCTGCGTTCGATAATGGAAGACATCCTGCTGGACACCATGTTCGATCTGCCCGGCATGGATCAGGTCGGCGAGGTGGTGGTCAACGAAGAGGCAGTGAATTCCGACGCAGCGCCGCTAATGATCTACACCGAGACCAAACAGGAAGAGGCCAGCGCAGGCTGACGCCTGCGCGCTCTGCTCAATCGCCATGGTTTGGAACCTTGCCGTAGTCGTCGGCAATAAGGGCGATATTGGCAGCGACAGGAACGTGTGGGTTCTGGCGGGCGCGGGCCGTTTGTGGGGTTTTTGCGTGCGCTTTGCCCTTGTAGAAAAGCTGAGCTCAGAGTCTGACTCATAATTATTTACCCGTTTTTCTTGCTCTGGTGATGTATCGGACCGATCTACGTATTGATGCGATGAGGAGCCATGCATCGGCGGATGCGATTGATGTTTCCCAATCCTTTGCCAGCCGTCGGCAGCGCCCGAGCCATGCAAATGTGCGTTCGACCACCCATCCACTGCCCTCTCGTGGTTTGCATGCAAACCACGAGAGGGGCGGGCGATGACGACGAACCCGGTCACGCCGGCGGGTCGCTTGACGATCTCGACGACAGGGCCGTTCATCTTTTTCATCGCGCTTTTCAGCTTGTCTCCGGCGTAACCCCCATCGGCGAATATGTGTGCCAGCGTGGGGAAGCTCTCGCACGCCTGCTCAACGACGCCGGGGGCGCCGTCACGGTCCTGGATGTCGGCGGTATGGGTGGTGATTGCCAGCAGATTGCCTTGGGTGTCGGTCAGGATATGGCGCTTTCGGCCCTTTATTTTCTTGCCCATTGCCCGGCAGGCGAATGCTTGCATTCGCTGAGAGGGGGCGTCGTAGCCAGCCGGTCCGCCGCTCTCGGTGGATTTCACCGATTGGCTGTCGATGATTCCGACCGTTGGTTCAGCGTCTCGACCCGATATCAAACGCCCGCGATGACCAGGGTCTCGTTGATGATGTCGAGCAATCCGCTATCGCGCAGCTGGTAGAAATAGTACTGTACCGTTGTGAAAGGTGGCAAGTCCTTGGGCAGCATTGCCCCCTCTCGGCGATGCTTTGCATCGCCTGCCGGGCAATGAATGGCACCCTGTCGTCGCCAGATATTGGATCGCGTCCCAAACCGCTTGCATATCCGTCGTGCGGGGCCGCCCGACTTTGGA
>JAAELR010000156.1 GCA_024226455.1 Paracoccaceae bacterium
CGATTGCTTCTGCAGACGCTTGGATCCTCATCGCCGCAATCCGAAGAACTGCCCGACATATCGCAAGAAAAAACGTGCTCGAATTATGAGTCAGACTCTGAGATCCGTCGCCGACACCGCCAAGCCACGCGGCCAGTCCTCATGGGAAACCATCAAAACCACCCTGGCCTGAACCCAAAACCACAAAGGAGGGGGTGAGTAATTACGCCTCAGAGTCTGAATCAAAACGCCACCATAGCGGCTCTGAGGCATAGACCCCGCACGTTGAACGGGAAAACCTACTTGAACTCACTCCCAATTTCCTCTGTGCGGGCCCCTTGAAGGCCCGTTTCCCGCAATAAAACGAGTTTTCGTTTGGGCTCTTAGAGAAAAGGATGTGATAACGGTACCTCAGTGGCGCTTTACCCAGCACTTGGCGGATATTCGAAACATCTGTGACCACGCCAAGGGCAAAGAGCTCCCCACGAAAGACGAAATCGATGACCTGCCGTCCGGAACAGAAAAAGTCCTAAAGACAGTCTTCTAAGCTCTACCGCCCCCTCCGCGTCACATTCCCCCCACGCTGCCCCGGCCGTCCAGCCGTTGACCTCCCCTTCGACTTGACAGCAGCCTCAGAGGCGGCCTCGACCGCCGATTGGCGGGCCAGCGGGTCGTCGTGGACGGCCAGATCCACCGCTTCCAGCCGTTTGACTTCATCGCGCAAGCGGGCGGCTTCTTCGAACTCCAGGTTCTCGGCGGCCTTGCGCATGTCTACCCGCAGCCCATCCAGATGGGCCTGCAAATTCGCCCCCGCCAGGGGTTTTTCGATCTGCGCCGTGACCCGCGACATGTCGGTGTCGCCCTTGTAGAGCCCGGCCAGCACGTCCTCGACGTTTTTCTTCACCGTCTCGGGCGTGATGCCGTGCTCGACGTTATAGGCCTGCTGCTTGGCGCGGCGGCGTTCGGTTTCCTTCAGGGCGCGCTCCATCGAGCCGGTGATGCGGTCGGCATACATGATGACGCGGCCATCGACGTTGCGGGCGGCGCGGCCGATGGTCTGGACCAGCGAGGTCTCCGAGCGCAGGAAGCCCTCTTTGTCGGCGTCCAGAATGGCGACGAGGCCGCATTCGGGAATATCCAACCCCTCGCGCAGCAGGTTGATGCCGACCAGCACGTCGAAGGCACCCAGACGCAGGTCGCGCAGGATCTCTATGCGTTCCAGCGTATCGATGTCGGAATGCATATAGCGCACGCGGATGCCCTGTTCGTGCAGGTACTCGGTAAGGTCCTCTGCCATGCGTTTGGTCAGGGTGGTGACCAGGGTGCGCATGCCGTCGGCGGCGACGCGGCGGACCTCGTCGAGCAGATCGTCGACCTGCATTTCCACGGGGCGGATTTCGATGGCGGGGTCCAGCAGGCCGGTGGGGCGGATCACCTGTTCGGTGAAGACGCCGCCGGTCTGTTCCAGCTCCCACGCGGCGGGGGTGGCAGAGACGAAGACGGACTGGGGCCGCATTGCGTCCCATTCCTCGAACTTGAGGGGGCGGTTGTCCATGCAGCTGGGCAGGCGGAAGCCATGTTCGGCGAGCGTAAACTTGCGTCGGTAGTCGCCTTTGTACATGCCGCCGATCTGCGGCACGCTGACGTGGCATTCGTCGGCGAAGACGATGGCGTTGTCGGGGATGAATTCGAACAGCGTCGGGGGCGGTTCGCCGGGGGCGCGGCCTGTCAGATAGCGCGAATAGTTCTCGATACCGCTGCACACGCCGGTGGCCTCGAGCATTTCCAGATCGAAGTTGCAGCGCTGTTCAAGACGCTGGGCCTCCAGCAGCTTGCCCTCGGAGACCAGTTGGTCGAGGCGGTGGCGCAGTTCCTTTTTGATCGAGTTGATGGCCTGCTGCATGGTCGGTTTGGGGGTGACGTAGTGGCTGTTGGCATAGATGCGGATGCGGTCGAAATTGCCGGTCTTCTCGCCGGTCAGAGGGTCGAATTCGGTGATGGTTTCCAGCTCCTCGCCGAAGAACGAAAGCTTCCAGGCGCGGTCTTCAAGGTGGGCGGGAAAGATCTCCAGCGTATCGCCGCGCACCCGAAAGCTGCCACGGGTGAAGGCATGGTCGTTGCGGCGGTATTGCTGGGCCACTAGATCGGCCATCACGGCCCGCTGATCGTATTGCTTGCCGGCGACCAGATCCTGGGTCATGGCGCCGTAGGTCTCCACCGACCCGATGCCGTAGATGCAGCTGACCGAGGCGACGATGATCACGTCGTCGCGTTCCAGCAGGGCGCGGGTGGCAGAGTGGCGCATCCGGTCGATCTGTTCGTTGATCTGGCTCTCTTTCTCTATGTAGGTGTCGGACCGCGCCACATAGGCCTCTGGCTGGTAATAGTCGTAATAGCTGACGAAATACTCGACGGCATTGTCGGGAAAGAAGCCCTTGAACTCGCCATATAGCTGGGCGGCCAGCGTCTTGTTGGGGGCCAGGATGATGGCGGGGCGCTGGGTTTGCTCGATCACATGCGCCATGGTGAAGGTCTTGCCGGTGCCGGTGGCGCCCAGCAGCACCTGGTCTTGCTCGCCGTCATTCACGCCCTGGGCAAGCTCGGCGATGGCGGTGGGCTGGTCGCCGGCGGGCTGGAATTCGGTGTGCATGACGAATGCCTTGCCGCCCTCCAGCTTGTCGCGGGCGGGGCTGGGCGCGTTGCGGACGGGCAGCTTGTCTGAATGCACTTGGGCCATGGGGGCGATTCCTTTCGGTGGCCTAGATTTGATCCCTTTTTGTTCCGGGTTCAAGGCGGGACGGCGGGAAGTCTCTTTGAAAACGGCAACCGGATGAATTCTGACAGGTCTGTGGGAACTGGACTGGGGCAGAAGTTGATCCGGTTCAGAAGGCAAGCCGCGCGAGCGCCAGCCCTGCGGGCGGTCTGGCGATCGCGCGGCGCCCCAAGGGGCTTTATTCCGCGCGGGTTGGCGACAGGCAGCGGTTACTCGGTTCAGGCCAGAACCATGCGCGCGGCGTGTCCGCCACAGCCCCCCTTGGGCGCCCGCTAGCCGAACACCGCGGCAAGCAGGGCGTGCCAGAGATCGGCGACTTGCTGTGGGGCGCCCACCGCGCGCATAAAGTAGACCAGCGCGATGCCAAGGCCGATTTTGGTGAGGACGGTGCGAGCGTTGCCGACCCACATCAAGCACCGGAAAGTGGGCTGCAGCGCTTTGGCATCGGCGCCCCTGTCGATATGTTTGGCGTGGTGGTCGAGCAGGAAGAACAGCACCAGCGTCAGCACCCAGGACGGCAGGTAGAACCATTGCCAGGGCTGGGTTTTCAACGCGCCCCAGTCCAGCACCATCAGATAGCCCAGCGGCGACATCGGCGCACCAGCGGTCTCTAGCATCACGCTGAGACGCAGGTATTCGACGGGCAGGAAATTGGCGAAGGCAGAGACTAGCAGACAAAGGCCAGCGACGGCGAATCCGGTTCGGTTGAGCAGGGTGCTGGCATAGGCGGTGGCCCATTCGGTCAGAGGGCGGCCGCGGATGTTCTGCCAGCCGCGACCGACCCAGAGCAGAGGCAGGTAGAACCAGGCGGTGGATTTGATCGTCCAGCGCCAGGGGATGGTTGGGATGTATAGGAGCAATAAAAAGAAACCCTTGTTAGTCCCAGACATTTCAAAAGGCGCCAGTTTCCCTGTGTTAATCGAATACCCTGGTAGAATTTCAGGTGGGTGCGTCGAATCTGAAAACCAAATCAGAAATCTCCAATTGAGTGGAAGCGCGCTTAATCCAGCCAGTGGATGCAAAGCAGTTGCGACAACTCTGGTTAAAGCAGCACGAGCGCCAATTCCAATAGCAATTCCCGCCATTCCAGATCCTACGAGAAGTGCGCTCAAAATCTGAGAAGCGAGGTACGGAGAATTACCCTTTGATAGTGAATGTGGTCTGGTTAAGAATTTCGGGCCATACAATGTAGATCCTGCGAAGGTGACTAAATTTACGGAATAAAAAACCTCAAACCATAGGTTGTTTAGTAAGTAATATTTGGCTC
>JAAELR010000157.1 GCA_024226455.1 Paracoccaceae bacterium
CGCGACTTATACGCCCTACGAGGCTTTCGAAGCGAAGGATGGCTGGCTCGCTTTCGGCACGACCGCGGGCGATGCAAGCTGGCGCAAGTTACTGGAATTGCTGGAACTCGAAAAGATCGCCGACGATCCCCGGTTTGCCTCCACGGCCGACAGGGTGACAAACCGCGATTCTCTTGCCGAGATGTTGACCGAGCGTCTCAGGCAAAAACCGCGCAACTACTGGGTGAAAAGACTCGATGAGGCTGGTATCCCCTGTGGGCCGGTACTGACGACATCCGAGATGATCCGCCACGAACAGGTGACGGCACGTCAAATCATTGCCGATTTTCCACACGCGGAACTCGATTCAGCAAAAGCGATCGACTGCCCGATACGCTTTGCCGAGGCGGATAAACCGGAACCGAAAAGCGCGCCTCTTCTGGGTCGAAATGCCGTGGGTCGGGGTAACTCTTCGAAGGGAGCGAAGTAATGGATTTCACACCTAGCCAGGAGCAGCAAATGCTGTTCGATATGGCGCGAAAGTTTTGCGAAAACGAACTGATGCCGCACGAGCAGACGCTGGAAAAAACCGGCGAGCTACCGCGCGATCTGGAAATCGAGCTTCGCGGCAAGGCGATCGACATCGGTCTTCACGGTTGTAACATGCCGCAAAGCGCTGGCGGACCGGGCCTCGGTGCGGTCGAGGTGACGCTGATCGAAAAAGGCCTCAACAGCACGTCGCTGGCACTTGCCGAATGCGTGCGTCGCCCCTCGTCGATACTGGCTGCCTGTGAAGGTCAACAGATCACGGAATACCTGGAACCGGTTATGGCGGGAGACAAGCGCGACTGTATCGCGATGACCGAACCGGAAGCAGGCTCTGACCTCAAGGGCATGAAGACGAAGGCGCTGCGCGACGGCGACGATTGGTTGATCAGCGGCGGCAAGCATTTCATTTCGAATGCCCGCATCAGCGATTTCGTCATCCTGTTCGCGGTGACCGGCGAGGACCAGACACCGAAGGGGCCGCGCAAGCGGATATCCTGTTTCCTGGTCGATCTCGACGCGCCCGGCGTGCAGGTGCTGCCGGGTTACGATCACGTCGGGCATCGCGGCTATTACAACGACATCCTTCACTTCGATAACGCGCGCGTGCCGGGCTGGAAGATGATCGGCAACGAGGGCGAGGGTTTCGACGTCGTCAGCCGCTGGCTCGGGCCCGGCCGGCTCACCGTCGCCGCGGTTTCGGTCGCGCGCGCGGAGCGCGCCTACCGGGTCGCGCTGGAATACGCCGCCGAGCGCAAGCAGTTCGGACAGCCGATCGGCAAGTTCCAGGGAATTTCCTTTCCGCTGGCCGACATGGCTACCGATATCCGCCTCGGTGACTTAATGTTGATGAACACGGCCTGGCGCATCGACCAGGACATGCCGACGGTTGCCGAGGACTGCGCGATGGCGAAAGTCTGGTGCTCGGAAATGCTCGGCCGGGTCGCCGACCAGGCGATCCAGACCTGCGGCGGCATGGGCGTCATGGCCGATCTGCCGCTGGAGCGCATCTGGCGCGACGCCCGCGTCGAGCGCATCTGGGAGGGCACCTCGGAAATTCAGCGCCATATCATCAGCCGGCAACTATTGCGGCCGCTCGGGGCCTGAGGAGAACATCATGACAGAAGCAGTTAATACAGCCCGAAACGGGCGTGTACTGGAAATCACACTGGACCGGCCGAAGGCCAATGCGATCGATGCAGCGACGAGCAAGCTGCTCGGTGAAGCCTTTCAGTTCCTGCAGCAGGACGATGGCCTGTCAGTGGCGATCGTAACCGCGGCCGGGGAGCGATTCTTTTCCGCTGGCTGGGATCTGAAAGCCGCCGCCGGGGGCGAGGCGCCGGATGCGGACCAGGGTATCGGCGGTTTTGCCGGTCTGACCGAGTACTGGGACCTGAAAAAACCGGTGATCGCCGCTGTCAACGGTATGGCGCTCGGCGGCGGTTTCGAACTGGCGCTGGCCGCCGATATGATCGTTGCCGCCGACCATGCCCAATTCGCGCTCACCGAGGCGAGCATCGGCCTGATCGCCGACGCCGGTGGTGTGATCCGTTTGCCGAGACGTTTGCCGTGTGCCGTCGCGATGGAGATGATGATGACAGGGCGGCGCGCCGGGTCCCGGGAACTGGCGCGCTGGGGGCTTGTCAACGATGTCGTGCCGCTCGACGATTTAATGACTGCCGCGCGCGAACTGGCCGAGAGGGTCGCTGCCTGTGCACCGCTGTCGCTACAGGCGATCAAGGAAATCGATAGCGCCACTGCCGGCGCTGGTGAACAGGACGCCTTTCGCATCATGCGCCAACACGACTTACCGGTTTACCGGTGCGTTTACGATTCCGAGGACGCCACCGAGGGCATGGCGGCGTTTACCGAAAAACGCGAACCGAACTGGAGGGGTCGCTGATGATCACCGAAACCATCCTGCACCACTGGACCGGCAAGATCGCGGCGCCAATTCGGTTGGTTGATACCAGCGTGAAACCCGAATGGATCGACGAGTACCAGCATTTGAACATGGCACATTACCTGACTATCTGCGATCAGGCGAACTGGGCCTTCTGGAACTGGGTCAATCATCCGGCGCAAAGTATGGATGCGCGCGACGGACACGAGTACGTGATTGTCGAGAATCATGTTCACTATATCGGCGAGCTACCGCTGGACGCGCCGCTTTACGTTACGACGCAGTTGACCGGTCTTGACGACAAGCGTTTTATTTTGTTTCACCGGGTCTGGGATGCGCGTGACGACAGCCTGGCGGCGACCAACGAGGTCAAGAGCCTGGGCTTTAATCTGAAGCGGCGCGCAATCGAGTCGTGGACCGCGCCGGTCCGGGCGCGACTCGATCAAATTCTAATTGTCCACGAAGCACTGGGCGTGCCCGAGCAGGCCGGGCAGGGCATCGCCCTGAAGCGGAGGTAAGA
>JAAELR010000158.1 GCA_024226455.1 Paracoccaceae bacterium
GCGGATCTATCACAAAGGCATAAAAGTCTCCAACACCGAGATGGCCGCCCTCGACATCACTGGCGACGAATTCCATCCTGAATGGAACTACACAATCAAGCCAAGGACACTGGAAACGTAGCGGTTATCGTTGACGATGCCCTAACCAGGCATTTCCGGCCCCGGGGGGTCCGACGGAAACCCGACAGTAGTCCGACAAAAGTCCGACAGCCGATTCCCCAGTAATTACTGGCGTTAACCCCCGATTCGCGCCGATTGGCGATCTTTCCCGGGTTCAGCCGTTTCTGACCGGCAAGTACTGTGCCGGGTCATTTCAGCTGGCTGTGCACCTCCGGCACAAAGGTCTGGTCCTCCATTGGAGGACGGACATAGCCGCGCTGCTGTGGACGCTCTTCCAGGGCAATCTCTTCGGGCGTCAGGTCCTCGTAGGGGATCAGCGACAACAGATGGCTGATGCAGTTCAGACGCGCATGTTTCTTGACGTCGGAATTGACCACGTACCAGGGCGCCTGCTTGATGTCGGTATGCGAAAACATCAGGTCCTTGGCCAGGGAATAGTCGACCCAGCGCTTGCGGCTTTCCAGATCCATCGGCGACAGCTTCCAGCGCTTGGTCGGATCGGTCAGACGGCGCTGGAACCGACGCTCCTGTTCCTCGTCGCTGACCGAGAACCAGTACTTGATCAACTGGGTGCCAGAGCGCACCAGCATCCGCTCGAACTCGGGGCATGAGCGCATATACTCTTGATACTCCTTGTCCGAGCAGAACCCCATCACCCGCTCGACCCCGGCGCGGTTGTACCAGGAGCGATCGAATATCACAATCTCGCCGGCCGCCGGAAGATGCTGCACGTAGCGTTGAAAGTACCATTGCGTCTTTTCCCGCTCGGTCGGCGCGGGCAGCGCCACGACCTGACAGATGCGTGGGTTCATCGCCTCTGTGATGCGCTTGATGGTGCCGCCCTTTCCGGCGGCATCCCGGCCCTCGAATATGAGGGCGATCTTGTGCCCGCTGACCTTGACCCACTCCTGCAGCTTGATCAGCTCGATCTGCAACCTGCCCAGTTCACGCTCGTAAACCGCGTTGCTGATCTTGCCGCTTTTCTTGCGTACCATATATCATCTCCTGCAGAGTTTCTCCTGTCCTGCCCGACGATAGCAGGATTTTCTCCTGCCGCGCTGTGACGTATTGCCAAGCCGCCGGAAAGGCCTTGGTCCGCACCCATTGATACTGCGCCAGGCTCCGTACCCAAAGCTTTCCGGTTCAGATGCCGGGGAATCAGTCCACCCTTGCGCCCAGGGCTTCCGGTTGAATGCTGCATCTGGGGTATGCCAATACGTGAGCCGAATGATAGAAGTCTCCCCAATAGGAAGCCAACACCGTATTGGAGAGCCACCTCATGGAACTCCTTTTTTGCCGTCCTTTCCACCGTAAAGCCCGACGCCCCCGCCGACCGCCGCCTGTTTCACGCCAATCGCCTGGGCCGACCGGACCCGATGCCGGGCTGCGAAGCGCTCGAAGCGGCGATCATGCCGCTGACGCCGGGCATTGTCGCCGCCATTGCCGAAAGCACCGATGATATCTCGGACGTCGCAGCTGCCCTCGAGGTCAGCAAAGAGGCGGCCCCAAGGCCAACGCCTATGCCTATATCCTGACGAAGATCAAGAACAACACGCCACCCAAGAACGGCACCGTGAAACCTGGGATCATCAAGGCCATTCCTTATGAGGTCGGACAGGGATTTGACGAAGCCGCGCTCAACACCGTCAAGTCGCACCTATTGAACGAAGCGACATTCCTCCAGTACACCGATGAATGGTTCGGGCCGACAGGCGTTCTGACCGCACTCAATCTCGAAGTGGCCAATGCCGCGACGGACTCGCTGATTGCCGTGCAGGCGCTGATCACCATCAAGCATGATTCGCTGCTCGAGATGATCCTGAATCTGATCATCGGTGATATCATCGACATCGTCGGCGCGATCCCAGTGATCGGACCGGCTCTGCGCGCGATTCTGTCTATTGCCTATTCAACCGCGAAATTCCGGCTGGAAAAAAAGGGCTTGCCGACGACGATCAAGGCAACGGTCGCCGAGCTTGCCGAAGCGCTGGAGACGACGCTGCAAAGCATGGTTGATGCCTCGGCGCATCAGCTGGGCGTCGTCAATGGCAACTGGGGCAAGCTCAAGACCTTCGCCGAAGGCGTCATCGACGGCACGATTTCAGCCGACAAGCTGGGTGCGACCGTATCCGGTTCCGGCGGTTCAGCGGCCGCAAAGGTATCGCCCAAGGTCGACCCCGGGTTCATCGTGGCGGTTGGCAACGGCTGGGAGATCGCGTTTTTTCAGGCGATGTACCCTATCTGCCTCCAGGCCACGAATGTCATCACGGCGCAATCCCCTCCGTCCAGCTACACCCAGGCCTGGAATCCGGCGCAGGGAAACTATCAGTACCTCTTCACCATCCCGACGGTGATGGCGGACACCAGCGGGAAAGAGTACGACGTTGATTTCCTTTGTTCCTGCACGCCAAACGGGACGCCAGAGGTCATGGACAGGCTGTTCAAGCCAGATCAACTGGCGGTCGACCCGATTTCCTTCTTCATGGGGGTCAACGGCTGGACCTATGTGCAGCCGGTGATGAACGGTGGGAAGGGCAGCGCCACACCCGATTTGACGATCAAGACGATCGGCTGACATCCCGGCAATCTTGCCTCACACCGGCAGCGCCGTGGTCTGGAACACGGTGCGCAGCGAGAACGACGAATGCATCTGCGCCACCCCCGGCAACCGCGCCAGATAGCGCCTGTGGATGCGCGCAAAATCATCCGTGTCCCGCGCCGATATCTTCAGCAGATAGTCCGCCGATCCGGCCATCAGGTGACACTCCAGCAGGTCCGGGATCAACGCCACCTCGCGCTCGAACCCGTCCAGCACTTCCTCGGACTGGCCGCTCAGGGTGATCTCGACGAACACAGTCGCCGGGCGGTCCAGCTTGCGCGGGTCGAGCAGCGCCACGTAATTGGCGATCACCCCCTCCGCCTCCAGCCGCTGCACCCTGCGGTGGCAGGCCGAAGGTGACAGGTTCACCTGTTCGGAAAGCTCTGCATTCGACATCCGGCCCGACTTTTGCAGGGCGGTCAGAATGCGACAGTCCGTTGTGTCAAATTCGACCATGGCGGCAGTTTCTCCCGTAGAATGCGCCAATACGCGCGTTATCTTCGACAGAACCCTATCCAGATCATCTATCTTTTCAAAGCAATTGATTTCGTCCTGCGCCATTGTCCGGCCAGCGTTCAGGGAGGCAAACATGAAAATCGGCTGTCCGACAGAGATCAAACCACAGGAATTCCGCGTCGGGCTGACCCCGAACGCGGCGGGCGAAGCGGTGGCGCATGGCCACCAGGTGCTGGTGCAGCAAGGCGCCGGAACAGGTGCCGGGTTCACCGATGAGGATTACACCGACGCCGGTGCCAGCATCGCCGGAACCGCCGAAGACATCTTTGCCGCCGCCGACATGATCGTGAAGGTAAAGGAACCCCAGGCCACCGAGCGCAAGATGCTGCGCGAGGGCCAGCTTCTGTTCACCTACCTGCACCTCGCCCCCGATCCCGCTCAGACCCATGACCTGCTGCAAAGCGGCTGCACCGCAATCGCCTACGAGACCGTCACCGACCCCGCCGGAGGCCTGCCCCTGCTGGCGCCGATGTCCGAGGTTGCCGGTCGCCTGGCCCCCCAGGTCGGTGCCTGGACGCTGCAAAAGGCCAATGGCGGTCGCGGTGTTCTGATGGGTGGTGTGCCCGGTGTCGGCCCCGCCAAGGTCGTCGTGATCGGCGGCGGAGTGGTGGGCACCCACGCCGCCAGAGTGGCCGCCGGAATGGGCGCCGATGTCACCGTGCTCGATCGCTCGCTGCCGCGTTTGCGCTATCTCGATGACGTGTTCGGACGCGATTTCAGGAACCGCTATTCCACCGCGGGCGCCACTGCGGAACTGCTCGTCGACGCGGATATGGTAATCGGAGCGGTGCTGATCCCCGGCGCCGCCGCGCCCAAGCTGGTCAGCCGTGCCCAGTTTGCCACCATGAAACCCGGCGCGGCGCTGGTCGACGTGGCCATCGATCAGGGCGGCTGTTTCGAAACCTCGCGTGCCACCACCCATGCCGACCCGATCTACGAGGTCGACGGCATCATGCATTATTGCGTCGCCAACATGCCCGGCGCGGTGGCCCGCACTTCGACGCTGGCCCTTTCCAATGCCACGCTGCCCTTCATGCTGGCGCTGGCCGACAAGGGCTGGCGGCAAGCCTGCGAGGACGACCCGCACCTGCTGAACGGGCTAAACGTGCATGCCGGACACCTGACCTACTTCGCCGTCGGCAAGGCGCTGGGGCTCGACGTGCTGTCACCCTCGCTAGCGCTGAAGAAGTAGGCCGGGCCGGGCGTGAATTAGGGCGGATTTGACCCGCAGCGGATTGGCCTGAATGGATTGCAGGCAATCCCGACGTCGGCGCCGTCATTTGGCAGTATATACCCCCGGGGGGGCTGGCTGGTTCCCCAGCCGGTCGGATCTTATGTGCATTGCTCTGCAATGCGCTATCGACAGGTGATTGCGGGCAATCGCCGAGAGGTCACCGCAAGACGATCCGATAGCCCGGTGAGGTCAGATCCGGTATTGGATTCAACAAACCCGGGAAACGACGGAAGAAACGGCTCCACAGCACCGACGGAAAGCCGATGCCGCCCCGTTCAACACAGGACATTTCCCCAACGAGGCCCTGCCATGCTCTCGCGGCTATCCTTTCTGAACCCCTACTGGCTCTGGGCGCTGCTTTCGCTGCCTGCCCTCGGCATTCTCAATGGTGCCGTCACCTCCACCAACCCGCGCGTCCTGCACATTCTGGTGCACCCGATCGGAGAATTCGCCGCGCGGTTCATGATCATCGCCATGCTGGCCACGCCGCTGATGCTGCTTTTCAAGGGCTGGCGGGGGCCGTGCTGGCTGAAAAGGAACCGACGTTACTTTGGTGTCGCGGCGTTCGGCTATGCGGCGCTGCACACGCTGTTTTATCTGATGGACAAGGCCACACTGGAACGCGTGCTGTCAGAGGCGACGCGGCTCGATATCTGGACCGGCTGGCTGGCGTTCGCCATCTTCATCCCGCTGGCGGTAACCTCGATGGACTGGTTCGTGCGCCGGATGGGCCCGGCCTGGAAGACCCTGCAGCGCTGGACCTACCCTGCGGCGGTGCTGACGCTGATCCATTGGGCTGCGTTGGACAGATGGGAACACCCCACCGCCGCGATCGTGCATTTCGCACCATTGGCGCTGCTAGAAGCCTATCGTATCTGGTACTGGTATCTGCGCCTGCGCCCGTCGGTGGCCTGAACCTCGGCAGGTCCTGGCATCGGGTTACCCCGGTAATACGCAGGCGCGCCCGGTCCCCCCCAAGACCGGGCGCGCCGCGACTGGCTGAGTCTCAGCGGCTCAAATATGCCGCGTAGGTCCAGCCGGTTTCGCCGGTGATGCAGCGCACATGCGCCCATTTGCCGGATTTCTGAAACACCTCAACGATATCGCCGCGCGCCATGACCGTGGTCACCGGATGCCTGGTGCCCGGGCCATCGCGCAGGTTCAGGTTGCCCGAGGGCGGCCAGACAACCGAGGTATACTTCTCGACGTCGTTGATCCGGGGCCTGGCCCGGGCGGCGCGCACAACAGTGGCACCCGGTTGCGCCAACCCCGAGGCCCTGGCCCATCCGATCATGCCGCCTGGTAACTTAATCAGCCCCCAGCCCTGGTAGACCTCCAGCAATTCCACCCGGGTACCAACGACCATCGAGGTAACGACGCGGGCGGTAGTCCCCGGCCCGTCCCTCAGCGCCAGCGACTTGCACACTACCCGTTTATCGGCCAAAGCAGGGGTGGCCAGCGCCACCACCAGAACCATGCAAATCACTTTCCAACCGCCCACCGCTAGCCCCCCCATGCTATACCCTTGACGATAAGGGATATCATACATGCGTGATCTTCCATACAGCCTGTGTTCGGAACAATGCGTTTCCGGAAATGAAGCAATGAAGCCGCGCCGATCCGCCGGAAATCCCGCTTTCGCACGCAAATGAGGCCCCGCACGGCATGCGGGCCTGTCGTCAGGGGCGGATGTGATGTTCCGGCTATTTCGCCAGCGCGTCGCGGATCTCTGTCAGCAGGTCGATCTCGCTCGGCCCCGAGGGGGCGGGCTCGGCGGGCGCTTCTTCTTCGCTCCGCGCGGCGGCCTCTTTCACCTTGTTGACATAACGCACCAGCATGAACACCACGAACGCGATGATCACGAAATTGATGATCGCCATGATGAAGGCGCCATAGGCAAAGACCGCGGCCCCGGCCTCGCGCGCGGCCTCAAGGCTGGCCCCTTCGGCCACCTCGCCGGACAGCACCACAAAGACGTTGGTAAAGTCGATGCCGCCAAGAAACAGCCCGACGATCGGGTTCAGCAGATCGCCCACCATCGACTTGACGATGGCCGTGAACGCAGCGCCGATGATGATCCCGACGGCCATGTCCATCACATTGCCTTTGGCAATGAAGTCCCGAAATTCCCCAAGCATGTGTCGCCCTCCTGCTGTTGCCTTCCCAAATGCGGGCGGTCTGCGCCCGCGGCATGCCCATAGCACAGACCTGCACGAAAAGGTCCTGAATTTCCCGGCGCCCCCCCCCCGTGGGTGGTGACCAGACGCTATCCGGGCAGTGCCCCGGTCAGCACATAACGCAGGATCTCGACAACCTGCCGCGGCTCTTCGGCCACCGCAAGCGCCGCGGCGTGCACCTCTTTCAGCGGGTGTTGATGTTCCGGCGGGCTCAGCACGATGACCGACTTGCCAAGGGCTGCGGCATAGCCCGCGTCAAAGGCGGCGTTCCACTGCCGGTATTTCTCGCCGAACCGCACCACGACCACATCCGCATCGGCAATCCCCTTGCGGGTGCGGATCGCGTTGACCATCGCGCCCTTGTGGTCGTGCCAGTACTTGCCCGGCTCTGCCCCCAGGATGGCGACGCCGCAATCGTCGCTGGCGCCGTGATCGGTGACCGGGCCTTTGAACACCACGTCCAGCCCGGCGGCACCTTCGGTGATCTGCTCGCGCCAGTCGGTGTGGATCTCGCCGGAAAGATAGACATTCAGTGTCATCGGAAACCTCCATTGTTGCCTTGTCTTAGGGGTTCAGCGGAACGGGGCCAAGGGGTGTGGCCCCGTTCCTCAGTTCAGATCCAGCCGCCAGAACACCGGCCGCCCGGTCCGCGCCGCCGAGATCACCGGGCGCAGGCGGGTGCGGGCGGCGCGTGGGAACCGGCGCCATAGCCGCGGGCGCAGGAACTCCGGCAGTTCCGGTACCGCGGCAAAGCAGAAGGAGCGCGGCAGGGCGGTGTACAGCGACCTCGGCGGCAGCACGTCCTCGATGCCCTTCAGCACCGCGCCGGTTTCGGGCCGGTGCATCCAGACCCGCCGCAGCCCAAGATGATCGCGCAGCACCACCAGCGTCGCCAGCAGCATCGCCTGCGGCCAGATCCTTGCATAGCGCGCGAAAAGCGCCCGCTGATAGGCCTGATGCGCCCGGCAGTCGCGCGACCGGGCGTCGGCCTCGGCCAGCCATTCGACCTCTGCCGCAACCAGCCGCAGCCAGTCGCTCTGCACCTCCTCGATCAGCGCCTCGCCGGTGGTCAGATCGACATCCACCCGGCTCCAGGCCAGGGTCGGTCGACCGCTCAGCCGCACCGGGTGAAAGCTCTCTTCAAACTTGGCCCGCGCGTCATTGCCCAGATAGCGCCCCATCAGCTGGGCATGATCCGAAGGAAAGCCAAGTTGCACCACCAGACTGCCGCCCTCGCGGGTGATCTGGGCGTGGCGCCAGTCGCCATCGGTGCCCCAGTCGGTGAAGGTCACCAGAAAATCAGACCAGTCCATCGCCCAGACAGCCTCGAGTGCCGCCAGCGCCGCACGCCCCGCCTCGTCGAGCCCTTCGAACCGGTCGGCATGGGCCAGCGCGCTTACGTCACGGCGACGCAGCAACCCGCCGGACCGGGCCACCAGCGGCTTCAGTGCTGCGCGATCCATCAGCTTGCCATGCCCGGCGCGGCGCAGTTCGGCCACACGTGCCTCGTCCGGCATCAGCCGGGCCAGCAGCCACGGGCTCTGCCGGTCTGCGTAATAGTTGAATTTCAGCCGGTCCGGCAAACGGCACCGGACCTCGGCGATCCTGTCGGTGGGCATTGCTTCGTCTCGCGGGTGGGTTCAGGCCCGCGAGCAAAGCGCGGGCAATCAGTCGGTCAGGGGTTGGCCGGGTGTGCCGACGCGTCTGGGTTCAGGCATCAAAGCCTCCGTTTCGATTGCAGGGCGCATCTGTAACCGTGATGGGCGTCTCGCCTCAACCCCCTTGTCGGGGCGATCACCGGCGCATGTGGCCGGAGCGCAACGCCGTGGTGCTCAGCAGCGCCATCACCTCGGGGTCGCTTGTCTGGGTGAAGTCGTCATAGACCTGTCCGACGGCCCAGAAGGGCTGCGGACCGCAGAGGCACAGAAACCAGTGGCTCGAAAAGCCGGTTCGAGCGAAGCGAGTGGCCGCGCCTCTCCGATCCGCCAAAACCTCAAGCGCGATGACCGAAAAAGGCCCCTGCCAGAGGCAGCAGGCGAAAGCGCGGGCCAGGGCGCCAGGTCAGGCGCGCAGAACCCCGCCGGTTGCCTTGCCGACCTTTTCGACGATCTTCGCACCCACCGTCTCGATTTCCTCGTCAGTCAGCGTCTTTTGGGTCGGCTGCAATCGCACCGTGATGGCCAGCGATTTCTTGCCCTCGCCCAGGCTGCCGCCGATGAACTCGTCAAAGACCCGCACGCTCTCGATCAGGGCCTTGTCGGCACCTTGCGCGGCATTGACCAGTTTCAGCGCCTCGACATCGGCATCGACGACAAAGGCGAAATCGCGTTCCACCGGCTGCAGGTCATGCGCCGTCAGCGCCGCCCGCGTCGCCTGGGCCAAGCGCCGCTCGGGCACTTCGCCGGGCCAGACGGTAAAGCCCACCGCCGGTCCTTTCACACCCATGTCACGCAGCACACGGGGGTGCAGTTCACCAAACACGCCCAGCACCTTTTTGGGGCCAAGGCAAACGCGCCCGTGCCGCCCCGGATGCCACCATCCCGCGCCACCACGCAGGATCTGCACCCTGACCGGCGCCCCCAGCGAGGCCAGCACCGCCTCGGCATCGGCCTTGGCGTCATATAGATCCGCCGCCCGGCGTTGCCCATGCACATCCTTGGGCCCGGTATGCCCGATCAGCAGCCCGCTGACTTGCACATGCTGCTCTTGCGGCTCGCCGCCATGAAAGGCGGGGCCGACCTCGAACAGCCCGAAATCCGAGAACCCCCGCGCCTGGTTGCGCGCCGCCGCCTGCAACAGCGCCGGCAGCAGATCGGGCCGCATATGGCTCATCTCGCTGGAAATGGGGTTCTCCAGCCGCGTCGCATCGTCCCCGCCGCCAAACAGCTTTGCCGAGGCTTCGTCGATGAACGTGTAGGTCACGCATTCGTTATAGCCCAGCGCCGCACAGGTCCGCCGCGCGGCACTCTCGCGCCGCTGGGTCAGCGTCAGCACCGGTTTCGGCACGCCCGGCTCGACCCGGGCCATCGGGCGGCCCTGCAGCCTGGTCAGCGAGGCTATGCGGGCAACTTCCTCGACCAGATCGGCCTCGCCCTTGACATCAGGGCGCCAGCTGGGCGGGTGCGCCATGTCGCCCTCCAGCCGAAAGCCCAAAGCTTCCAGCGTCGCGCGCTGGGTCCCTGCCGGGATCGTCATGCCGACCAGCGACTGCACCCGGTCGGTGTCCAGCTTGTAGGCCCGGTCGGTGCCCGGCGCCGCGCCGTCCATCACCACCTGGGACGCCTCTCCACCGCAAAGCTGCAGTACCAGCGCCGTACCCGCATCCAGCCCCGGCAGGGTGAATTCCGGGTCCACGCCGCGTTCGAACCGGTACTTGGCGTCGGAATTGATCTTCAGCCTGCGCCCCGTCGCGGCGACCGTCACCGGATCCCAGTAGGCGCTTTCAAGAAACACATTCACCGTCGCCTCTGTGCAACCCGAATGCGCGCCGCCCATGACCCCGGCAATCGATTCCGGCCCGTTGTCGTCAGAGATCGACATCATCCCCGGCTGCAGCACGTATTCCTTGTCGTCCAGCGCCATGATCGGAGCCGGGTCGGTCACGTGATGAATGCGCAGATCGCCCTTGACCACATCGGCATCGAAGACGTGCAGAGGGCGGTTCATGTCGTAGGTCAGGAAATTGGTGATATCGACCAGGGCAGAGATAGGACGCAGCCCGATTGCCTTCAGCCGCGCCTGCAGCCAGGCCGGGCTCGGCCCGTTGGTGACACCGCGGATCAGCCGCCCGGCAAACAGCGGACAGCCATTTTGCTGCACATCCGCGTCGATCCTCACCTTCAGAGAGCTTTCGAATTTGCCCTCGATCTGCGGCACCTCATAGGGTTTCAGCGTCCCCAGGCCGCGCGCCGCCAGATCGCGTGCGATACTGCGCACGCCCAGCGCGTCCTGCCGGTTCGGCGTGATCGCGATCTCGATCACCGGATCGACCCTGCCTGGGTCATTCTCTGCCAGCCAGTCGACGAAACGCACGCCCAAAGGCGTGCCGGGTTCCAGATCAATGATGCCCTCGTGATCGTCGCTCAGCATCATCTCGCGTTCAGAGCAAAGCATCCCGTTCGACGCCTCACCGCGGATCACGCCGGGCTTCAGATCGACCCCGGTTCCGGGAATAAACGTGCCCGTGGGCGCAAACACCCCCACCATCCCGGTTCGCGCATTGGGCGCGCCGCAGACGACCTGCACTTCCTCGGGTTCGCCGTCCGGCCCGTTCGGCCAGGCCTCGACCCGGCAAAGCCGCAGACGATCCGCATTCGGATGCTGCACCGCCTCGATTACCCGCGCGGTGCGAAAGGCGCCAAGCTGATCGGCCGGGTTGACCACCTCTTCGACCTCCAGCCCCAGATCGGTCAGCGTCTCGGCGATCTCGTCAACCGAGGCTTCGGTCTCCAGATGATCGCGCAGCCAGGAAAGCGTGAATTTCATCGCGTACAGCCTTTCTTCGTCGGCGGCTGACCTACCGCACGACCGACCCAAAGAAAAGCCGCAACTGCGCCTCTGCCCGGTGCTGGCCAGCCCCGAACCGGCACCCGCAATCACTGGCCGCGAAACAATCGCGAGTTTTACGCAGTTTTGTCTCAATTCTGCCAAGTCCCGCGCGCAGACAGTCAGGATCGACAGAAGGAGCTGTTACAATGAATCTACGTGGTTTGGTGTTGATCGGGTTCTCGGCAGCCTGCATCGGTGTCGCGGGGCTGGCCTATCAGGAAAGCAAACGCAAATCCATGTCGCGCGGGCTGGCACTGGCGACAGCCGGGTTCGGTAGCACCTGCATGCGGAACGGTTTCGACACGACTGCGGGGCGGGTCGGGTGCCTGACCCAGACCAGCTTTGGGTTGCTCAAGACCGCCATCGGAGCCGAAAACAGTTATCGTGGCGGCGGGGCTTTCGGAAACTGAAAAGCATCCCGCCCAGCCGGATCTGCCAGCGGCGCGTGGGATACTCCGTGAGATTTTGGTTTCCCGACCGACGGCAGACCCGTCCGGTGCCGATGGTGCGCCAGGCGACGGGGGCGGCTAGCGGATCTCGGCCCGAATCCCGGTCTCTGGCGCGCCGAAGCATTTGCCCAGCGTCGCTGTCCAGCCGGTGGGAAAGGATGCGACGTCGAAGGTGATGATCGCGCTACCCCACGTGCTCGACTTCATCCCGTCGATGCCGGTCAGCGCAGCGTCGCAGGTTCCCTCATCCTCGGCGATCCAATATCCGAAATGAGTGCTGCGATCGCTGGAATTGCCCGCCAGGCCGGGAAAGTAGAGCCGCCCCCGGTCGGACGGATCGTCGACCAGCAGAACCGCCGTGTCACCGACATCGGCCTCATAGATCACATCGCCAAAGGTTGTCGTCCAGGCTTCGTCGGCCAGAACCGGTGTGGCGGCAGCGATCAGCCCCGCGGCAAGAATAAGTCTGATGGTCACGATTGCCTCCTGCATTTCAGCGGCTCGAGCCGCCCGGCGGGATCAAGACATATCCGGCGGGAGAAATCCACATTTTTTCAGGCGCACGGAATGCTGCCCCGGGTCACCCGATGGTTGCCGGAGGACCAACGGGAATCGCTGAGTGTTTGCGCTATCAGCAGCAAAAACAATGCCTTGCACCTATGTCCCCATGAGGACATCTAGCGCGACAGCCCGCCCTGCAGGCTCGGCACATCCAGCGCCGAGAACCCGTAGTGCCGCAGCCAGCGCAGGTCACTGTCAAAGAAGGCGCGCAGATCCGGCATGCCGTATTTCAGCATCGCCAGCCGGTCGATTCCCATGCCGAAGGCGAAGCCCTGCCATTTGTCGGGATCGATGCCGCCCGCAGCCAGCACCTTTGGATGCACCATGCCGCTGCCCAGGATCTCCATCCAGTCGTCGCCCTCGCCCACCTTTAGCTGCCCGCCTTCCCAGCTGCAGCGCAGGTCTACCTCGGCAGAGGGTTCCGTGAACGGAAAATGCGAGGCGCGGAACCGCAGCTCGACCTGATCGACCTCGAAAAAGGCGCGGCAGAATTCCTCCAGCACCCATTTCAAGTTCGCCATCGAGATGTCCTTGTCGACCGCCAGCCCCTCGACCTGGTGGAACATCGGCGTGTGGGTCTGGTCATAGTCGGCCCGGTATACCCGCCCGGGGCAGATCACCCGCAACGGCGCGCCGCGCAGCTCCATGGCGCGGATCTGCACCGGTGAAGTGTGGGTGCGCAGCACATGCGGCGGACGGTCGTCACCGGCCTCGCGCGCCATATAGAAGGTGTCCATTTCGGTTCGCGTCGGATGCTCGGCGGGAATGTTCAGTGCGTCGAAATTGTGCCAGTCCGACTCGACCTGCGGGCCTTCAGCGACGGCAAAGCCCATATCGGCGAAGATCGCCGACACCTCTTCGGTAACCTGGCTGACAGGATGCACCGAGCCCTGCGGACGATTGCGCGACGGCAAGGTCACGTCCAGCCATTCTGTCCTCAGCCGCTCATCCAGCGCCGCGTCGGCCAGTCCGGCCTTCTTGGCTGCCAGCGCGCTGTTGATCTCGTCTTTCAGCGCGTTCAGCTTCGGCCCCGCAACCTGGCGCTCTTCGGGCGTCATCCTGCCCAGCTCGCGCATCTTCAGGCTGACCTCGCCCTTTTTGCCGACAGCGGCCAGGCGCAGATCTTCCAGCGCGGCCTCGTCGCCAGCGGCGGCGATTGCGGTAAGGTACTTGTCTCTCAGGTCGTCCATGCGGGACCTCTTTGAATGCGTCCCGCGTCTGCTACCCAGCCGCCCCCGGATTTGCAAGTCCGCGGGTCGGTGCATCAACAGAGCGCGCAGATGTCGCGGCGCCGGTCGTTGCATCGGGCCATCATCTGCGCGATGCAAGGCCCATGGCGACAGCACAGAAACAACGTAGCTTCCAAGGCCCTGCGATCCTGAGCGGCGGGTTCCGCCCTTTCTTTCTGCTGGCCGGGATCTGGGCCGCGCTGGTGATGGCGTTATGGCTTGCCGTGCTGACCGGCAGGCTGGTGTTGCCGAGCGCGTTCGACCAGGTGGCCTGGCACGCGCATGAGCTGATCTTCGGCTATGGCAGCGCGGTAGTCTGCGGCTTTCTGCTGACCGCGGTGCCAAACTGGACCGGGAGGCTGCCGGTCACCGGGGCGCCGCTGGGGGCGCTGGCCTGCGTCTGGATTGCGGGCCGCGTGGCGGTTGCGTTCGGCGCTTCGATGCCGGGGTTGGCGGCTGTGATCGACCTGGGTTTCCTGACCGCCCTGGCGGCGATCATCGCCCGCGAGATCGTCGCAGCCGGCAACCGCCGCAACCTGCCGGTGCTGGTGATCGTGCTGGCGTTGCTTGTCGGCAACGCGGCGTTCCACTATGCCGCCCGGGTTGGCGGCGCGGCGAGCACCGAGACCGGCATTCGGCTGGGTGTCGCCGCGCTGGTGACCCTGATCTCGCTGATCGGCGGACGCATCGTGCCGAGCTTTACCAGCAACTGGCTGGCCAAGCAGGGGCCGGGGCCGCTGCCCGTGCCCATGGGGCGGTTCGACGTGGGAGTGCTGGGTGCGACCGTGGTCTCGCTGGCGCTCTGGCTGGCCTGGCCCGAGAACCAGATCGTCGGCGGCTTGTTCCTGGCTACTGCGGTCCTGCAACTGCTTCGACTCAGGCGCTGGGTCTTCTGGCGTACGCTGTCCGAGCCGCTGGTCTGGGTGCTGCATCTTGGCTATCTCTTCATCTCCATCGGCTTTGCGCTGGCCGGCTGCGGCATCCTGTGGCCCGATACCTTACCCGCCGCGGCGTCGCTGCATGGCTGGCTGACAGGGGCGGTGGGCCTGATGACACTGGCGGTGATGACCCGGGCCAGCCTTGGCCATAGCGGGCGGGAACTGACAGCGGGTCCGGCAGAGGTGGCAATCTACCTGGCCATCCTGACCGCCGCATCGGCGCGTGTGGCAGCGGGCTTTGGCGGGCCGGATTGGTTGTTGCATCTGGCCGCGACCGCATGGATCGGCGGCTTCGGCCTTTTTGCCCTTCGCTACTGGCCGATACTGACCCGCGCCCGGACCGCGGCGAAAAAGCCGTCGAGGGCAGCATAGCCCGCAAGGCGTCGCTCATCGCGCGGCTTCGCCAACGCTCCTCGCTCTGGGTGCGGACCCAGGTCAGCGAAGAGGGCCCGCAGGGGCCAATGAGTTCCCCCCAAAAAAGAAAAACCGCGGAGCGATCTGCCCCGCGGTTCCTATCCCCGAATTTCTGGGTTCTTTTACGCCAGTGCGGCCTTGGCCTGATCGACGATGGCGCCGAAGGCGGTCGGCTCGTTCACGGCGAGATCGGCCAGCACCTTGCGGTCGACCTCGATCCCGGCCAGCGACAGGCCGTTGATAAAGCGCGAATAGGTCAGCGCCTCGTCATGGGCACGCACCGCGGCGTTGATCCGCTGGATCCACAATGCGCGGAAATTGCGCTTGCGTGCCTTGCGGTCGCGGGTCGCGTACTGGTTGGCCTTGTCGACGGCCTGGGTTGCGGTCTTGAAGTTCGTCGACCGGCGGCCATAGTAGCCCTTGGCGGCCTTGATGATCTTCTTGTGGCGGGAGTGGGCGACTGTGCCCCCTTTGGTGCGCGACATCTATCGGCCCTCCTTAACGCGAATACGGCATGAAACCCTTGATGATCTTCTCATCAGGGGCGCTGAGCGTGGTGGTGCCGCGTGCATTGCGGATGAACTTCTTGGTGCGTTTGATCATGCCGTGGCGCTTGCCGGCCTGGGCACTGACCACACGACCCGAGGCCGTCATCTTGAAGCGCTTCTTGGCGCCAGATTTGGTCTTCATCTTTGGCATTTCCGTCTCCTCTTTGAGCGGTCATAGCGCGACTCGGCATGCCTACCAGCCGGACGCGCCGCTACGAGAGCGCGCGTATACGCCCCCGCTCCCGTCCTGACAAGACCGAATTCAGCGGAAGTAGTGCGCCACGACCCGGACGAAAGCCTCTGGCACCTCCTGCAGCGTATAGCCGCCCGGTTTCTGGCTCAGCGCCAGCAGAATCAGCGTGCCACCCACCAGGATCGTTATCGCCGCCACCCGGGGAGAGCGCCGGTCGGCGATCGCGCCCAAGATCGAGGGCACCGACAATCCCACAAGGATGATCCCGACCACCAACAACAGGTCCTGCGTCAGCATGAGCGAAACTCCGAAGAACAGGCCGAAGTGAAGCGCTACTCCGGCTCTGCCCTATATATCAGACGCTCGTCGCACGGGGCTACCCTTAAAATATTGGTGGTGCCCGGCTCGTTGAAAGGCACGCCCGCGGTGACCACGATCTGGTCTTCCTTGGTGGCGAACCCCTCGGATGTGGCGGCCCGGACCGCGCGCACCACCGCCTGCTTGAACCGGCCCATTTCACCCACTTCGACGCAATGGGCGCCCCAGGTCATACACAGCCGCCGCGCGGTGCTGCGCAACCCCGCCATGGCGATGATCGGCACCCGCGGGCGTTCGCGTGCAACCAGCGCCGCGGTTGTGCCCGACTGGGTAAAGCAGCAGATGGCCTGGATATCGGTGGTCTCCGCGATTTCGCGCGCGGCAGAGACGATGCCATCGGCCACGCTCTGCTTTTCCGCCAGGCGCGAGGCCTCGATCACGGCGCGGTAGGTCGGATCGTCCTCGACCTCGACGGCCACGTTGTGCATCGTGCGAACCGCCTCGATCGGAAACTTGCCGGCCGCCGATTCCGCCGACAGCATCACCGCATCGGCGCCCTCATAGATCGCATTGGCCACGTCCGAGACCTCTGCCCGCGTCGGCATCGGGCTGTCGATCATGCTTTCCAGCATCTGGGTCGCCACGATCACCGGCTTGGCCGCCGCCCGGCATTTCCGGATCAGCCGCTTCTGGATCGGCGGCACGTTCTGGATCGGCAATTCGACCCCCAGGTCGCCGCGGGCCACCATGACGCCGTCGGACACCGCAAGAATGTCGTCGAACACCCGCACGGCAGAGGGCTTTTCGACCTTGGCCAGCACCGAGGCCCGGCCGTCGACCAGCGCGCGCGCCTCGTTGATGTCGCCCGGCCGCTGCACGAACGAAAGCGCGATCCAGTCGACCCCCTGCGAACAGGCAAACTCCAGGTCAGCGCGGTCCTTTTTGGTCAACGCCGCCAATGGCAGAACCACGTCGGGCACGTTGACGCCCTTGCGGTCGGAAATCTCTCCGCCCGCGATGACCTCGCAATCGGCGAAGTCGGCACCGCACGAGCCGACCTTCAGCCGGATCTTGCCGTCATTGACCAGCAATGTCGCACCCGGTTCCAGCGCGTCGAAGATCTCGCGATGCGGCAGGCGCGCGCGGATCGCATCGCCCGGCGTCTCGTCGAGGTCGAAGCGGAACGGCTGCCCCGTCTGCAGTTCCTCGCGCCCGTTGGCGAAGACACCGCAGCGCAGCTTGGGGCCCTGCAGATCGGCGAGGATCGCGATCGGGCGCCCGGTATCCTCTTCGATCTGCCGGATAATCCCGTGCCGCCGCCTGAAATCCTCGTGGCTGCCGTGACTCATGTTCAGCCGGAACACGTCGGCCCCGGTCTCGAACAGGGCGCGGATCATCTCATAGTCGTCCGAAGACGGGCCTAGTGTGGCAACAATCTTCACGTTCCGAAGGCGTCTCATCGAATGCCTCGTGTCCTCTTACTGTTAGCGGTATCGGCGGGCCGCGCACTCTATGACCGAATTAACCGCAGGTGACAACTGGCACATTCGCGCAACTGCGCTTATTCAGGCAGAACCATGAAAGATGACGCCCAGATGACCTATCCGGCCTATGAGACCGTGGGAGAGGATCGCCCCGGCCCCTGGCTGGTCACCTGCGATCACGCCACCAACGCGGTGCCGCCGATGATATGCGGTGGCGATCTGGGTCTGTCCGAGGCGGATATGGGGCGCCACATCGCCTATGACATCGGTGCCGCGGGGGTCACCCGGCACCTTGCTGACCTGCTGGACGCACCGGCGATCCTGTCGACCTGGTCGCGGCTGGTGATCGACCCCAACCGGGGTGAGGATGACCCGACGCTACTGATGCAGCTATATGACGGAACGGTGATCGAGGGGAACCGGAACGCCGATGCAGCCGAACGCCTCCGCAGGATGAACCTTCTCTACCGCCCCTACCATGCGGCGCTTGAGCGGATGGCCGAAGCCCGCCCTGAAAACAGCGTCTACCTTGCCATCCACAGTTTCACGCCCCGGCTCAATGGCCGCACACCGAGGCCCTGGAAGGTCGGCGTGCTATATGCCTATGACGCCCGTTTCGCCCGCCCGTTGATCGACGGGCTTCAGGCCGAGGGCGATATCTGCGTGGGCGAAAACGAACCCTATTGCGGCGCGCTTTACGGCGACAGTGTCGACCGACACGCGCTGCATCACGGGCGGCTCAACGCGCTGATTGAACTGCGCCACGACCTGATCGACACAGAGTCCGGCCAGCGAGAATGGGCCGAACGCCTAGCCCCGATCCTGATCGACGCACTGGCGCACGCCAAGATCTGACGATTTACCCGGAGAACCGACATGGACGACCAGATCCGCATCGAGATTGAAGCCGCCGCTTTCCGCCGGCTGCGCGAACACATGATGGAACAGCGCACCGACGTGCAGAATATCGACATGATGAACCTCGCCGGGTTCTGTCGCAACTGCCTGTCGCGCTGGTACCAGGAGGCGGCCAGCGAACGCGGTATCGAGATGTCCAAAGAGGAAGGGCGCGAGGCCTATTACGGCATGCCCTATTCCGTGTGGAAGGAAAAACACCAGACCGAAGCCAGCGCCGAAAAGCAGGCCGCCTTCAAGGTTGCCTTTGCCGAGAACGTGGGCGAGGAAAGCTCGTAAGCTGGTATCGGCATGAAACCCTTTCTGATCCTGCAACTGCGCCCCGAAACCGAGGCTTCGGACAACGAGTATGACGCCATCCTCGCCAAGGGCGGGCTGACGCCTGACCGCTCGCACCGGATCCGGCTGGATTGCGAGGGCATACCCGCCGATCTGCGGCTCGGCGACTATGCCGGCACCATCGTCGGCGGCGGGCCGGGTTGCGTCAGTGACCCGCCGGAAAGGAAAAGCCCGGTCGAGGCACGCATCGAGGCCGCCGTTATGGGGCTGATGCCCGAGATCACCTCACGCGATCTGCCGTTTCTCGGCTGCTGCTACGGTATCGGCATCCTTGCCCATCACCTGGGCGGTCGGGTGACGAAAGAGGCGCATTCCGAACCGGTAGGCACCTCGCCTTGCGCGCTTACCCTTGATGGCCGCGAAGATCCTCTTCTGGCCGGGTGCCCAGATGAATTCGACGCCTTCGTTGGCCACAAAGAGGCGGTGCAGGCACTGCCGCCCGGGGCAGTGCATCTGGTCAGTTCCGGCCCTTGCCCATACCAGATGATCCGCCACGGGCGGAATGTCTACGCCACCCAATTCCACCCCGAGGCAGACGCCGAGGGCTTCGAGCTTCGTATCGAGATCTACAAGCATCGCGGCTATTTCCCGCCCAAAGATGCCGAGCGGCTGGTTACCATGTGCCGGGCCGCAGATGTGACCGCGCCCGAACATGTGCTGCGGAACTTCGTATCCCGTTACGGTTGAGGTCTGGCACCCACCGCCCGCCCGGGACCAGAAACCAGGACAGACCCCGAGATACATCGCCGCCGCCTTCTGGCCTCCATGCGTTGCCGCGAGGTCGCGCCCGCAGGGCCTTTGTTTCCGACACCCGAACAAAGCCGCCGAAACTTAGGCAACGTCGTCACATTTGCCCCGGGAAAGGGCGGAATTTGGGCAAAAGGCGGCGAAAATTTGAACCGTTTCGCACTTGGTGCTAGAACAAACCTGCAAAAGCGGGGGCGACAATTGCACAGGGGGCCGGTATGGCCATAACGAAATTCATGGTGTCTTTCCTCCGTTCCGAGGACGGAGCCGTCACCGCGGACTGGGTGTTGCTGTCGGCATGTTGCATCGGCCTTGCCATTGCACTGACATTTTCGATCGGCACCACCGCAATGGACCACAGTACAAGCATCGGCGATCTGACCGTTGCACGCGGCATCCCGACCTACTGACCGGTAGACCGGGACGCGCTTTAGTGATGCCGTCAGGTCACTGCTTCACCCGGTCGGCCTTCGGGTCATACATCGGCCGCAGGCTCGGCTCGGCCCTGACCCGCGTTCCGGCCACCTCAATCTCATAGCTCGACCCCAGCAGCTGCTCGGTGCTTTCGCCGGCGCAGGGTACATAGCCCATACCGATGGCAGCACCCAGCGTGTGGCCATAATTGCCCGAACTCACGTAACCGACGAATTCGCCGTCCCGCAGGATCGGCTCGTTGTGAAAAAGCAGCGGTTCCGGGTCGGTCAGCCTGAACTGCACCATCCGCGACGAAAGCCCCTCTTCCTTTTTGCGCAGCACCGCGTCGCGGCCGATGAACGCGGGCTTGCCAGTCTTTACCGCAAAGCCCAGCCCGGCCTCCAGCACATGGTCCTCGCAGGTAATGTCATGGCCGAAATGCCGGAACGCCTTTTCGATGCGGCAACTGTCCATCATGTGCATACCGCACAGTTTCGCGCCGAATGTCTGCCCTGCCTGCCAGATCGTCTCGAAGGCATGGCCCGCCATATCCGACGACACATAGATCTCCCAGCCCAGCTCGCCCACATAGCTCACCCGATGCACACGGGCCAGCCCTAGCCCCAGCTCAATCTCCTGCGCCGTGCCGAAGGGGTTCACCTCGTTGGAGAAATCCGCCGGGCTCACCGCTTGCATCAATGCCCTCGCATTCGGCCCCATCACCGCCAGCACCGCCTCGCCCGGTGTCACATCGGTGATCACGACCCGCTCGCCACCCAGATGCCGCCGCAACCAGGTCTCGTCGGCCAGGCGCGTCGCCGCCGGGGTAACGACCAGATAGGCAGTTTCCGACAGTCGTGTCACGGTCACGTCCGCCTCGATCCCGCCCCGATCGTTGAGGAACTGGGTATAGACGATCCGGCCCATCGACACCGACATGTCATTGCCGCAAAGCCGGTTCAGAAAGCTTTCGGCATCCGGCCCCTCGACACGCAGCTTGCCGAAGCTTGACATGTCATAAAGCCCGACATTCTCACGCACCGCCTGATGTTCGCGCGCCGAGTTTTCGAACCAGTTCTGCCGCTTCCAGCTATAGCGGTATTCGCGCTCTTGCTCTTCGTCGGCAAACCAGTTCGCGCGCTCCCAGCCCGCGATCTCGCCAAAGACCGCGCCCTGCGCTTTCAGATGCTCATGGAACGGCGTGCGCCGCACGCCGCGCGCACTGGCCTTCTGGCGATAGGGGAAATGGTCGGCATATAATAGCCCCAGCGTCTCGGTCGAACGTTCGACCAGATAGCGCTTGTTGCCCTGAAACGGCTGCATCCGCCCGACATCCACATCGCCCAGATCGAACGGTTTCTCGCCGGTCTCCATCCACGACGCCAGCGCCATCCCGGCACCACCCGCCGACTGGATACCGATAGAGTTGAACCCGGCCGCAACCCAGACATTGTCCATCTCAGGCGCCAGGCCGAGGTGATAGGCATCGTCCGGCGTAAAACTCTCGGGGCCGTTAAAGAACGTGTGGATCCCGGCCTCGGCCAGCATAGGCAACCGGTTTACCGCCCATTCCAGAATCGGCTCGAAATGGTCGAAATCCTCCGGCAACTGGTCGAACTCGAAATCCACCGGGATGCCGTCCATGCCCCAGGGTTTGCTGACCGGCTCGAACGCACCCAGCATCATCTTGCCGGCGTCCTCCTTGTAGTAGGCGCACTCATCGGGCACGCGCAGCACCGGCAATTGCGTCAGCCCCTTGATCGGTTCGGTGACGATGTAGAAATGCTCGCAGGCCTGCAGCGGCACGTTGGTGTTCAGCATCCGCCCCAGTTCGTGACCCCACATACCGCCGCAATTGACCACGTGTTCGCAGGCGATATTGCCGCTCTCACCCTTCTCGTTGGCCCATCGGACACCGGTGATCCGCCGCCCGTCGCGGGAAACACCCGTGGCCTTGGTGCGTTCGAACACCTGCGCGCCCATCTGGCGCGCGCCCTTGGCCAGCGCCAGCGTGATATTGGCCGGGTCGCCCTGGCCGTCGGTGGGAAGGAAAACCGCCGCCTTCACATCGCCGATATTGAGATGCGGATAGCGGTTCTTGGCCTCCTGGGGGCTGACCTCCTCGACATCGACGCCAAAGGCTCGCGCCATCGACGCCTGACGCAGGATCTCTTCCTTGCGGTGCTCGCTCAGCGCCACCGTGATAGAGCCCACCGTGCGCAGACCAGTGGCAACGCCGGTTTCCGCCTCGAGCGTGGTGTATAGGTCGCGCGTGTAACGCGCCAGCTTGGTCATGTTCGACGAGGCACGCAGTTGGCCTATCAGCCCCGCCGCATGCCATGTGGTGCCGCTGGTCAGTTGCTTGCGCTCTAGCAGAACGACATCCTTCCAGCCCTGTTTGGCCAGGTGATAGGCCACCGAACAACCAACCACACCACCACCGATGACGACCACTCGGGCCTTGTCAGGAACGCTCATATTATCATCTCCGCGAGTTTTTGTTGGTACTGCACCAGCGGCCCCGTCTCCGTTGGCGCAATCGTCATTGCGTGCGGCGGCCTATGGCCCGGGCGCCGCGCTCTGATATGGTAGCGGGCCGACGTTCGCTGCTTCACGAAAACCTCCGCTTCAACTCGGCGATATGAGCCGGGCCCACCTCGCAGCAGCCACCGATAAGAGTGGCTCCAAGCTTGGCCCAGCGCTCGGCGAAATCCGCGTACTCGGCAGGCCCCAGATCATGGCGCTGCCGCAATACGTCGACCGTGGGAAACTCTGCCAGAAACCCGGCGCTGATCTCGGTGAAACCGTTGGCAAAAGCGCCAAAGGGCAGCCCGAAATCCCTGATCACCTCCAGCCCGGCGCTGACCGCCTCGGGCCGCGAGCAGTTGATCAACAAGGCATCCGGCGCGCTGCGCTCCAGCAGTTCGGCCAGATCTCCCAGCGCCTCGCCCGACCTCAGCTTCGTGCCATCCGTATCCTCCACACTGACCGAAAGCCAAACCGGAACGCCCTGCCCCAAAGCTGCCCGCAACGCGCCATCGGCCTGATCGACAGACGACATCGTCTCGATCAGAAACAGATCAACCCGGTCCTTCATCAACCCCACCGGCTCGGCATAAAGACCGGCAGCCTCCGCCGCGGCGGGGCAGGTATCGGGCCTGTACGAGGCCATCAGGGGCCCCAGCGATCCGGCAACACGGCCCGAACCATGCGAGTCGCGGGCAGCACGGGCCGCGTTCACCGCCAGATCGGTCAGCGTGGCGGCCTGATCTTCCAGCCCGACCCTCGCCAGCCGGTCGCGCAGCACCGCATAGGTGTTGGTCGTAGCAATCTCGGCACCGGCGGCGAAATAGGCGTCATGCACCTCGCGCATCAGCCCCGGCTGGTCGATCATCACCTGTGTCGACCAAAGCGGGGTCGCCCGGTCGCCCGACCGCTTCAACAGCTCTTGCCCGATCGAGCCGTCCAGTATGGTGATTTCAGACATTTTCCACCCCCGGCGGGATAAGGACAAGCTTGCCCGGTAGCGATTTTGACATGAAATCCTCCTGCGCCCTGGCGATGTCCTTCAACGGATAAGTCCCCGAAACCAGGGGTCGAACCGCGCCATCATTGATTAAGGCGATCAGCCCTGCGAACACTTCGGGCGCCATGAATGACGCGCCGTGGACGGTGATATCCCGCAGGTAGATTTGCCGCAAATCGACCTCGACAATCGGCCCGGCAATGGCACCGGATATCGCGTAATGCCCCCCGGCGCGCAGCGCCTCGATCAACAGAGGCCAGACCGGCCCGGCGACGACATCAACAACAACGTCAAAGCTTTCGCCCGGCGATGTTGCATCACGATCAATGGTCCGCGTGGCACCGGCGTCGCACACGGGCTGCGCTTTGGCGGCAGAGGTCATCGCTGTAACATTCGCGCCCATCAGGGCGGCAAGCTGAACCGCGGCCAAACCGACACCACCTGACGCTCCGGTGACAAGAACATCCTGCCCGTGCGCCACTCCGGCCCGGGTCAGCAGGTTGTGCGCGGTTCCAAAGGCGCATGGCATCGCCGCGATCTCGGTATCGCTCAGCGGTGAACTGCTTACGTCAAAGGTTTCATCGGCTTGCAGCAGGCAGTATTGAGCGAACGCACCGTCAATTTCCGAACCGAGTGCAATATAGGCACGGGCGTTTTCCGGCGTCGGTCGGGGGATGTTGATCTGGCTGGTCACCCTGGTCCCGATTGTTGGCTGGGCAACGCCTTCACCAACGGCAACGACCTCACCGCAGATGTCCCCGCCCTGAATGCGCGGAAAATCCAGCGCGCCGCCCCAGCCTCCCGCCTCGATTTCATCGTCTGCGCCAACACCGTCGGTGGCGCTGGTAACATCCGAGGAGTACCAGCCCACACGCGTATTGATATCGGTGTTGTTGACACCAGCAGCCCGGACCCGCACCAGTACCTGCCCCGGGCCGGGAACCGGAACGGGGATGGTATCGGACCACTCCAGAGCATCCGGGCCGCCGTGCCGTGTCAACAGGACGCCGGACATCGCCGCCGGAATCCGGGTGTTCACGATCTGAGCCTTTCATTTTGCGGATCCCACAGCGGCCGGTCCGCCTGCACCATGGCCGGATACCGTGTGCCAAAGATTTCCACTTCCAGCTCGGTGCCCTCTGCCGCCAGATCGGTACGCACCATTGCCAGCCCAATACAGGCGTTCACCCGATAGCCCCAGCCTCCGCTGGTGATCTCGCCCACCACCGCGTCTCCGCTCCACACGGTCGACATATAGGGCGGGTCCTGATCGCCCGCGTCTATGATCAGCGTGGCAAAGCGCTTTGTCACTCCCTGCTGACGCTGGTTCGCCAACGCCGCCTTACCCGGGAAATCCTGGGGCTTGTCGAGCTTGACGAACCGGTCCAGCCCGCCCTCAAACAACGAGTAATCCGTCGACAGATCGCCCTTCCAGGTCCGATAGCCCTTTTCCAGCCGCAGCCGGTCCAGCGCCCACATGCCGAAGGGTTTCAACCCGTACCCCGCGCCAGCCTCCAGCAGCATGTCGTAGACCGCCGCAGTGTCGCCGATCATCGAATGCACCTCCCAGCCCAGCTCTCCGGCAAAGCTGACCCGCACCAGCTGCACCCGGATATCGCCCAGCCGCGCCGACTGGTGGCTCAGCCATGGCTGGCTCAGATCGGCATCGGTCAGTTCCGCCAGGATGTCGCGCGACTTCGGCCCAGACAAGATCTGGCACGAGAACTTCCTCGTCACATCGCTCAACTCGAACGCCGCACCCGCTGGCACGTGCCCCTTCAGGAATTCGAAATCATGCCACTGCGCCCCGGCGGCGGTGATCAGGAAGAAAGAGTCGTCGTCCAGTCGCATCGCCGACATCTCGGTCACAATCCGCCCCCGGCTATCGGCGAAATAGAGCAACCCGATCCGCCCGATCCTGGGGATACCCCCGGTGCAGAGCCCGCGCAGGAGTTCTGCCGCGCCCGCACCCTTCAGCCGAAACCGCGAAAAGCCCGGCAGATCCAGCACCCCAGCCGCATCCCGCACCGCCTCGCATTCCTCCTTTATCCGCTCTTCCCATGGGCCGTTCCGGTCCCAGGTCTGGGTCGCCTTTTCGGACAGATCGTCGCCCGGCAGCGCATAGTAATTCGCCCGCTCCCAGCCGTTATAGGGCCCCATCACACCGCCCAGATCCCTGACCCGGTCATGCACCGGCGACAGCTTCTTGTCGCGCCCCGCAGGCCAGGCGTGATTGGGGAAATGCATGGCGTATTCGTGACCGTAGATCTCCTTGCCCTTGGCGATGCAATAGTCGCGGTCGGCATAGTCGGTATAGCGCCGCGGATCGAGCGACCAGCAATCCCACTCGGTCTGCCCCTCGGTGATCCACTCGGCCAGGATCTTGCCCGCACCGCCGCCCTGGGCGATGCCGAAGGTAAAGACACAGGCCTCGAAGGCGTTGGGAACGCCCGGCATCGGCCCGATCAGCGGGTTGCCGTCCGGGGCGTAGGGGATCGGGCCGTTGATCACCTTGCTGACCCCTGCAGAGCCCAAAATCGGAACCCGCGCCATGGCGTCCTCAATATACCATTCCAACCGCTCCAGATCGTCGGGGTAAAGCTGGAACGAGAAATCCTCGGGCATCGGATCCTCGGGCGTGACCCAATGCGCCTTGCAGTTGCGCTCGTAGGGTCCGAGGTTCAGGCCGTACTTTTCCTGCCGCAGGTAGTAGGACGTGTCCACGTCGCGCAGCAGCGGCAGCTTGTAGGCGCCGCTCTCCTGGCACCAATTCTCCAACTCGGGGATCTCGTCGGTCAGCATGTACTGATGGCTCATCACCATCATCGGCACGGTACGTCCGCCATAGGGCTTGAACCACTCGCCGACCCGCTGGGCGTAGTAGCCCGCAGCGTTCACCACGTATTCACAGCGAATCTCGCCCTTTTCAGTCTCGACGATCCACTCTCCTTTCTCGCGCCGAACCCCGGTCGCCGGGGTGAATCGAAGGATCTTCGCCCCCATGTCCCGCGCGCCCTTGGCCAATGCCTGGGTCAGCTGTGCCGGGTCGATATCGCCATCGTCCGGGTCAAACAGCGCGCCCGCCAGATCATGCGTCTCCAGGAAGGGATAGCGGTCCCTGATATCCCCTACCTGCATCATCTCGACGCCAAGCCCCTGATACCGCCCCATGCCGCAAGCGCGCTCGAATTCCTGCATCCGCTCGGGGCTGTGGGCCAACCGGACCGACCCGGTGATGTGATAGTTCATCGGGTAATCGACCTCGGCGCCCAGCCCGCGATAGAGCTCGGTCGAATAGCGCTGCATGTTCATTAACGCCCAGCCGGTGCTGAAGGTCGGCACGTTGCCCGCTGCGTGCCAAGTCGAACCAGCGGTCAGCTCGTTCTTTTCCAGCAGCACACAATCGGTCCAGCCGGCCTTGGCCAGATGATACAGCGACGAGGCGCCCACGACCCCGCCGCCAATGATGACCACACGCGCTGTAGAGGGGAAATCGGACATCTTCGATCCTTCAGTAAACAGGTGGAGAGATCACCCAGACCGCGACTGCGGGGGTGTCATAGGGGTTGGCCCAGCGCAGCGACTCGCCCCGCACGCGGAACGAGTCACCCGGCCAGACAGTGAATTTCCGCCCGCCCATCCAGACATCCAGCTGGCCCGACAGCATGACGCCAAGCTCGGCGGTTTTGCGGTCGGTCGGTGCGGATATCTCCGATCCGGGCAGAAAGGTGGAATGGATCACCTCGAAGCTGTCCGTCAGGTCGGGCGACAGCAGTTCTTCGACCAGCCCGGGCATCCGTTCGCCGATCGCCCTGCGGGCCGATCGGCGCACCACGCGTCCGGTCTCGGCAGAGGGCTCGGCGGTGGGGTCGATCAACGACACCGGCACGTCCAGCAGCCCGGCAAGGGCGGCTACATCCCTGGGTTCCGGCATCGAGATATCGCGCTCGACCTGGCTCAGCCAGCCCACGGACTTGCCCAGTTGCCCGCAAACGGCCTCCAGCGTCAGTCCGCGCGACTTGCGCAGGCTCCGCAGATCCGCCCCAAGGGTCCGAGTCGCGCCCATGAAATTCCTCCCTAAAATTTCATGGAGGAGGGCCGTGAAAAAGTCAAAGAGTATTTCACCAGAGGATGGAGAAAGCCCGCAGCCCCGGGACGGGCTGCGGGCAAGGCGAGAGACGCGGGGGACAAGACAGGCAATGGCGTCTCTGCGCCAGGGGATCCTCAGATGGCGGCGCGGCCGGTGCAGACCTGCCCGGCCATTCGCGCCCTGCGGTCGGTACGGCGGCGGTGGGACCTGGCGCTATGGGAGAGGACGCGGGCGCCGGCGGGGCGATATGCAAAACCATCTGTCATACCCGTCTGTCGCGCGGCCCGGTGCAACGGTTTAAAAAAACAGTTTGCGGATGATTTTTCCGGCACGCCGGCAACGGGCGGCCTGAGGCGCCCGCCAAAGGCGGGGCCGAGGCAAACCAGCGCGCCGAAGGCGCTCATTCTAGCAGCAGCTACCTCGTGCCAAGCGGAACGAAGGCCCTGGGCTCGGGCCCGTTATACAGTGTCAGAGGCCGGATCAGGATGTTTTGACGGCGCTGCTCAAGACACTGCACCACCCAGCCCGGCACCCGCCCGATGGCAAAGATAGGCACGTATAGATCCATCGCAATTGCGTGCAGCTGATAGATGACGCCGGAATAGAAATCGACATTCACGTTCAGCCCGTGCCGCGCATAGGGCTGCATCGCCTCGACCACCGCCTGCAATATCTCGTACCACTCAGGCTGGCCCATCTCGCGGCCCAGCCGCTCGACGCCGCTGCGCATATGCCGCGCACGCGGGTCCTCGGTGCGATAGACCCGGTGGCCGAACCCGGTCACCGCTTCGCGGTTCCTGCGCCGCGCTTTCACATATTCCGCCGCCCGGTCGGCAGAACCGATCTCGTGCACCATCTTCATCACGTCTTCCGCTGCCCCGCCATGCGCCGGCCCGGCCAATGTGCTGATCGCGGTGACGATGGCCCCGTGAATACTCGCCTCGGTTCCGACAGTAACCCGGGCTGCAAACGAAGACGCGTTGGAACCGTGCTCAGCATGCAGGATGAAATCCAGTTCCGCCAGCCGTTCGGCATCGGCAGAGGGCTTCTCACCCTTCAGCATCCACAGCCAGTTCGCCGAATGACCAAGCGACGCATCCGGGGCTACAGGATCACGCCCGTTGCGGATGTTGTCATGTGCGGCGATGATCACAGGTACCTGTGCGGTCAGCCGTACTCCATTGGTCACAAAACCCTCAAGACTGGCATCCTGGGCATCCCGCTCCAGCGCCGCCAGTGCCGAAACGGCGGTGCGCAGCACATCCATCGGGTGGCCATCTTTGGTGGCGCGGATAATGTCATAGACCGCGGCGGGCAATTCCCGCGCCGCCCGCAACGCGCAGTGGAACCCGGCAAGCTCTGCCGCATTCGGCAACTCGCCATGGATCAGCAGATAGGCCACCTCCTCGAAAGAGGCGTTTTCCGCCAGATCCCCGATGTCATAGCCGCGATAACTCAGATTGCCCGCCGTCCCGTCGATATCCGACGCGCCGGAACGTTCGAAATAGATGCCCTTCAGGCCGCGATTGATCTTGACGTCTTGGGTCATCCGGGTCTCCTAGTCTGGCTTGATAAGGGGGGCGGTCATGTCGGTTCTGGACAAGGCATTCGATACGGCAAAGGCGCGCTCGGCACGCGTGGTGTTCCCGGAACTGGACGAACCGCGCGTGGCAGAGGCAGCGGTACGGCTGCGGGCAGAGCGGCTGGCGGAACCGGTACCACTTGCCGCAGTGCCTTCCGCGACCCACATCGCCGCGCTGGTGCAAACCCGCGGGCTGAAAGAGCCTCTGGCGCGCCGCATGCTGACCCGGCCGCTATACCGCGCCGCGGCGATGGTGGCCGCCGGCGAGGCCGACGCCATGGTCGCCGGCGCCGATGCCCCGACCCGGCGAGTGATAGAGGCGGCGGGTATCGGCATCGGGCTGGCCGAGGGGGTCAGCACCGTGTCCAGCTTCTTTTTGATGCTGATGCCGGACGGGCGAGAAATGGTCTTTGCCGACTGCGCCGTGAACGTGGCACCCACGGCTGACGAACTGGCCGATATCGCACGCGCGTCGCGGGCGTCGGCCCGCGCCCTGCTCGGGCGCGCCAGCGTGGCGATGCTAAGCTTTTCCACCGGCACTTCCGGCGCCGGCGCCAGTGTAGATCTGGTGCGTACCGCAGCCGGGGCCACCGGGTTCACTGGTCCGGTCCAGGCCGACGCGGCGCTGAACCCGGTGGTCGCCGGCAAAAAGGGCCTTGGGCAAGGCGATGCCAACGTTCTGATCTTTCCCGATCTCGACGCCGGCAATATCGCGTACAAACTGGCCCAGGAGCTGGCCGGAGCCCAGGCAGTCGGCCCCTTCCTGCAGGGTTTCCGCAAACCGGTCTGCGACCTGTCGCGTGGTGCCACGCCCGACGATATCGTCGCCGCGACCGCTGTAACCGTCGCGATGGCATAGCGGCGAGGCCAACGGATTTCCGTCGGAATTCCGTCGGCGAACAATATGAGCGCGCGCCGCCTCACGCCGCACCCTGCAACAGATCCAGCGCGTCCTGCGCGATCATCCACTCTTCCTCTGCCGACACCACCCAGAGACCGATCTTCGAGGTCCTGGCATGCAGCCGCAAACCGTTGCTATGATTGGCGTCCGGATCCATCCGCACCCCCAGCCACTCCATGCCGCGCAGTATCCTTGCCCGGACCCCGATCGCGTTCTCGCCGATGCCGCCGGTAAAGGCGATCGCGTCAAGCCCCTCCATCGCCGCGACCAGAGACCCGGCATGGCGCAGTGTCCAGTAACAGAAATGCTCGACGGCGAAATCGCTGTCGGCGGTGTGGTCAAGCATCAGATTTCGCATGTCCGACTTGCCGCCCGACAATCCCAGCAAACCGCTTTCATGGTTCAAGATTGCCTTGGTGCGCTCCACCCCGTTCTCCTCGACCAGCCGCAGCACCGCATTGGCGTCGATCCCGCCAGAGCGCGTGCCCATGGTCAGCCCGTCAAGCGGTGAATACCCCATCGTGGTAGCAACCGAGTTCCCGTTGTGGATCGCGCAAAGCGAGGCGCCGTTGCCGAGATGGAAGGCCAGCAGCCGTGACGGCAGCGGCTCTTGCGTCAGTTCTGGCAGACGCCGCACCAGCGAGGCATAGCTCAGCCCGTGGAACCCGTAGCGGCGGATGCCCCTGGTCTCCATCATCCTGGGGATCGCATAACGCGTGGCGACATCTGGGTTGGTGCTGTGAAACGCTGTGTCGAACGAGGCGAATTGCGGCAGCTCCGGCGCCACCGCGGTCAGCGCCTCGATGGCGGCTAGGTTGTGCGGATTGTGCAGCGGAGCCAGCGGCGTGCAACTGGCGATCTCGGCGACATTTTCGGGGGTCAGGCGCACCGGCTTCGAAAGATGCCGGCCACCATGCACCACCCTGTGTGCTGCCGCGCGCAAGGTGCGGGGCGCCACGCCCACGGCCTCTAGTGCCAGCAACACCGCCGACAGCGCCGCCTTGTGGTCGAAGAACGGCGTCTCGCGGCGCTGCCCATCGATCTGCAGGAACGACGCGCCGCCGATGCCGGCGGCCAGCCCGTGATGGCGCAGCTGCAATCCAACGTCGAAAACGGCGAATTTGATGGACGAGGACCCGGCGTTCACAACAAGGATATCGCCGGGTCCGTCGGTCATTCAGCCCACCTTTTGCGGTCGCATGTCGGCAGGGTCGATCCCGGCCACTTCGACCGGCGCCTTCATCGCGTCGCGCCGGAACGGTTCGCCCAGTTCCTGGTTGATCATCGCCTCGATCAGCGTGGTCTTGCCGACCTTTTGATCCTTGATCGCCTGATCCAGCGCGTCCGTCAGCTCTTCCATGGTGCGCGCAACCACGCCCTGCAGCCCGCAGGCCCTGGCGATACCGGCATAGCTGACACCCTCGTCCAGTTCGGTGCCGACAAAGTTGTCGGCATACCACAGCGTCGAGTTACGCTTTTCTGCGCCCCACTGGTAGTTGCGGAACACGATCTGGGTGATCGCCGGCCATTCCCCGCGCCCGATGGCGGTCAGCTCTGTCACCGCGATGCCAAAGGCGCCATCGCCCGAGAAGCCCACAACCGGCACGTCCGGGCAGGCGATCTTGGCGCCAATCACCGAGGGCAGGCCATATCCGCAAGGGCCAAAGAGGCCCGGCGCCAGATATTTCCGCCCGGCCTCGAAGGTTGGATAGGCGTTGCCGATGGCGCAGTTATTGCCGATATCGGAACTGATGATTGCCTCTTTCGGCAGGCTTTGCTGAATCGAGCGCCAAGCCTTGCGCGGGCTCAGCCAGTCGGGCTTGGCATCACGTGCGCGCTGGTTCCATGTGGTGCCGGGATCGTCATCCTCGTGGTCCATCGACGACAATTCCTGTGCCCAGGCAGATTTCTTCTGCGCGATGCGGGCCTTGCGCTCCTGGCGTCCGGCATCACCCGCGCTGTCGGCAAGCAACCCAAGGATGCCCTTGGCCACCTTGGCCGCATCCCCGACAATTCCAACGGTGACCTTCTTGGTCAGACCGATCCGGTCGGGGTTGATATCGACCTGGATGATCTTTGCCTCGGACGGCCAGTATTCCATACCGTATCCGGGCAGGGTCGAGAACGGGTTCAGCCTTGTGCCGAGGCACAGCACCACGTCCGCCTCGCGGATCAGTTCCATGCCGGCCTTGTTGCCGTTATAGCCCAGCGGCCCGGCAAACAGAGGATGCGACCCGGGGAAGGCATCGTTGTGCTGATAGCCGACGCAGACCGGCGCATCGAGCCGTTCGGCCAACGCCTTCGACGCGTCGATGCCGCCCCGTGACAGCACCACACCGGCACCGTTCAGGATGACGGGGTTTTGCGCCTGCGACAGCAGTTCCGCCGCTTGCGCCACCGCGCGGCGCCCGCCCGAGGGGCGCTCGAATTCAACCGCCTCGGGCAGTTCGATATCCACCACCTGGGTCCAGACGTCGCGCGGGATGTTGATCTGCGCCGGGGCGCTGGCGCGATGCGCGTTGATGATCACCCGGTTCAGCACCTCGGCGATCCGGGTCGGGTCGCGCACCTCTTCCTGATAGGCCACCATTTCCTCAAAGGCCGCCATTTGCTCGACCTCCTGGAACCCGCCCTGGCCGATGGTCTTGTTGGCCGCTTGCGGTGTGACCAGCAAAAGCGGCGTGTGGTTCCAATAGGCGGTCTTTACCGCGGTGACAAAATTGGTGATGCCGGGGCCGTTCTGAGCGATCATCATGCTCATCTTGCCGCTGGCCCGGGTGTAACCGTCGGCCATCATGCCGCCCGATCCCTCATGTGCACAATCCCAAAACGTGATGCCCGCCTTGGGGAAGATATCCGAAATCGGCATGAAGGCCGACCCGATGATTCCGAACGCATGCTCGATCCCATGCATTTGCAGGGTTTTGACAAAGGCTTCTTCGGTGGTCATTTTCATGGCGGTTTCCCCTTGCAATTGGCACGCGCGGACAAGCCGCCCGCGGCCCCCGACTCTTCGCGGGTCTTATTGCCTAACACGGCCCCCCCGGTTAGGGCCAGCTTGCGCGACCTGATATTGCCAGTTTGTCACCGTTCGCCCAGCCCGACCCCGCCGTATCCGATTTCATTCAGCATCGATTTGACCGAACGCGTCGCAGGTTTATATCCGACCTCGGAAAGCTGTGATAAGATACCAGGCAGCATGTCCAGTCAGAAAGGCCGATCCATGGCTCGTTTCCTTCTCAAACCCGCGCTCCTGGCGACCGCCATCCTGCTTGGCCATGGCACGCTTGCGCCCGCCCTGGCGAACTCGCACACCAGTGCGCAAACACAAAGCAATGCATGCGTCACCGATCTGGAACGCGCCCGCGCCGAGCTGGCCACGATTGCAGCAGATATGCGCCGCGACGGTGTGACCGAACAGACGCTGAGCCGCCTGCTGGGCTGGAAGGATGCCTTTGCCGTCAAAGTCGAAGAGCACGACCTTGGTGACGCGCTGACCGGCGCCGGGATTGGCGTCGGTAGCAGCGTTTTAGCGGCCGTCATGCTCGGCGGTCCCCCGGGCTGGTTGGCGGCCACGCTCGCGGCCGCCATAGGAGGTGCAGTCTCGGAAGGGCTGAATACGGTCATGATCGTCAATAGCTGGGCCGAGGTCGACGACAACACCGCGTTCTATCAGTACATGCTGGACTATCTGGAATATGGCCGCGTCGGCAGTATCGACGACGACAACCTGCGGCGTTTCATAACCAACCATGCCAACCAACTGCAACAGCTCACCGGGTCCGCCCCTCCCGCCAACCCGCAACAGCTGCACCGCTATCTGCAGGCCCATTCCGAACGGCTGATGCTGTTCTTCGGATTCTTCGAACAAAGGATGGGCGCCGACAGCTTCCCGCGCTGGAAATTCCCCGCGACCCAGGGTCGGTTCGGGCATGACCGGCTGGCCGTCGGCTATTTCGGCAAGCTTCTGGGCGGGCGTCTGGCCCGCCAGATCGGTATTCTCGACCAAGAGATCACCCGGCTGGAAAAGATAGGCTGCACCGACGAAACCGTTGATGCGATTCCGGCCTGCGGCTCGGTGCCTGCGGTTGACGCCAGCCAGGCTTGCCTGTGCGATCTGACCGATCCCGGCACGGTCTGGGGCACCGACCTTTACACCAGTGACAGCGATATCTGCACCGCTGCGCTGCATTCCGGTCTGCTGCGCGCCGTCAGACGCGGCGATGGCAGTTACGGCTATGCCGGGCTGGTGGACATTCGCGGCCAGCAGGGCTGTCCTGAATATACAGGCTCAACTTCACACGGCGTCCGCACCGAGGACTATGGCAGCTGGGGCGGGTCGTTCTACTTTCCTGCGGCCCAGAGAGGCCTGTGCGACAAAGCCAGCCCGCCGGCCCGGGGCGCATGGTATTGCCCCGCCAAGATCGGTTCGCAGACCGATCTGACCTGCCATTGTGCGCCATCGACATTTGGTGACGGCCACGTGTGGGGAACGCAGTATTACACGGACGATTCCACGATCTGTAGAGCAGCACGTCACAACGGGTCGGTCGGCTCGCGCGGCGGAACCGTACGGGTGATCGAACTGGGCGGGCTAGACGAATACACCGGCAGCACCTCGAACGGCATCGAAACCAAAGACTGGGGTGCCTGGGGCAGGTCTTTCGGGTTTCCCTGAGCAGAGGTGCTCGTGACCCGATCACGGCATCGCGCCCATCGCCTGCGCGATCAGCCCGATGCCTTGCGGAATTCGCTCCTCCGGGATCGAGCTGTAGGCGAGGCGATAGTAAGAGTGGTTTTCCTCTCCCGGTCCGAAAAACGCCCGCCCGGGCTCGATCAGCACGCCCTTGTCGCGTAACCGCAACGCCAGATCGCTGGTGTTCACCCCCTCCGGCGCCAGCATCCAGAACGATGACCCCCCGAAAGTCTCGCGCCCCGCCGGCGTCAGCCCATTGTCACCGATCGCCTCGTCCATCACCGCCCGGCGCCTGGCATAGGCGGTCCGCATGCGGCGGATCTGCGCATCGAAATGGCCCAGCGACAGGAAATAGGCCACCGTGCGCTGGATATGTCCCGGCGGATGCCGCACCACCAGCGCCCTCAATGCCCGCGCCTCGCGGATGAACGCCTGCGACCCCACCAGATAGCCCAGGCGCAACCCCGGAAACACCGATTTCGAGAACGACCCGATATATACCACCGACCCGTCCCCATCGAGCGATTTCAGCGCCGGCGAAGGCGCCCCGGCAAAGGACATCTCGAACTCATAGTCGTCCTCGACCACAATGAACCCGTCGCGCCGCGCCCTTGCCAACAGATCGCGCCGCCGCTCCACCGGCATCGTGGCATTGGTCGGGCAATGGTGGCTGGCGGTGGTAAAGACCACGTCGATCCCCGGCTCCAGCCGCTCTGGCGGCATCCCTTGCGCATCGACATCCACCGGCAGCAGCTTGCAGCGGGTCTGCTCCAGAATATCCCGCAGCCCCGGGTAGCAGGGGTTCTCTATCGCCGCCTTGCGCCGCTGGGTCAGCAGCACCTGTGCGGTCAGCCACAGGGCGTTCTGCGCCCCCAGCGTCAGCAGCACCTCCTCTGGCCGCGCCGCGATACCGCGACGGGGCAGGATGTGGCGGGTGATGAATTCGATCAGTTTCTCGTCGTCGCGTTCATAGTAATCCGCCGTCATCGCATCGAAATCACGCTGCCCCAGCGCCTTCAGTGCGCAAAGCCGCCAGTTTTGATGGTCGAACAACCCGGCATCCGCCTGCCCGTAGATGAATGGATAGCGATAACTGCGCCAGTCCGGCGGCCGCGCAAGGCTCTCATATCCCGAGAACCGCTGCCCGATAGCGCGCGACCAGTCGACGCTCTCGGTGCCCTTCCGGGTCCCGGTGTCGAATTCCGGCAGGCTTGGCGCAGTGTCGGACACAAAGTACCCCGACCGCCCCCGCGCGCTCAGATAATCGTTCGCCACCAGTTCGGTATAGGCCAGCGTCACCGTGATCCGGCTGACCCCCAGATGCGCCGCCAGCTTGCGGCTGGACGGCATCCGCTCTCCTGGCTTCAGCCGCCCCGACAGCACGCCCTCGGTGACAAGCTGCTGGATCTGCTGCTGCAGCGTGCCCTCGTAGTTCGGGTCGAGAAAGAAACTCTCGGCGGGGATTGCCATCCGATTGGCCTCAACAGGTTGCCAAACTGGACTTACCGCGTATCGAAAATCTTTCCCAGCTTCTTCTTGGGTTTTACTCCGGGCGGGGGCTCATGGGGGGCTGGCCCCCTACTCTCGGCGACGCCGCAGGCGGCGCAACCGACGATCTCCCGCCCGGCGCTCTGCCTATCCGAACACCTTGCCTAGCGCTATGTCCACCGCGCCCGTGATCTGATCGATATCGTCGGCGGTGGCGATCAGCGCCGGCGAAAAGCACAGCGTGTTGTTGAACCCCGGAACGCTCCGGTTTGTCACTCCGACAATCACACCCTGCGCGCCGCATTCGGCTACCACCTGTTGCGCCTGCTTCTCGCTCACGGGCTCGCGGGTCTGGCGGCTGGCCACCAGTTCTGCCCCCAAAAACAGCCCCTTGCCACGCACATCGCCGATCACGGCATGCTTCTCGGCAAGCTCTTCCAGGTTACCCATCATCCGCTCGCCCATGGCGGTTGTGTTGTCCAGCAGCCCCTCATCCTCGATGATGCGCATGTTCTCCAGCGCCGCCGCCGGCCCGGCGGTGCAGCCGCCGAAGGTCGAGATGTCGCGGAAATAGTTCATCGGATCGCTGGTGTCGTCGCAAAATGCCTCGAATACCGCCTCGGTGCTCACCAGACAAGCGATGGCCGCATAGCCGCTGGCCACGCCCTTGGCCATTGTCACCATATCCGGCTCGACCCCGTATTGCTGATAGCCGAACCAGGCGCCGGTCCGGCCCACGCCGCAGACCACCTCGTCGATATGCAGCAGGATATCGTATTTGCGGCAGATCTCCTGCACCCGCTGCCAATAGCCATCCGGGGGCGTGATCACACCGCCACCCGCCGTCACCGGCTCCAGGCACAGCGCGCCCACAGTATCGGGGCCCTCGCGCAGGATCACCTCCTCGATCAGCCCGGCGGAATACTCTCCATAGCTCTCCTTGACCGGGTCCCAGCCCTCCTGCGCGCGGTATTCCAGGCAATGCGGCACCCGCACGAAACCTGGCGTGAAAGGCCCGTATTGCGCACCGCGCTCGTCCTGCCCGCCCGCTGACAGACAGGTGATCGTGGTCCCATGATAGTCGCGGTCGCGGTAAAGAATCTTGTGCTTCTTGCCACCATAGCGCTTCTCGGCGATCTGGCGCACCATCTTGAACGCCTTCTCGTTCGCCTCCGAGCCGCTGTTGGTATAGTAAACCCGGCTCATCCCCGGCATCTTGCTCACAAGCTTCTCGGCAAACAGCGCCCCCGGAACCGACCCGGCGGAACCGGCGAAGTAGTTCAGCTTGATCAGCTGGTCATAGACCGCCTTGGCAATGGATGTGCGGCCATAGCCCACATTGACGGTCCAGACCCCACCAGACACGGCGTCCAGATGCTCGGTGCCGCGCGCGTCCCATACGCGCATGCCCTTGCCTTCGATTATCACCTTGGGATCAACCTTGGCATCCGCCCCGGTCCACGGGGCATGCTGGACCAGGTGATGCCAGACATGGGCGCGGTCGGTTTCGACCACATGAGAGATATCGTTCGGCGAAAGCGACTGGTCCATGGCGCGGGGCTCCATCTACGGTTTCAGGGGCGACTCAAACTAGCATAGACCATCACAGATGCATCGGCCAAGATAGGGCCAGCCAACGCCATGACATAAGTCCAACCAGTCACATGCTTCGTCAGTTGCGCTGCCATCGCAGCAAGGCACCCGGCTGCCGGGCGCGGCGGGCCCCGCCGCAGGCGAAGCCGAGGACGGGGAGGGCAAAGCGTGCGCGAAAGCGCACACACTTGAGCAACCGGGCGGTTGTAGCGTGCGCGCGTCGAATTGAACTCATCCCCATGGCCTAACGCGTTATGCTCGCGCAAACGCTGCCTCGCCCATCGGGATGAGCGCTTGAACCCTGTTAAACGCAACACGCTCCAGAAACTGCCCCTCGGGGCGGGTTCAGCCCTGCCCGGCAGTTTCGTCTTCCTCGAAATGCTGCCTCGAAACCTCGCGCGAGCAGCCGCGCATCTCGGCCAATACCTTGCCGTCGCCCCGCGTGACGCGGACATCGTAGATCCCGTTGCGCCCACTACGGCTGATCTCTTGCGCCGTGGCGGTCAGGTCATCGCCCAGACGCCCGGCGCGGATGAAACTGATCATGTTGTGCTGCGCCACGCTGGTCCGGTTGTCGCTGTTGCAGGCATAGGAAAAGGCGCAGTCGGCCAGCATGAATATCACCCCGCCATGACAGATGCCGAATCCGTTGGTGTGATACCGCTCCACCGTCAGCGAGGTCACCGCCAGCCCCGGCCCGACCTTGTCCAACGACGCCCCCAGCCATTTTACGGCATCGTCGTCGGCCAACATCGCCTCGGCGCTTCGTTCGGCGCGTTCCTCGTCCGATATCGTCATACCCGTCTACCTTACTCTTCGAGATACAGGAAGGTCGCCGTCGCCAACGCCGCGGCCTTCTCACTACCCTCGGGTCGAACCGACACAAGGCAGACCGCCAGCTTGCGCCCGTTGCTCTCGATATCGACCGTCACATCAGCCGCCCCGGTCAGCGGCCGGATGAACCGCACAGACATATCCACCGTCGCGCAGTTGCGAAACCGCCCGTTGGCCCCGGTCAGCGCATAGACACAGGCCGTGTCGGCCACCGCCGCAATCGCCTGGCCACAGGTCACCCCGACACCGGGGCCGCCGCGCAAGGTGACCCGCTCGTCCGCCGGCAAGCGCAGCCGCGCCCGGCTGGCCGAGGTCTCTGTCAGTTCCAGCCCAAGCTCGGCCACCCAGGGCGCGAAGGTATAGCCGACCTGCTCGCTCGCCGTCCTCGCCGCTTGCGAAACTCCCGTCATCCTTTGCGTTTCTCCATGCCTTTCACCTGCCCAGGGTCACGTGTGGCGCGTTCGCACGCGCATGTCTATAACGCAGCCATGGTACAAAACAGACCTGCCACTCCGAACGACCTGACAGCCGGGCTGGGCCAGCTTGGCGATCTGCGCGTGTGGTCGGTCATCATCACCATATTCGGCGACGCGGTGATGCCGCGGGGCGGCACGGTGCCCACCTCCGCACTGGCCGCGATCACCGAACGCCTGTCGATCAAGCCAGAGGCGCTGCGGGTGGCGCTCTATCGTCTGGCCAAGGACAGCTGGGTCACGCGGCAGAAAACCGGACGCAACAGCTTTTACGCGCTGTCCGGGTCCGGACGCGCCGAGTTCCTGCCCGCCTCGCGCCGGATCTATGCCGACGCGCCCGCGCTGCACGGGCCCTGGCGGCTGGCGGCCCTGCCACCGCTAGCCGAAGCCGCCCGCGCCGAACTTGGCCGCAAGCTGCGCGACGCCGGGTTCCTGCGCCTGACATCGGCGCTCTATCTCGGCCCCGATGGTGCCGGACCGCCGCCCGCCGACGCGATGGTCGTCGAGGGTGACCTCGCCTGCCCACCGCGCTGGGCCCGCCAGGCCCTGGCGCCGGACGCGCTGCAAGCCGACTACGACCGGCTCTTCGCCCTGCTCGACAGCGCCTCGGACGACCTGATCCGCGAGGGCATCGACTCGCTCGATGCCGTCGCCCTGCGCACCCTGCTGATACACCGCTGGCGTCGCCTGCTGCTGCGTCACCCCGACCTGCCTGTCGATCTGATGCCCGCGGGCTGGCGCGGCGAGGATTGCCGCAGCCTTGTTCTGGCCCTGCACGAAAACCTGTCGCCGCTGGCCGACCCGTGGCTCGACGCCGCCATCGGCCCGCGTGGCGACCCGAGCAAGGCCCGCAACCGCATCTGAGGCACCAGCCTCTGGAAAGACCTGCCGAAACCGATCATACCTTGCCCGCCCGTCCTCCGGTGGCGGGGCACAGGGACAAATAACGGCGGAGACCCCGATGCAGATCGCCATTCTCGATTTCACCGCGCAGCCCTCGCCGCTGCTCGACGGGGTGCCGCGGGTCAGCTTTGAAATCGCGGATTGGCTCTGCCCAGAACTGCCCGAAGCGCGTTTCGCACATGTCGACATCGCCCACGGCGCCGCCGTGCCCGGGCTCGACAGCTTCGACGGGCTGATCCTCAGCGGATCGGAATACGGCGCCTATGACGAGGTGGACTGGATGACGCCGCTACGCGGGTTGCTGAATGCTACCAGAGACGCCGCCAAACCGGTCTTCGGTATCTGTTTTGGCCATCAGGTCATGGCCGATACCTTCGGCGGCCGGGCCGAAAAGGCCGACCTTGGCGTTATAGTCGGCCAACGAGAGTTCGACATCGGCACCGACCGGCACTCCGCCCATGTCTGGCACCAGGACCAGGTCACACGCATCCCGCCCGGCGCGACGGTAACCGCACGCGCCGACTATTGCCCGGTGGGCGGGCTGGAATACGACTTCCCCGCCGCCTCGGTGCAGTTCCACCCCGAATACACCCAGCCCCGGCTGGAAGAATTGTTCGAACGTGGCCGCAACATCTTCATAGCGCCTTCGGATGCAAACGCGGCACTTGCCTCGTTCGAAGAAGGCACCGTCGACAAGGCACTTGCCGCCGCGGACACAGCCGCCTTCTTTCGCCGCTGCGCGGGAATGTGACCTAGAACCCAGAATCACTGACCCGAGAACCGTGGTTTGAGGCGTTTCTGGTGGACTTCTGATTTTGACCAAGCGAAAGGGCGGGCAGTCTTTTTGTAGCTTTCTATGAAGTCGTCGATATGGTCATTGAGTGCGTCTAGAGAATGGAATAAAGCCCCCTGCAATGCCTTTCCCGCCAGTATGGAGAACCAGATTTCTATCTGGTTGAGCCAGGATGGATGCGCTGGTCGGGGTGAGGTGGAAATGCACATTCTTGTGCCGGGCCAGCCAGCGGTCACACTTGGGTTTGTGGGTGTTCAGATTGTCCAAAATGACGTGGATTTCTCGGCCTTTGTTGTCCTTGACGATACGGTTCATGAGGTCGAGGAATTCGATGCGTCGGCGGCGTTTATACTGGCGGCCCGTGACTAGGGCGTGTTGAAATTCAGGTTTCCCAAATCGCTTTACTTCTGATTCAAGCTTCAAAAAGTAGTTTGGCATGTTTTCGGACCGTTCTGTCATCACCGATCAGATGTGGGCGTTGATGGAGCCGCATTGTTTGGGCCGAA
>JAAELR010000159.1 GCA_024226455.1 Paracoccaceae bacterium
GCCATAATAAACGACCAAACGGGTCGCCCAGCTGCTTGTGGCATCGTTTCGCCGGTTTGCGGGCGCACCTGTCTCGCCGCCAGCGATGCCTTTTGCGGTCTTCGAGTGTCTACCCATCATATCGACACCGGCAACTGCAGGCGTTTCTGGCATCGGCGAAACGACATGGCGTGATTGCGGCGGTCGCTCTGCGGGTCGAACGAAGTCCGGTATCGAGGTCTTCACGCCGAACTCATGAGCCGGATATCTGCGCCACGTTCCGGGCTTCATCGGGCTTGCGATGTCAGCTTTGTCAGCGCCGCCGGTCGGGCAACCAACCCCCAGGCCACGCTTGCCGAGGCAGAGCACGCGGTCGACATCCTGCCGCTCGCTGCGTGATGCCCGGCTTGACAGGCCGGGCACCCTGCCCTAGATGCTGGCGCAAGTCCGGAAGCATCAGCCTTCCGGTCCCGGGCCCGTTCCGGGATCGCCCCTCACCAGCGTGTTACGCCCGTGGGGGCGTATTTGGTTTTAGCGGCCCTTTTATCGGGGGCCAGAGGGAATAGGGCGAAAAGGGCCGGATGCGATGTTTGAGAATCTAAGCGAACGCCTCTCCGGTGTCTTCGAGCGGCTGACCAAACAGGGCGCGCTCAGCGAAGACGACGTCAAGACCGCCCTGCGCGAGGTCCGCGTGGCGCTTCTCGAGGCCGACGTCTCGCTGCCGGTGGCGCGCGACTTCGTCAATGCGGTGCAGGAAAAGGCCACCGGCCAGGCGGTCACCAAATCGGTCACCCCGGGCCAGCAGGTCGTCAAGATCGTTCATGACGCGCTGATCGGCACGCTGTCGGGTGGCAGCGACGACCCCGGTGCGCTCAAGATCGACAACCCGCCCGCGCCGATCCTGATGGTCGGCCTGCAGGGCTCTGGCAAGACAACGACCACCGCCAAGCTGGCCAAGCGTCTCAAAGAGGTCAACGGCAAGCGCGTGCTGATGGCCTCGCTCGACACCAACCGCCCCGCCGCGATGGAACAACTGGCCATCCTGGGCACCCAGATCGGCGTCGACACCCTGCCCATCGTCAAGGGCCAGTCGGTCCAGGACATCGCCAAACGCGCCAGGCAACAGGCGGCGATGGGCGGCTATGACGTCTACATGCTCGACACTGCGGGTCGGCTGCATATCGACGCCGAACTGATCCAACAGGCCGCCGAAGTCCGCGACATCACCAACCCGCGCGAGACCCTGCTGGTGGTCGACGGCCTGACCGGACAGGACGCGGTCAACGTGGCGGAAAACTTCGACCGCGACATCGGGGTCACCGGCGTCGTGCTGACCCGGATGGACGGCGACGGGCGCGGCGGTGCCGCGCTTTCCATGCGCGCGGTGACCGGCAAGCCGATCAAATATGTCGGCTTGGGCGAAAAGATGGACGCCATCGAAGAGTTCCACCCCGAACGCATCGCCGGGCGCATCCTGGGCATGGGCGACATCGTCAGTCTGGTGGAAAAGGCGCAAGCCACCATCGAGGCCGAGCAGGCCGAGCGCATGATGAGGCGCTTCCAGAAGGGTCAGTTCAACATGAACGACCTGAAGATGCAGCTGGAACAGATGATGAAGATGGGCGGCATGGAGGGCATCATGGGAATGATGCCGGGTATGAAGAAAGCTCAAAAACAGATGAACGAGGCGGGCATGGATGACCGTGTCATCCGCCGCCAGATCGCGCTTATCCAGTCGATGACCAAGCGCGAACGCGCCAATCCGCAGCTTTTGCAGGCCAGCCGCAAAAGACGCATCGCCAAAGGCGCGGGGCTTGAGGTCAGCGAGCTGAACCGGCTGCTGAAGATGCAACGCCAGATGGGCGACATGATGAAGAAGATGGGCAGGATGGGCAAAGGCGGCATGCTGAAACAGGCCATGAAAGGCATGTTCGGCAAAGATGGCGGCATGCCCGACATGAACGACCCGGCGGCGATGGAACAGGCAGCCAAGGCGCTGGGCGGCAAGATGCCCGGCGGTATGGGCGGCGGCCTGCCCGGCCTCGGCGGTGGCATGCAACTGCCCCCCGGTCTCTCGGGTTTCGGCAAAAAGAAGTGACCCATGGCTCCTTCATCCTGGCAAATAATCCCAAATCCCCGCACCGCCGCCGGGTGCGGCCTCCGGGTGGGCCGATCACAAGCCCCTTGCCGCATGAAAGCCGCGCGGCAGCGCGCCCTTTTGGTTACGCCACGATGAGGGAAACCGCAGCATATCCCCACGAGACCCCGCCCACCGGCGCCACCGCGGCTGTCGCCGCCGGTCTGCGCGCGCTCCTGCCGCGGCTGCAAACCCCGCGCTGCATGCGGCACCCGCCAAGGATCTCCGATTTCGCCACCTACGGCGAGATCGTCATGTCTGCCCGCACGGCCCGCGACCACGGGTTCGGCGTGATGCGGCTGGCCTCGCTGGTCAGCTATATCGACCCGCCCAACACGCGCTCGATCCGGCTGGCCGAACGGCTGGGTGCATGCGTCGATGACGCGGCGGCGGCAGAATTTACCAGACCGGTTCTGGTCTACCGCCACGCCCCAGTGGAGGCCCGGCAATGACCCCGCGCCTGATCGACACCCCGGTCCTGCAAACCCAACGCTTGACGCTGCGCGCACCACGCGCGGCAGATTGGCCGTACTGGTCCACCTTCGCGCAATCGGAACGGGCACAGTATATGGGCGGCCCCTACACTTCCGGCAAGGCTTGGCGCTCTTTCGGCCACGCCATCGGCCATTGGGTGATGCGCGGATACGGCACCTTCGTTTTCTCACGGCTGGGCGATGACACGCCTCTGGGCGTGGCCGGACCCTGGAACCCCGAGGACTGGCCCGAAAAGGAAATCGGCTGGGCAGTCTGGCACCGGGAAGCCGAAGGCAAAGGATACGCTTTCGAGGCCGCCAGTGCTGCCCGTGCCTGGGCCTTCGACGTCCTTGGCTGGGCCACTGCCGTCAGCTATATCGACGCGCCCAACGCCCGCTCGATCGCGCTGGCCGAACGCCTGGGCGCCTGGCACGACGAAACCGCCGAAAGCCTTGAAACCGAGGCCGACGCCGTCGAGGTATTGGTCTACCGCCACCCGGCACCGGAGACCCAGCAATGATGCCGCTGAACATCCCAACGGTGGAAGCCGAACATCTGGTCCTGCGCGGGCCAGAGCCGGGCGACTTCGAACCCATCGCCGAGTTTTTCGCCGACGAGGGCCGCTCTTGGGGCTTCGGCGGCCCGCAGACCCGAAACCAGGCCTGGCGCTGGTTCGCCTCTTCCATCGGTCATTGGGTGCTGCACGGGTTCGGTTTTTGGACCATCGTCGAAAAGGCCAACGGCCAACCCTCCGGGATCACCGGCATCTGGGGTCCCGAAGGCTGGCCCGAGCCGGAACTGGGCTGGGTGCTTTTTGCCGGCACCGAAGGCCGCGGCATCGCTTTCGAGGCGGCAACCGCCGCGCGCGCCCATGCTTACGCCCATTTCGGCCTCAAGACGCTCAGCAGCAACATCATTCCCGGCAACACCCGTTCCATCGCCCTGGCCGAACGCATGGGCGCCACCTACGAGCGCAGTTTCAAGAACGTCACCCACGGCACCGAACTGGTCTACCGCCACCCTGCCCCCGACGACGCCGATGGCGGCATGGGGGCCTACGCATGACCGCCATCCCCGTGCTGACCACCAAGCGTCTGACCCTGCGAGCGCCGACCGAGGCCGATTTCCCTGCCTGGGCCGCGTTTTACGCCGGTGAACGCTCGACCATGGTCGGCGGGCCGGTCAGCGCCGAACAGGCCTGGCGCGGGCTGGCGGCAGAGCTGGGTCACTGGGCGCTCAAAGGCTTTGGCCGCTGGGCGGTGGAGCAAAAAGCCTCCGGGGCGTTTTGCGGCATGGTTGGTCTGTGGTGCCCCCAAGGCTGGCCCGAGCCAGAGATCGGCTGGGCCACGACCGCTGCCGCCGAAGGCCGCGGCATTGCTCTCGAGGCCGCGCTGGCGGCCCGTTCGCATGCCTATGGCGCACTCGGCTGGACCACCGCGATCAGCATGATCAACCCCGCCAACTCTCGCTCGGTGGCGCTTGCAACCCGCATGGGCGCAGCCCGCGGCGGCGATTTCATCCATGAACGCTTTGGCCCCATGGGCATCTGGCGCCATCCCGCGCCGGAGATCCTGCAATGAAGCATGTCCGACGCCTTTCCGACGTTTTTCCGACCCTTTGCCGACAGCCCCCGAGGCCCCGATGACCGACCCTGCCACCCGCGCCGCAGACCTGCTCAAGGACCACCGCGCCAGCATAGACCGGCTGGACGCGATCCTGGTCTACACCCTGGGCGAGCGGTTCAAGCACACTCAAGCGGTGGGCAGGCTGAAGGCCGAACACGCCCTGCCGCCCAGCGATCCCGCGCGTGAGGCCCAACAGATCGAGCGGCTCGAACGGCTTGCCAAAGAGGCCGCGCTTGACCCGGAATTCGCCAGGAATTTCCTCAACTTCATCATTGCTGAAGTCATTCAGCACCACCGCAAACAGCAATCATAAGATGGGTTTCACCCCATCGCACCCCACCAGACACCCACCCCAGGTGCACGCCATCCAAAGGAGAATGAACCCATGGCAATGAAAATCAGACTGGCCCGCGGCGGCTCCAAGAAACGCCCGCATTACGCGATCGTGGCCGCCGACAGCCGCATGCCCCGCGACGGCCGCTTCATCGAAAAGCTCGGCACCTACAACCCGCTTTTGCCGAAAGACAGCGAAGACCGCGTCAAGATGGACATGGAGCGCATCCAGTACTGGCTCGGCCACGGCGCCCAGCCCACCGACCGGATCGCCCGAATGCTGGAAGCCGCCGGCGTCCTGGAAAAAAAGACTCGCAGCAATCTCAAGAAGGCGCTGCCGGGCAAGAAGGCGGTGGAACTGGCCGAGACCAAGGCCGCCAAGTCGGCCACGGCTGACGAGGACAAGGCGGCAGAGTAATCTGCCGCCCATCCCGGCCATGGGTCAGGACATGCATGACAGGGTCTGCGTCGGCGCCATCGCCGGCGCCTTCGGCGTCAAGGGCGAGGTGCGGCTGAAAAGCTTCTGCGCCGAACCCTCGGCGATCGCCGATTATGGCCCGCTTTGCACCGAGGACGGGGCGCAAAGCTTCAACCTTGAGATAACGCGCGCGGTCAAGGGCGGCTTTGCCGTCCAGCTAAGCGGTGTGACCGGCAAGGAGGAGGCCGACGCCCTGCGCGGGCGGCGGCTCTTTGCCGACCGCTCCGCCCTGCCCGACCTGCCCACTGACGAATACTACCATGCCGACCTGATCGGGCTGACGGTGCTCGACACCGGCGGCGCGGAACTGGGCCAGGTCAGGACGGTGCTGAACCACGGCGCTACCGACCTGCTTGAAATCGCGGTGCCGGGGATGTCCGACACGGTGCTGCTGCCCTTCACGCTTCAGGCGGTTCCAACCGTCGACATTGCCGCCGGCCGGATCGTCGCCGACCCGCCCGATGGCCTTTGGCCGGATGACGGCGATGCCGGGTGACGCCGGACAACGCGCGCTGGTGGTCGACGGCACCGGCATGCTGGCCGGGGCGAGCCGATGGCTGGCGGCGCAAGGATGGGCTGTCACCCTGGCAGCGCGCCGCCCAGAGGCACTGGCGCAAGAGATCGGCGCGGCTCCGCTGGCGCTGGACTGGTACGACCGGGACAGTGCTCAGGCCGTACTTGCGGCGCTGTCCCCGGGCTTTGCAATGGGCGTGATCTGGTTGCACGACGATGCAGTCTGGCTGGCGCGCGCCGCCGAAGACCAGCTGGCGCCGTACGCCCGGGTGATCCGCGTCCACGGCGCCCTGTCGGCCGATCCGAAGGTGCATGCCAGCCGCGAACCCGACCCGCGCCCGGGGCTCTGGCGGCAATCGGTGATCCTGGGCTGGCATCCCGATCCCGATCCCGCAGCCCGGGACGGCAAACGCTGGCTGACCGATGCAGAGATCAGCGGCGGCCTGATCGAGGCCCTCGAGACGCCGGACCCGTCGCCTCTCATCGTCGGCACCAGGGCCGGGCCATGACCCGCATCATCGTCCATGCCGGGTTCCACAAAACCGGAACCACCAACCTGCAGTCCTTTCTATCCGCCAACCGGGCCCGGTTGAAGCCCCATGCCAGCATCTATATGGGCCACCAGTTGGGCGAGGCGCGGCGGCTGGGGCGGATCTATGGCGAGCGGCCCGTGATCTGGCGGCGCTGGCTCTTTCGCCGCGCCCTGCGCCGGTTCCTCGCCACGCTGCCCGACGCGCCGGTGATCCTGATCAGCCGAGAGAGCTTTGCCGGCGCCATACCGGGCGCCACCCGGCTTGGCCGCCCGGTCACCCGCTATGCGCCGATGGCGGTACCGCTGGCGCGCGAGATCGTCGCTGGTTGCCACCGCCGTTTCGGCGCCAACGCGCAGGTCGAATTGCTCTACACCACCCGCGCCCGCGATGGGTTCCTGCGCAGCGTCTGGGGCCACCAGCTGCGTACCAAGCGACTGACCGAGGATCTGGCCAGCTTCACCGCGCATTTCCCTGCCGATCTCGACCTTGCCGCCGAGATCGCCACCGCCGTGGCCCCGGTGACGGTGCATACCGCCACACTGGAGGATGTCGCCGGCGTCCCGCTGGGGCCGGGGCGGCTGTTGCTGGATCTGCTGGGCGTGTCACAAGCCGAGCGCGCCGGGTTCGCGCCGCCCGACGACCACCACACAGGACCATCCGCCGCCTTGCGCGACCGGTTCCTGCGGATGAACCGCAGCCGCCCGAAGGGCAAGGCGCTGCGGCAGGAAAAAGAGCGCCTCTGGCGCGAGGAAAGCCAGGCAAGGGAGCATTGAGATGACCGAAAAAGGCAAATCCCACGGTCGCCTGTTGATCGGTGCCACCGCGAAACCGCGAGAGCTGATCGAGGATCGCCCCGCACTGGCCCGGGCCTGGACCGCGCGCATCATCACGCTATTCCCGCAAGTTTTTCCCGGTGTGCTTGGGGCTTCGCTGACCGGTAAGGCGCTGGACGAGGGGCTGTGGCAACTCGATACCGTCGACCTGCGCCCCTTCGGGATCGGCAAGCATCGCAATGTCGACGACACGCCAGCGGGCGGCGGCGCCGGCATGGTGCTGCGGGCGGATGTGATGGGTGCCGCCATCGACCGCGCCGCGCAAGGCACGCCCGAGGACCGCGCCGACTGGCCCCTGATCTACCTGTCGCCCCGGGGGCGCCCCTTCGACCAGGCCATGGCGCAGCGCTTTGGCTGGGCCCGCGGCCTGACCCTGATCTGCGGCCGCTTCGAGGGCCTCGACCAGCGCGTCATCGACCACTACGGCATCGAAGAGGTGTCCATGGGCGATTTCGTCATGACCGGCGGAGAGATTGCTGCCCAGGCGCTGATCGACGCCACGGTTCGGCTGTTGCCCGGCGTGCTGGGCAACGAGGCCAGCGCGCAGGAGGAAAGCTTTGCCTCTGGCCTGCTGGAGCACCCGCAATACACCCGCCCCGCCGAGTGGCGCGGGCACGCGATCCCGACCGTGCTGATGTCGGGCCACCACGGCAAGATCGCCGAATGGCGCCGTGAACAAAGCAAAGAGCTCACGAAAGAGCGGCGACCGGATCTCTGGCAGGCAGTCTGTTGCGATAAGCTGAACCAGGACGAGAACTAGGGCTTTTTGACGTTCCTCCGGGATCGTACAGAGCGGCAGCCACGGATGTGGGTGAGTTCGAACGCAAGGTGCAGCATCGCCCGTTAATCCGGTAATCGGCTGTTATCAAACGTAAAACTGTCAGGCCACGGAGTCTGTGCCGTCTTATTCGACGTTGTCCTCAGGCCTGTTCAGACTGAACAACTCGCGCACCACAGCATAGTCGCGGTAGCCCAGCCGGGCCAGAGGGTTGAACTTCAGCACGTCGAAGCGCCCGTCCGTCAGGCAGTCGTCGCGCAGATGGATGCCGGTGACCTCGCCGAACACAGCCCGGTTGGCCGCGCCAGGCAGATCGACGATCCGGGTCAGGCGGCATTCCAGTGCCGCCGGCGCGCCGGCAACTCGGGCGCAGGCGATGGTCTCGCACTCTGCTTTGTCCAGAGCGGCCCGTTCGAACTCGTCTTCCTCTGCCGGCAACGCGCCGGAACTGACATTCATCGCCTCAACCATGTCGTAGGCGACAACGTTGACGCAGAACCCGCCAGTGGCGCGGATATTGGCCACACTGTCCTTGCTATCGGGCTGGTCGGGCTTGCTGCCGGTCGAGGCGAACATTACCTGCGGCGGCTCATAGGCAACGCCATTGAAGAAGCTGTAGGGCGCGAGGTTGTCACGGCCCTGCCCGTCCCGGCTGGATATCCAGCCGATGGGCCGTGGCGTTATGACGGCGTTGAACGGATTGTGCGGCAGGCCATGGCCGTCTTCGGGGCGGTAGAACATGGTCGTTTTCCCAAGGTCGTGTTGTACCGGACCTATAGACTTTCCAGTCAATCCGGTAGCAGGAATTCATTCACGATCCCGAGGCCGCGTTTGCACCGGAGAACGCATACCGGCTCGCGTGTGAGTGCAATTTGGTTGGAACGGCTCCGGCCCCCGTGCTAGGCGGGTTTCCAGCGGAAAATCATGGGCATAACTACGTGTATACCCTCGCCACAGAACAGCCCGACGACTGGTGGGAGGTCGAGGCGCTATATGACTTGTGCTTCGCGCCGGGGCGCGAGGCGCTGTCGTCCTACCGGCTGCGCGACGGGATCGATCCGGTTGCCGGGCTGAGCCTGGTGGCCCGCGATCCGGACGCGATCCTTGCCGCCGCGATCCGGTTCTGGCCGGTTCTGGCGGGTGGGGCGCGGGCGTTGCTGCTGGGTCCGATTGCGGTTCACCCGACGCGGCAGGGCGAGGGGCTGGGCGGGCTGATGATGACCGACAGCTTGTCGCGCGCCCGCAATCTGGGCTGGCAACGGGTGCTGCTGGTCGGCGACGCACCCTATTACGGGCGGTTCGGGTTCTCGCGCCTCGACAGGGTCGAAATGCCGCCGCCGACCAATCCCGAGCGGATTCTGGGGCTGGAACTGGCCCCGGACACATGGGACGGGATCATCGGCAAAGTCACGCGCAACGCTTGAAATCCACCGCCAGCGCGCCGATGTTAATAGGCATAACAATTGGCGGGGCATCATGGAACTTCTCGACAAGGCCATTGACGATCAACTGGTTACCGACCGGCTGGGAGAGCTGGCGCAGCGCTATGACAAGGCCGGAAGCGCAGTTATCCAGATCCTCAACATGGCCGGTGGGCAGGCTGACGGGCTGCTTGACCGTCTGCCCGAAGGGCTGCGCGACAACCTTGGGCAGGGCACCGAGCAAGCGCTGAAGATCGCCATGCGTGCCGCCGAAGGCTCGCGCGGCGTGATCGGCGACAGCCCCGGCTGGCTGACCACGGTCATGAGCACCGCGCTGGGCGCCGCGGGCGGGTTCGGCGGGCTGCCGAGCGCGCTGGCCGAGCTGCCGGTGACCACGACGGTGCTGCTGCATGGCATCCAGGGTGTGGCAGTGCAACATGGTTTCGACCCGTCAGAGCCGGGGGTGCAGTTCGACTGTATCCAGGTCTTCGCCGCCGCCGGCCCGCTGGAGCATGACAACGGCGCTGACCTGGCGTTCCTGTCGACCCGGGTACTCGTGACCGGTGCAGCGATGCAGGCGCTGATCGCCCGCGTTGCGCCGCGCCTGGCGGTGGTGCTGGGGCAGAAGCTGGCCGCCCAGACCGTGCCGGTGCTGGGCGCGGTGGCCGGAGCGGCGACCAACTATGCCTATTCCAGTTATTACCGCGAGATGGCGCAGGTGCATTTCGGGTTGCGGCGGCTGGCGATTGAGGCCGACCGCGACCATGCCGAATTGGTCGGCATGGTGCGTCAGAGGCTGGCGCGCGGCTAGGTCGGCTGGCGCCTTTCCCGCAACAGGCGCGGCTTGAAGGCCCCCAGGATCAGTTCCAACGCCAGCGGCAGCGCGTTCGACATACCGATCAGCGCCTCGCGGCTTTCAAGCGCGTGAAACGCGTCCCAGGCGGCGGGGTCGGTCTTTGCGGCCTCGGCCAATGTGCGCAATTCGGGCATCATCGGGACAAGGAAGGCGAAAGCGTTGAGCGCCAGGAAGGCGATCAGCGCCAGCTTGATCCTCATCCAGTTGGCCCGAACATTATACCCGAACCACAGCGCCATATCGCAGGCGATCTTCAGTGCCAGACCGGGCAGGATCAGGAAATAGGCGCTGAGTTCCTTGTAGGTATAGACGAATGCGGCGGTGTCGGGGTTGGGCGTACCGACCACCGCGCCGATGACGATGTGGCTGGCGATGCCCCCAACATAAAGGATGCCGGCGATCTCGTTGATGAACCCGATCAGGCCACGCATTTCCTTCTACCCCTGCCGGTTGCCGAACCACATCCGCCCGAAAAGGCCATCCTTGCGCAGGAACTGATGGTACAGGAAACCCGCCACGTGGGCGAGAATCAACAGGCCGAGCAACTTGGCCAGGATGCCATGCGCGGCACGAGGCCCGAACGCAGAGAAATCGGTTGGCAACGCCTCTCCCGAGCCACCGAAAACGATTGCCGGCAGTCCGGCCATGTTGGCCAGCGCCAACCCGGATGCGCACATCACTATTACCAGCAGGTAGAGCCCCCAGTGGGCCAGCACCGAGCCGGTGTTCAGCGCGGCATTGCCGGTATCCGCCTTGGGCGGCTTGGCTGTAACAAGCCGCAAGGCCAGCCGGATCAACATCAAGACCAGGATGACAATACCCATGGTCATGTGCATTTTCAGGGCAATGAGCTTGGACGGATCGCTGTTCGGCGTTTCGGCCAATACGTTGCCGGCCATTATCAAGCCGCCAACGATCAGCACGGCCAATAGCCAGTGAAGCACGACAAGAAGTGGGTGATAGCTGGCCATTTCGGAGCCTCCGGGGTTGACTGTTTGATTCTGCTTATGCATTTGCTATAGTTGCATGCGCAAGTGTTGTAAAACGGAAAATCGAGCCAGGACCGGAGAACATGAGCATCAGCGACCACACCCGAGGAACCCGCGAATCCAGCCTTGGCTGGATGATCCAGCGTATTGCGCGCCATCTGGATAGCCGGATGAACGAGCGGCTGGCGGGGCTCGACCTGAGCCTGCCGACTTTCGCGGTGATGATGATCGTGCTGGAGCGCGGTCCGATGACGCAAACCGAGATCGGCAAACGGTTCGGCATGCCGGCCTACGCCATCAGCCGGGCGCTGGATGCGTTGCAAGAACAAGGGTTTGTCGAGCGCCGGGCGCATGCCACCTCGCGCAGGGCGCACAGTATCCAAGCCACCGCGGCGGGCAAGGCCATAGCGCCGCGACTGCACGCTATAGTCGCCGAGGTGAACGCCGAACTGACATCCGGCCTGGAGCAGAGCGAGAGCGACGCATTCGGCGCCTTGCTGCGCAAGATCCTGAATGCTCAGACATATGCACCCACAGAAGGCACCCGGTCACAGTAACGGATGGCAACTCGTAAAGAAGTTCATGGCCCCTTTTCACCGGCGGCAAAAAAGCCGGTCAACTGCGCAAGCCTGTCAACCAACCGCGTATCGCGGGGCGCACTGACATGCTGCCTCCGGCGCGGGCTTGGTTGATAACCGCCCTGGCCTCGGCAAGGTCGACCCGGCGCAGCAAGTGCTTGACCGGGCCAATAGAGGCCGGCCGCATCGACAGGGTGCGCACCCCCATCGCCGCGAAACACATCGCCTCGACCGGACGCCCGGCATCCTCGCCGCAAAAGCTGAGCCTGGTGCCCACGTCGCGGCAACGTTCCACGATCTGCTCGATGAAGCTCAGAAAGCTGACATTCAAGGTGTCATAGCGTCGCCTCACACGCTCATTCTCGCGGTCGGCCGCGAAAAAGAACTGCTTCAGGTCATTGCCACCGATCGAGATGAAGTCGGCCATCTCGAAGAATTGCCGCGGCGCGAAGGCCAGGCTGGGAGTTTCCAGCATGGCGCCGACCTCGATATTTTCGGGCAGCACATGGCCCAGCGAAGCCTCTCGCTCCAACTCGCGAAAGACGTGGTCCCGGGCGGCGCGGAACTCGTCAAACTGGGCGACAAAGGGGAACATGATGGTCAGCGGCCGTCCGTTGGCGGCACGGATCAGCGCCTGCAACTGCATGCGCATGACGCCGGGCTTGTCGAGCCCGACCCGGATCGCCCGCCAGCCCAGCGCCGGGTTCGGCTCGTCGGTGGGGTTCATGTAGGGCAGCACCTTGTCGGACCCGATATCGAGCGTGCGGAACTGCACCGTCATGCCATGCGCTGCGTCCATCACCTGATCGTAGATCTGCACCAGTTCGCCGCGGCGGGGCATCTTGTCACGCACCAGGAACTGCAGTTCGGTGCGAAACAGCCCGACGCCCTCTGCGCCGGAACTGTCCAGCGACGGCAGGTCGGCCATCAGTCCGGCATTCATATGCAACGCGATGCGGATGCCGTCCCTGGTCTCGGCCGGCTTGTCACGCAGCGTGACATAGCGTTTCTGCGCCTCGGCTTGCATTGCCATCTTGTCACGAAACGCCGTGACGACGGACTCGTCCGGGCGCAGATGCACGATGCCGTTTTCGCCATCGACCATGACATGGTCGCCATTCAGCGCCTCGGTAGTGATCCGCTCTGCATGCACCAGCAGCGGGATCGCCAAGGCCCGCGCGATGATGACCGCGTGGCTGCCGACAGACCCCTCTTCCAGCACGATGCCGCGCAGAGACCGGCCATAGTCGAGCAACTCGGCGGGGCCGATGTTTCGTGCGATCAGGATCGGGCTGGCCGGCATTTCGGCACCGGTGTGCTTGCCCTGCCCGGTCAGGATGCGCAACAGCCGGTTCGACAGATCGTCGAGATCGTGCAACCGTTCGCGCAGATAGGCGTCGGCCACCACCTGCATCCGGGCGCGGGCGGTGGATTGCTCTTTCTCGACCGCCGCCTCGGCAGAAAGGCCCCGCGTTATGTCCTCTTGCATGCGCTTCATCCAACCACGGGAATTGGCGAACATGCGGTAAGCTTCCAGCACGTCGCGCTGGTCCTTGTCGGCGGTGCTCACGCTTTGCAGCATCTCGTCGACGCCGACCCGCAGCCGTTCGACCGCCTGATCCAGCCGTTCCAGCTCTGCCTCGGGGTCGTCGGCCACCAGATTGGTCACCACCACGCGCGGTTCGTGCAGCCAGACATGGCCTTCTGCCGTGCCCTCCTGACCCACGGTGCCATGGAACATCTCGGACCGCTGGTGCGGTGCGGCCAGTGCGGCGCCCTCGCCGACAAAGGCGCCAAGCTCTTTCATCTCGGCCAGCACCATGGCGACCACTTCAAGCGCATAGATCTCGTCGTCCGTGAAGGTACGTTTTTCGCGGGATTGCACCACCAGCACGCCCAGCGTCTCGCCGAGCCGCTGGATTGGCAAACCGAGGAAGCTGGAATAGATCTCTTCGCCGGTTTCGGCCATATAGCGAAAACCCGGCATCGAGGGCGCGTCTTCGGTGTTCACCGGCTCGGCGGTCTTGGCGACCTTGCCCACCAGTCCCTCGCCGACGCGCATCCGGGTCTGGTGCACGGCCTCAGGCCTGAGCCCTTCGGTGGCGCAAAGCTCCAGTGTGTCTGCGTCGCGGAAAAGATAGATTGAGCAAACCTCGGTATGGATCGAGTCGGCGATCAGATGGGTGATCCGGTCCAGCCGGGCCTGAGCCGGGCCTTCTTCGGCCAGCGTGTCGCGCAAACGGCCCAGCAGATTGCGGCTGTCGCTTTCGCTTCGTTCGGCCATGGTTTCGGACCGACTCCCTTTTGGTGCCCTTGAGGCAGAGGTTAGACCAGATGCGTCGCTACAGAGAAGCGAAATTCGCATGGCGCGAGCCCGCTCGCCAAATTGCCCGCTAAGCGGAAGCATGGCGAGGAATACCCGAGACCCAGGCAGGTTGCGGCTGCCCGGGTAGAAACTCGTGGAATTTGCGGAGACAGGTTCTCCTAGAGAATTTGGGTTGCGACCGGATCAGGCGGTCTTTTCAAGTTCGAATGCGTCGTGCAGGGACTGTATCGCCAGTTCCAGATATTTGCGGTCGACCAGCACCGAAACCTTGATTTCTGACGTAGTGATGACCTTGATGTTGATGTTCTCGTCCCGGAGCGTGGCGAACATCTTGGCGGCGACGCCGGCATGGCTGCGCATGCCGATACCCACGATGGATATTTTGGCCACGTCCGTGTCGGCCACCAGGTCGTGAAAATTAATGTCTCCCGTAGCCTTGGCATGCTCCATCGCCTTTTCAGCGCGCGCCACCTGGTCGGTGGGGCACGAAAAGGTCATGTCGGTGCGGCCCTCTTCCGAGATGTTCTGCACGATCATGTCCACATTGACGCCAGCCTCGGCCAGCGGCCCGAAGATCGCCGCGGCAATCCCCGGGCGGTCGGCGACCGAAATCAGGGTCATCTTGGCTTCGTCCCGGCTATAGGCGACGCCCGCCACAACATTGCTTTCCACGATATCCTCCTCGGCACAGACCAACGTGCCCGCATTGTCGTCAAACTCGCCGAAACTCGACAGGACCCGCAACCGCACCTTGTAGCGCATTGCCAACTCGACCGACCGGGTCTGCAGCACCCTGGCGCCCAGCGAGGCGAGTTCCAGCATTTCCTCGAACGCGATACGGTCGAGCTTGCGGGCCTTGTCGGAAATCCGCGGGTCAGTGGTGTAGACCCCGTCAACATCGGTGTAGATATCGCAGCGCTCGGCGCCGAAGGCTGCGGCAAAGGCCACCGCCGTGGTGTCAGAGCCGCCGCGGCCAAGGGTGGTGATGCGTCCGTCCGGCCCGATGCCCTGAAAGCCTGCGACCACGGCCACCCTCATGCCCTCAGCGAACTTGGTCATGATGTTCTCCGGCGGGATCTCTTCGATCCGGGCGGCGGCGTGGGCATCAGTGGTGCGCAGCGGCACTTGCCAGCCTTGCCAGCTGCGTGCCGGCACATCCATTTCCTGCATGGTCAGCGCCATCAGCCCGGCGGTGACATTCTCGCCGCTCGACACGACGGCGTCGTATTCGCGCGCATCGAAGAATTGGCTGGTCTCCTCGACCAGCCCCACCAGCTTGTTGGTCTCGCCCGCCATGGCGCTGACGATAACGATGACGTCATAACCATTGGCCACCTCCCGGCCCACGCGCTTGGCGGCGCGGCGAATGCGGTCCAGCGTGGCGACCGAGGTGCCGCCGAATTTCATTACCAGGATCGGCATTTTCGCCTTGTCCCCAAACGTTCCGCGCGCTTCTTATCAGGTGAGAGGCGGCATACAAGGGCCGCAATTGCAGCATGAGGGCGCTATGAGATTTTCAACAGACGAACTGCAGGCTGCGAGCGAGCTGGTCTACACCCGGATGCAGCCCACGGCCCAGATCATGTGGCCGCAGCTCAGCCAGCATTTGGGCTGCGAGATCTGGGTCAAGCATGAAAACCACGCCCCCACCGGCGCCTTCAAGGTGCGCGGCGGTATCACCTTTGTCGACTGGGTAAAGAGCACGATGCCGCAAATGCGCGGCGTCTGCACCGCCACCCGCGGCAATCACGGGCAAAGCCAGGCGCGGGCGGCGACTGCCGCCGGACTTGTGACCAGGATCTATGCGCCCTTCGGCAACTCGGTCGAAAAGAATGCGGCGATGCGCGCTTATGGCGCCCAGCTGATCGAATTCGGCGAGGACTTCGACGTCGCCAAGGTTGAGGCGATGCGGGTAGCCCAAACAGAGGGCCTTGCCGTGGTGCCGCCATTTCACCCCGAACTGGTGCGCGGGGTGGCGACCTATGGCTATGAACTGTTCAGCACGGTGCCGGATCTCGACACAGTCTACGTGCCGATCGGCTGCGGCAGCGGCATCTGCGGCACCATCCTGGCCCGCGACGCGCTGGGGTTGAAGACGAAGATCGTCGGTGTGGTGTCCACAGAGGCGCAGACGGCGAAACTGTCCTATGACGCGGGTCGGATGATAGAGACCAATTCCTGCGCCACCTTCGCCGATGGCATGTCGGTGCGGGTACCGGTGCAGGAGGCGCTGGACATCTATGGCCGTGGGGCAGAGCGCATCGTTTCGGTCAGCGAGGAGGAGATCGCCGAGGCGATCAGGCTCTACTATCGCGGCATCCACAACATAGCCGAGGGCGCCGGCGCGGCACCGCTGGCGGCACTGATGCAGGAGCGCGAGGCGATGGCCGGCAAAAAGGTCTGCGTGATCCTGAGCGGCGGCAATATCGATACCGGCTGGTATTTGACCGTGCTGGGCGGTGGGGTGCCGCAGGTCTGAGGTTCAGTGCGAGATAACCCGACTTCCTAGGGCGTGTTGAAATTCAGGTTTCCCAAATCGCTTTACTTCTGATTCAAGCTTCAAAAAGTAGTTTGGCATGTTTTCGGACCGTTCTGTCATCACCGATCAGATGTGGGCGTTGATGGAGCCGCATTGTTTGGGCCGAA
>JAAELR010000160.1 GCA_024226455.1 Paracoccaceae bacterium
ACCTGTTCAGACAAGCCGGACCACTTCAACGTAAGTTTTGCGCAGGCCGAATATGATCAGGTAAAAATCGACCCCAGCTCATACAATCATCAACAGGCCGAGGCGCTTTCGCTGCAGGATCCGAGCACGCTGACGCCTGAGCAGCAAGCCCTGGCCAAGGCGGCGGCAGCAATAAACTCTTATGATGCGAATTACGACAAGACAAACCATACAGATGTAGGGGTAGATACAAACAAGGAGGAGCGTACGAAAATCGCGATCCGCATGACGGAGCAATTCCGTGATGAAGGATTTATCAGTGACGTCGCGGCGAACGAACGGCTCGACAAATTGAAAAGCGGCGATACGACCAAAAACTACGCTACGTGGGCCGTGATCGCCAACCTTTCAGACTTTAAAAAGAAATCCGGCTACACGCTGACCTTTGACGAAGCACAGGAAAACCATCGCGCTCAAACCATTCTTAACGTACCCGGAGTGACTTCGGACGCGGAAGGCAAGCAGATATCAGACATTTCTTCGGCAACTGAGCACGAGTTTTCCAAGTCGCCAGAAGGGCAGCAAAGCTACGATTATAATGGTGGACACACGCCCCCGTGTTTTTCCGCGTAACAACCCAGCCGATTGGTTGGCTTCTGGCACCCGTTTTTCACCCTCAAAAGGAGGCTAAATTGAGTGAGCGACCGAATGAACAAAACGAACGGATCAAGCGGCGTTTTCTGGAGCACCGCAAACATGCGGGGCGGCTTTCGGATAAGTCGCTCGACAAGGAACTCGCTATTCTGGAGCGTTTCGATGTGTGGAACGGGCGCAAAGATTTCGCGCGGTTTCACATCAAATGGCCCATGGACTTTCGAACGCATCTAGAAGAAACCAAGAGCGCTACTGGCAAGCCTTTGGGCAAGTCCACCACGCGCGCAATTATGGCAACCATGCGAGGATTCACCCTGTGGCTGTCTCAACAGGATGGTTTTCGCACCCGAATTAAACCGGCGTATGCCGACTATTTTAACCTGTCACTCCGCGACGAGGCCGAAGCCCGCGCCGCTCCCATGCGCCCGGCACCAAGCATCAAACAGGCCAAGCGCGCCCTGTCCCTTATGCCTGACAAGACGGCCCGCCAGATGCGCGACAAGGCCATTTTCGCGCTTTTGTGTCTGACTGGCATTCGCATAACTGCGCTTGTCTCACTACGGATCAGACATATCGATTTGGTTGAGAAATCCGTGACCCAGAACCCGCGAGAGGTGGCGACGAAATTTGGCAAGTGCATCGACACCTTTTTTGCAAAGGGTTTCGAAGAGGCCGAAGTCGCCTTGTCTGCATGGATCGAACATCTGGACGATGCTGAATTATACGGCCCGGACGATCCGCTATTCCCTGCAACGGCACTTTCCTCGGTCGCGAACGCTGGATTCAAGGCAGAAGGCTTCGAGCGCCGCCATTGGAAAAGCACTGAACCTGCGCGCAAGATCGTCAATCAGGCCTTTAAGGTTGCAAACTTAGCCGCCTTTGGCCCGCACGCCTTCCGACACATGCTCGCCCGCCACGCTGCAAAAACCTGCACTACCGTTGCTGAACTGGTGGCCACCTCACAGAATCTTGGTCACACTGACGTTCTGATTACTTTGCGCAGCTACGGTCAAATCAGCCGCGAACGACAGAGGGCGTTAATCACGGGCGAGTCAGTTGACGATGTGCTGGAGGGCTGATTGAGCCGATTTGGCTGCTGTCAAACAAATGTTAGGTGTGGGAACAAATGTGGGAACGCCCTTGGTGATTGTCTTATTAGTTGTTTGCAATCAACTAGTTACCGTTAGCCTGTGGCGGAGAGACAGGGATTCGAACCCTGGGAACCCGTGAAGGCTCAACGGTTTTCGAGACCGCCCCGTTCGACCACTCCGGCACCTCTCCGCGAAGGGTCTGAAGTTGCGATTTAGGCGATGCCCGGGGCATGCGCAAGCCTTTTTCAGCAGACCGGTGTCGTGAAGGCCAACTCGACCTGGCGGACTGTCAGGATGTTTGAATTGCAGCTCAGCGCGATACGGATGACAACACGATTTGGGTGGCGAAGGCCAACACAGCGGGCCCGATGAACACCGAAACAGTGGGAGCGCGGATTGGAACTCCGATGGGTGAGCGCGCGGTGGAACATCGCGGCCCCGGCTACGGGCTACCGCCTGCCGTGTTGGCGCACGGGCTACCAGGTCGGCGACGGCGGTTCGAATGGAAGCTGGCAACAGGTCGCTTGGGTGTTTTTTCGCGCTCCAGCGCCGGGTTTGGTATGTTGTCGGCTTGGAATGCCCGGGTCATAGGCGTAGCAAGAAGCGAACCTTGCCAAGGAAGGGCTCTGCGATGATACGGATTTTTGCCGCGACGGTGATCTACTTTGCCGGACTGGCGGTGGCTGCGGGGCAAAGTCTGGCGCCGATCAACACGCTGGTCCGGGCGCTGGGGCTGCCTGAAACCATCGAGATCATGCGCGAGGAGGGCATGGGCTATGGGCTAGACCTGCAAAAGGAACTTCTGGAGGGTCGCGGCGGAACAGAATGGAAGGCATCTGTTTCGCAGATTTACGACACTGGCCGGATGTATGACACCGTGCGAAACCGGATGGACATGGAACTCGCGGCCGAGGACTTGGCCCCGATGATCGCCTATTTCGCGTCCGAGCCGGGCAGGCGGGTCATTGCGCTCGAGGTCTCGGCCCGGCGCGCGCTGCTGGACGCCGGCGTCGAGGAGGCCAGCAAGGAGGCGCTTCAGCGGATGATCAAGGCCGACGATCCGCGCCTGGCTCTGCTGGAGGATTTCATCGCTGCGGGCGATCTTGTCGAATACAACGTCGTCGGCGCGATGAATTCCAACTACGCCTTTTTTATCGGCCTGGCCGACGGCGATGCATTTCTTGGCGAGATGACCGAAGAAATGATCCTGACGGACGTCTGGAGCCAGGAAGAGGCGATCCGGACCGAAACCGAGGAGTGGCTGTATTCATATCTTGCCATGGCCTATCAACCGCTGAGCGACGAAGAACTGACGGCCTATACCGCCTTTTTCCGCACGCCCGAGGGGATGGCGCTGAACCACGCGCTGTTTGCCGGCTTCGACGAAATGTTTGCTGCGGTCAGTGTGGCTCTGGGGCAGGCCGCGTCGCAATATCTGGCGGGTGAGGAGCTTTAGCTTGCATACCCGCATGCCCTGCTTTGCCGGTTGCCAATTGCGGACTTGACGGCGGGGTGATTGTCGCCGATAAGCCGCCTCTCGAATGAAATCACGCCCAAGGGCGCGCAGTTCGCGGTGGCATTCGGCCAAAACGCCTCGTCAGAGGGACCACAGAGCGCGGAAGACAAAGGAAGATGCTTATGTTTGCGGTCCTCAAGACCGGCGGCAAGCAGTACAAAGTCGCCTCGGGCGATGTGCTGCGGGTGGAAAAGCTGGCCGCCGATGCCGGCGAAACCGTTCAGTTCAACGATATTCTGATGGTGGGCGCAACCATCGGCACGCCTCTGGTAGATGGTGCTGGCGTTCAGGCCGAGGTGATCGACCAGATCAAAAGCGAAAAGGTCATCCATTTCGTCAAGCGCCGCCGCAAGCACGGGTCAAAGCGTACCAAGGGCCACCGCCAGCAGCTGACTCTGCTGCGGGTGACCGATATCCTTGAAAACGGCGCCGACAAGTCGGGCGTCAAGGCCGCCATCGGTGCAGGTTCTGTGTCGGTCGCTGCCGTTGCCGCCTCGGCCCCGGAAAAGGCCAAGCCCGCAAAGGCCGAAAAACCCGCCAAAGCCAAGCCTGCGCCCAAGGCCGAAGCCCCCGCCGAGGGTGGTGACGACCTCAAAAAGCTCTCGGGCGTCGGCCCGGCGCTGGAAAAGAAACTGCTCGAAAACGGTGTCGCCACCTTCGCGCAGATCGCGGCATGGACCGAAGAGGACGTTGCTGCTATGGACGAGAAACTGTCGTTCAAAGGCCGGATCGAGCGTGAAGGCTGGATCGAACAGGCCAAAGAACTGGTCAAGTAAGGAGCCGAAGAGATGGCACATAAAAAAGCAGGTGGTTCCAGCCGAAACGGCCGCGATTCAGCCGGCCGCCGCCTCGGCGTGAAACTCTATGGTGGCCAGGCGGCCATCCCCGGCAACATCATCGTGCGCCAGCGCGGCACCAAGTGGTGGCCAGGCGAGGGTGTCGGCATGGGCAGGGATCATACCATTTTTGCGACCGCCGAAGGCCATGTGAAATTCCACAAGGGCCTCAAGGGCCGCACCTTTATTTCGGTACTCCCGGCAGTGGAGGCCGCAGAGTAAGCCGAAACCTCGAAGGCTCAGAGATTTTCCGGGGGGATCGGCGCGGGCCGGTCCCCTTCTTCGTTTTGCAAATACCAAAGGTCAAGGAGCAGTCGCATGGCCGAAAACATCATCACCAGCCGTCTGGTCCTGCGTCCGTTCAACGTGGCCGATGGAGATGCAGTTGTCCGCTACCTTGGAGATATCGAAGTATCGCGCTGGCTGGCTCAGGTTCCACATCCGTTTTCCTCGACCAACCTTATGCTTTTTCGCGAAGACGGCTCCAGCCGTTGGCCTGAATTGGTCGCTGTTACTCTGAACGGGGAAGTCGTTGGCGCGGTCATTCATACGGATCACTTCGGATATTGGGTTGCGCCCGAATTCTGGGGCCGTGGGATCGCGACCGAGGCCGCCACGGCCATGATCGACATGATCTTTCGCAAGGCCGGGACAACCCAGATCGCCACCGGGTATCTGGAGGGCAATGCCGCCTCGGCAAGGGTTCTTAGCAAGCTTGGGTTCAGGGAAACCGGCAACAGTGTGGTTTTCGTGAGATCGCTCGGTGTGGAGGCTGTACAGGTAGACATGAATCTCAGCCGCGAAATGTGGATGGCAGCTACATGAGCCTTGCTATCACCTCTTTTGCGATCTTCGCAGCCAGTCAGGTCGGCACCCCGGGGCCCGCCAACATGGCGATGCTTGCGACCGGCGCGCGCTTCGGATTTCGTGCGGCGCTGCCTTTCATGCTGGGCGTGCTGTTTGGCAAGCAGCTGATCATCTGGCCCATCGGCTTTGGCCTGATGGAGCTGGCCCAGGCGGTTCCCTTGCTGTTTCATACCCTGAAATGGGCCTCTGCCGCCTATATCTGCTGGCTTGCCTGGAAGATCGCCAACCTTCGGCTGAACCCGAACGCGCCGGACGCCCGGACGCCAGGTTTCCTGGCCGGGCTGATCGTGCACCCGCTGAACCCCAAAGCCTGGGCGTTGATCACCGCGGGGTTCACCAACTTCGTTGATCCCGGCACTCCGGCATTGGCGGCAACCGCTACGATCGCGGCGATGTTATTTGCCGTTCAGGCGATTTTTCACCCGATCTGGACGTTCTCCGGAGACCGGATCGCGGCTACCCTCGCGGGCACGCCTGCTGAGACCTATTTGATGTGTACGCTGGCGGCGTTGACCGTCGCAAGCGTGTTTTTTGTATTGCTTCTGGGAGGGGGCGCATGATGCTGAACCGAAAGATCGAATTGACCGTGATCGAGACCGAAAGGCTGCGCTTGCGCCAGATCGAACCTGCCGATGCCGGGCTGCTGCAGCTATATGGCGGCGAAAGGTCCGTGGCACGGATGACCCGCAACATCCCGCACCCTCTGCCCCCCGGCGCGCCGGAGGATTTTGTCGCCCGGTCGCTGGCCGAGGACCGGACAGAGGACATCTGGGTCATGGACGGTTCCGGCGCGGGGCTGCCGGCCCTGGTCGGCGTGATCGGGCTGGAACGGATGGACCGCGAGCAGTCAGAGATCGGATATTGGGTGGCGCCCGGCTTTTGGACCCGCGGCATCGCGTCCGAGACGGTCGAGGCCATCGTCGCGGCCAACCCGCACGCCTCGCGCACGCTGTTCGGTTCGGTATTTCAGGACAACCCCGCATCGGCCCGCGTACTGACCAATGCCGGTTTTGACTATCTCGGCGATGCCGAGGCTTTCTCGACCGCCCGCAACGCCAATGTGGCGACCTGGACCTACGTAAGGAAGATGGGTTAGCTTTTGGCAAATGGCGGTAACAAGCTGATCGAAACCGACCGGTTGAAGATGCGTCCGCCAAGGGCCGCCGATGCGGGCTGGATGGCGGCGGAAATCGCGCAGCCGGAGGTGCAGCACATGCTGACCTCGCCGCCGCATCCCTACCGGCCTTCGCATGCCAAAGAGTGGATCGCAGGAACAATCGGGCTGGGCGGCCATTTCGTGATCGAAACTGACGAGCCCGTCGGCGTCGTTACCCTGCTGCGGCATCTGCCCGCAGGCGAACTTGGGTATTGGCTGGCTCGCGACCACTGGGGAAACGGCTATATGACCGAGGCCGCCGGCGCGGTGCTCGCCGATCACTTCGAACGCTCCGCCGATACGGTGCCCTCGGGCCATATCACCGATAACTCCGGATCCGCGAATGTACTGACTAAACTTGGGTTTCGCGAGGCGGGTAACACCACGGTCTTTTGCCATTATCGGGGCTGTGATGTGAATGTCCAACAAATGCAACTGACCGCGCGGCAATGGGCAAACCGACCGGCGGCTCTACCTTGGGACCCGCACTTGAGCACTGAACGACTTGTTCTGGACCGTCTGACCGAGGCGGATCTGCCGGTGGTGCAGGCCGAGTGGGGGGAGCCGCAGGTCGCCCGGATGACCGCTACGGTAAAGGCGGGCTGGAACCGGACCGAGGCCATGGACTGGATCGCAGCCCGCGCCCGCCACAGCGCCGATGGTTTCGGGCTTGCCATCCGGCGGGCGTCGGACGGGCGACTTTTGGGCTATATCGGCATGGGGGGCACACCGAAGAACCTGGGCTACATGTTGGGCCGTGATCACTGGGGCCGGGGCTATGCCACCGAGGCGGCATCGGCCTTTCTGCACCACGCGTTCAGCCGGTTCCCCGATCTGGACGTCATCGAAGCCGGTGTCTTCGACGACAATCCCGCCTCGATCCGGGTTCTTGGGAAGTTGGGGTTTCGCGGCGAAGGCGCCGGCGACTGCAAGAGCGTCGCGCGGGTTGAGGCTGCCGCCAATTCCCTCTATCGCCTGACACGCACCGCGTTTGAGGCAAGCACATGAGATTTCTTGATCTCGCCAAGATCTATATACGCTCTGGCAGCGGCGGAAACGGGGCGGTCAGTTTCCGGCGCGAGAAGTATATCGAGTATGGCGGCCCGGATGGCGGTGATGGAGGCGGCGGCGGCGACGTAGTGGCCGAAGCGGTTGAAGGGCTGAACACGCTGATCGATTTCCGCTATCAGCAGCATTTCTTTGCAAAGAACGGTCAGGGCGGCATGGGCAAGCAGCGCACCGGCAGGGACGGTGCCGATATCGTGCTGCGAGTGCCGGTGGGCACCGAGATTCTCGATGAGGACGAAGAGACCGTGCTGGGTGACCTGACGGAGGTGGGCGAACGGCTGGTTCTGGCGCATGGCGGTAATGGCGGCTTCGGCAACCTGCATTTCAAGTCTGCCACCAACCAGGCGCCACGGCGGGCCAATCCCGGGCAAGAGGGCGTCGAGCGCACAATCTGGCTGCGGTTGAAGCTGATCGCCGATGCCGGCCTGCTGGGGCTGCCCAACGCCGGCAAATCCACCTTTCTGTCGGCCAGTTCCAACGCCCGCCCGAAGATCGCGGATTATCCCTTCACCACGCTGCACCCCAATCTGGGCATTGTCGGCATTGACGGCGCCGAGTTCGTCATGGCCGACATTCCCGGGCTGATTGCCGGTGCGCATGAGGGCAAAGGGCTGGGCGACCGGTTTCTGGGCCATGTGGAACGATGCTCGGTCCTGCTGCATCTGGTTGACGGCACGGCCGGGGATGTGGCCGCAGACTACCGGACCATCATTGATGAGCTTGAGGCCTATGGCGGTCACCTGACCGAAAACCCCCGGGTGACAGTGCTGAACAAGATCGACGCGCTGGACGAGGATGAGCGGGCAGACAAGCAGGCCGCGCTGGAACAGGCAGCGGGCCGCCCTGTGCTGGCGATGTCCGGGGTCAGCCGAGAGGGGTTGCAGGAAGTTCTGCGCGCGGTCCGGGCCGAGATAGACGAGGACCGGCTGCGTTTGAAAGCGGCTGGGGAGGAGCCTGAGCCGTGGCGTCCCTGAGCGCGGCGAAACGGCTGGTCGTCAAGATCGGCTCAGCGCTGCTGGTTGACCGCGACACCGGCGCGTTGCGCAGCGACTGGCTGCACGCGCTTGCACAGGACGTGGCACGGGCCAAGGCGCGCGGCTGCGACGTGATCCTGGTCTCGTCAGGGTCCATCGCGCTGGGGCGGTCAGTTCTGGCGCTGCCCGCGGAAGAGTTGTCGCTGGAGCAATCCCAGGCCGCCGCCGCGGTGGGTCAGATCCGCCTTGCCCGGGCCTATGAAGAGGCGCTTGCGCCGCACGGGCTGACCACGGCGCAGGTTCTGCTGACGCTGGAAGACAGCGCCAACCGGCGACGCTATCTGAACTCACGCGCCACGCTCGAACAACTGTTGCGGCTGGGCACCGTGCCCATCGTCAATGAAAACGATACCGTGGCGACGGATGAGATCCGGTTCGGCGACAATGACCGGCTGGCAGCCCAGATAGCGGTGACCGTGGGCGCCGATCTGCTGGTGCTGCTGTCGGATGTCGATGGGTTCTATTCCGCCGATCCGCGGGCGAATGACGGCGCGGAACGCTTTGATGTTATTGACAAGGTCACGCCAGAGATCGAGGCGATGGCGGGCGACGCCGGTTCTGGCCTGTCCAAGGGCGGCATGAAGACCAAGTTGATGGCCGCCAAGACCGCCACCGGCGCGGGCTGCGCCCTGGTAGTCACCGAGGGCTCGGTGATGCACCCGCTCAGCGCGCTGGAACAGGGCGCGCCCTCGACCTGGTTCACGGCCCAGGGCGACCCGCAGGCGGCGCGCAAGCGCTGGATTGCGGCGATGAAGCCCAAGGGCGAGATCGTGATCGATGCCGGCGCCGCAATTGCGCTGGCGCAGGGCAAATCGCTGTTGCCGGCGGGTGTGACCGAGGTGACGGGCAAGTTCGGGCGTGGCGAGCCGGTGACCATATGCGGTCCAGCTGGCCCGCTGGGCCAGGGACTGGCTCGCTATACCGCCGCGGAGGCGCAGGCGATCAGGGGCCGTCGCTCTGGTGAGATCGAGGCCGTGCTGGGCTATCCGGGACGTGCCGCGCTGGTGCACAGGGATGACATGGTGACGTAAGGGCGCCTGACTATCGCGGAAGGCCTGCAGGCAATCTCTCTGCAAGCAATCTGGCCGCCTGGAAGAGAGGAAGCGATGAAGGATCAGACCGATATTCCCGCCGTGATGGCCGAGCTGGGCGCCCAGGCCCGGTCTGCTGCTGCCGAACTTGCCTTTGCCTCGGCAGAGGCGAAAAGCGCGGCACTGAACGCCGCGGCAGAGGTCGTCTGGGATCGTAGAACCGAAATTGCCGCCGCGAATGGCCGCGACATGAGGTATGGCCACGAAAAGGGGCTCTCGGAGGCAATGCTAGACCGGTTGATGCTGGACGAAGCGCGCATCCAGGGCATCTGTGACGGGTTGCGCACGATTGCGGCCCAGCCCGATCCGGTGGGCGAAGTGATCGCCGAGTGGGACCGGCCCTCGGGGCTGCATATCCGCCGGGTCCGCACGCCTCTGGGCGTCGTTGGCGTGATCTATGAAAGCCGCCCCAACGTCACAGCCGATGCCGGCGCTCTGTGCCTCAAGGCCGGCAACGCGGTGATCCTGCGCGGCGGCTCGGAAAGCTTTCATTCCTCGGGTGCGATCCATGCCTGCCTTGTCGCCGGGCTAAAAGCTGCCGGTCTGCCCGAGGCATCCATCCAGCGTGTTCCCATCCGCGACCGCGCTGCGGTCAGCGAGATGCTGACCATGACCGACTTCATCGACGTCATCGTGCCGCGCGGCGGCAAGGGCTTGGTGGGGCTGGTGCAGCGCGAGGCACGGGTGCCAATCTTCGCCCATCTAGAGGGCATCGTGCACATCTATGTCGACAAGGCGGCCGATGCGCAGAAAACGCTTGATGTGGTGCTGAACGCCAAGACCCGCCGCACCGGCATCTGCGGTGCGGCCGAATGTCTGCTGATCCATGCCGATGTGCTGGATACGCTGGGCCGCGCCACGGTCGGCGCGCTGATCGACAGCGGCGTCACAGTGCATGGCGACGAGGCGGTTCAGGGCTTTGCCGGCGTCGTTCCGGCCACTGACAAGGACTGGGGCCGCGAGTTTCTCGACATGGATATCGCCGTGAAGGCAGTTGATAACATTGACGAAGCCATCGCGCATATTCGCAGCTACGGATCGAACCACACCGATTGCATCCTGACCGCAGACGATCACGCCGCCGAGCGCTTCTTCGAGAGGGTCGATAGCGCCATCCTGATGCGCAATGCATCTACCCAATTTGCCGATGGTGGCGAGTTCGGCATGGGCGCCGAGATCGGCATTGCCACCGGCAAAATGCACGCCCGCGGGCCGGTCGGCGCGGCGCAGTTGACCAGCTTCAAGTATCTTGTTGAGGGTGATGGCACAATTCGCAAGAAATAGCCGAATTCCGTTGATGGCCCTTTGAGCGATATTGGCCGAGAAGGCACCCAATTGGTGCAAACTGCCTGCCTTTGCTCATCGATGACACCAAGTTCATTGATGGCGTCGTATTCGCCGATCCCGAACATCGCGTCGCCTTGTCAGGTTGCGTCACCAGACGTCAGGCAAACCCTCGTAGCTCTACGCCACCGGATCCTTTGCCATTGCGGCATGGCACCATTCGCAGATAACATCCGTCTCGGGCGGTAAGGTCTCTGCCAGCCCGGCCGCGAATGTGTCAAACGCCTCGCGGCTTGCACCGCCGACCCCGACCAGAACCGGAATACCGTGTTCAACTGCCTGGCCGATAACTGAACAGAACCCGCGCCCCGCCGCCTCTTCGGGACCGAATTTGTTGAGGATGAACAGGTCCGCGCCTTGCAGTGCACCGCTTTCAACCTTCGAGACTGCATCGGCGATGGCGCCGGGGTCCAGCCTGCAAGCGTCAGAGCCCTTGCCCAGCGACTGGGTTATCTCGATTACCGGACCGTCGGGCAGGACCCGCACCATCATGTCGCAGCCATTGTCGAAAGCGCTGACATGCTGCGCCACCTTGACGATCCCGCACAGCGCCGCGCCGCCTCGCTGCAACCGTTCGGCAACCTCTCTCAGCAGGCGGTCTGTCTCTCCCCGTTCGGTTGAACTCACCAGGGCGATCTTCATGTCTTCCTCCAGGCTTCGACATCGGCGGGCGGGTGGAAACCGCAGGCCCCACGCCCAACCTCTGCCGCAAGAGCGGCCGCGTCAAGCGTACCATCGCTTCAACGGCAGCAGCGCGGGTTTGGGCGCCCGAATACTGCGTCTCGATCACACACCACGGCTGCCGCGGGCTGCTCCCACAGAGTCAATCGACACCACCTCGAGCCGTGGCGACAGCAACTTTGCAGAGCCCGGGGCCGACTGGCCAGGCGAATGGCCCAGGACTTCAGTGCCGGGAAACGCCGGACCTGGTGGATCACACACGACACATCCTGGAACACCAGGCCGCGCATGGCACCGTCACGGCATTTCGACACGCGGCCAACCTAATCGACTCAACGGGCTGGTGTCGGCTCTGTTGGCGTTGTGACGGGCTCGCAAAAAGTGATGAGCCTGTCATCTGTGATCGAATCGCCAAGGTCATCGGCTTTACTTGTGGACAGCAGAAACCCCAAAATCTCCCGTCAGGTAACCAACCTGGTCTTGCATTGCACCAAGGCGGAGCAGCGGGGCGTTTTCAACCCATCCCGCGGTCGCGGAGTGTTACGTTTCCCCAAGCAATCTGGCGAGCCGATTCGAAAGCGACACTCCAGGGCAACCGTCCTGCATCTTGCGCCACATGGCCATGTTGTTGTTGGCCGCCATCTCGCAGCGTGCCATCCAAGTGATGCAACCGGCGGTGATGCAGACCACGCCGCCGATATCGACCCGGTCGCCATCAGCATTGGTGCAGAAATACTCGACCCCCTGCATATGCGGATAGAGCTCGGCCATGGTTTTGGGTTCAGGGCGCTCAGCCTCTTGCGCGACCGCGCAGAAGGGAAAGAGCAGAGCCATTAGGATCAGCCGTTTCATATGGTATATATATGCATTCGAAGGGCGTTCGTCACCCTTGACCCCGGCAATCTCGTTAGGCACATCGTTACCGCATGGTCCCCTTGGAAAAACTTGCCCAGATTACCGAACGTTTCGAATATCTCGAGGCGGCGATGACGGCGGGCTCGGGCGATATCGCCGCTCTTGGCCGCGAATATAGCGAACTGCGCCCCGTGGTGGCAGAGATAGCCGAGTACCGGCAATTGCTGGACGGTATCGCCGAGACAGAGGCGATGCTGTCGGACCCCGAGATGGCAGAACTGGCGGCTGACGAACTGCCAGTGCTGAAAGAGCGTATCCCAGACGTGGAACAGAACCTGCGCCTGGCCTTGCTGCCAAAGGATGCCGCCGATGCGGGCTCTGCTATCGTCGAGATCAGGCCCGGGACGGGGGGCGAAGAGGCGGCGCTGTTCGCCGCAGATCTGCTGCGCATGTACCAGCGTTATGCCGAAATCCGCGGCTGGCGTTTCGAGATCATCGAGCAAAGCCTGACAGAGCTGGGCGGTGTCAAGGACGTGGTGGCAAACGTGCAGGGCTCTGGCGTGTTCGCGCGGCTGAAATACGAAAGCGGTGTGCACCGGGTGCAACGGGTGCCAGCGACCGAGTCGGGCGGGCGCATCCATACCTCGGCCGCGACAGTTGCGGTGCTGCCCGAGGCGCAGGACGTCGATATCCAGATCGATGCTAACGATCTGCGCATCGACACCATGCGCGCCAGCGGTGCCGGCGGCCAGCATGTGAACACCACTGATTCGGCGGTTCGGATCACCCATGTACCCTCCGGGATCGTGGTGACCTCTTCCGAGAAATCGCAGCACCGAAACCGCGAGATCGCCATGGGCGTACTGCGGTCCCGGCTTTTTGACATGGAGCGCCAGAAGGCCGACGCGGAACGCTCTGCCGATCGCAAGGCGCAGGTCGGCAGCGGCGACAGGTCCGAACGCATCCGCACCTATAACTTCCCGCAAGGACGGATGAGCGACCACCGCATCAATCTGACGCTCTACAAGCTTGACCAGATCCTTGCCGGCGATCTCGACGAAACCATCGACGCGCTGATTGCCGACGATCAGGCGACGATGCTGGCCGAGATCGAGGCGTGACCTATGCCGAAGCGCTGGCCCGCGCCGTGGCCCAACTGCGCGAGGCTGGAATAGAGACACCACAGCTTGACGCCCGGGTGCTTCTTGCGGCCTGTTCCGGGATCAAGCGGGGGCGACTGACGCTCTGCCTGGTTGACGCGTTGCCCGAAGAGGTCGAGTTCTTCTATCCTCAGATGATCGCCGAACGCTGCCAGCGTCGGCCGGTGTCACATATCCTGAAAGGGCGAGAGTTCTACGGGCGTTGGTTCGAGGTGACGCCAGATGTACTCGACCCGCGGCCCGAGACCGAATGTCTTGTTGCCGCCGCACTGTCGCAGCCCTTTGCCGAAGTCCTGGATCTGGGCACCGGCAGCGGCGCCATTGTGGTGACGCTACTGGCCGAGCGAGTTCAGGCGACCGGGGTCGGTACCGATATCTCGCGCGCGGCGCTCAAGGTCGCCAGGCGCAACGCCGCCGCCCACGGGGCGGAGGGGCGGCTGTGGCTGACGGGGGCCGACTGGTACGGTGGCATCGGTGGAAGGTTTGATCTGATCGTGTCGAACCCGCCCTATATCGCTGCGCACGAGATGGCCGGGCTGGCCCCCGAGCTGAGCCATGAGCCGCGCCTGGCGCTGACCGATGAGGGCGATGGGCTGGGCGCCTACCGCAGGATCGCCTCCGGGGTGGTGGATTACCTGATGCCGGGGGGGCGGGTTTTGCTGGAAATCGGGCCGATGCAGGGCGCGGCCGTGTACGGGCTGTTGGCGGCGGCGGGGCTTGTCATGATCGCAGTGCATCCCGATCTTGATGGACGAGACCGGGTGGTGGCCGGGCATTTACCCGCCTGATGCGTGGCAATCGTGCAATTCTCGCCCGCTATACGGCAATTTGTTAAGTTTTGGCTTGTCTTATCAGTGGCAAGGTGTTTACTCGAGGCAGAGCGCAGGTCGGGCTGTTGTGTATCCCGAGCGCCGAAATGTCTTAACAATGTGTGATCCTGGGCGATACCGCCCACAGCAGGCAAGCGCCGAATTGGGATCAGGCAAAGCCAAACTGAAGGCTGGATAGCAAGAAAACCATCATGAGATCGTCCAAACAGCGCTCGCGCTCAAAGCAGAACCGCAACCGTTCCGTTGGCAATGTCGTCAACCGGGTTTTCGACAGCTCTGGCCCGGAGGGCAAGGTGCGCGGAACCCCGCAACAGATAATCGAGAAATACAACCAACTGGCGCGCGACGCCCAGTTGGGCGGCGATCAGGTCGCCACCGAAAACTTCCAGCAACATGCGGAGCATTACACCCGCATGCTTGCCGAGGCCACGCGCGAGCAGGAAGCCCGGCGCGAGGCGCAGGAGGCCCAGCACCGCGAACGCCAGCAGCAGCGCGCCGCCGACCGCGAAGAACGTGCTGCCGGGGGTGGTGAACAGCCGCAGCAACCCCATCATGAGGCCGCGCCACAGCCCGCCGGCGCGCCGCCCGAAGGGATGCCCCAGCCGGTGGTGGAGCTTGGCGAACCCGTCGGCGGCGTGATAGACGTCAACACCGGCGGCGACAACGGGCTGGTTGAGACTCCAGAAAGCAAACCGGCGCCGAAGTCGCGCAGCCGTCGGCCACGCAGAAAACCGGAACCGCCCGCCGGTGACAGCGGCGGGTCGGGCAAGGCCGAAGCCGCGGAATAACCGCCGGGCGCGTCCCGGAGAGGGGCGCCCAACAGTCCCTACGGATCATTCTTCGGCGTCCGCGCGCGAGCAAAGTAGCGAGCAAAGCCCGCAAGGGCTTGCCGAGCGCCGGGCTCGCCCAATGTTTTCAACGCGCCACCAGTTCGCGCGCCAGGGCGCAGAAACCCTTGATGGATATCTCCTCGGCCCGCGCCGTGGGCCTCAACCCGGCCCGTTCCAGCACTGCCACAATATCCGGCGACAACCCCTTGAGGGCGGCGCGCAGCATCTTGCGGCGCTGGTTGAATGCGGCGGCAACGATGTGTTCGAGCGTTTTCGGGTCAGCGGCAAAGCGCGGTTCCGGCCTGGCGGTCAGATGCACCACCGCCGAGCGGATCTTTGGCGGTGGGGTGAAGGCCTCGGGCGGCAGTTCCATCACGATGCGGGCGTCGCAGCGCCACTGCGACAGAATCGCCAGCCTTCCATAGGCTTTTGATCCCGGCGCTGCCACGATCCGCTCCGCCACCTCCTTTTGGAACATCAGCGTCAGGCTGTCCCAAACGGGCGGCCATTCGGGCGGGGTCAGCCAGCGCACCAGCAGCTCTGTGCCCACGTTGTAGGGCAGGTTGGCGACGATGCGGATCGGCGGAGTCAGATGCTCCAGCGGGTCCAGCGCCAGCGCGTCGGCATTGATCGCCTGCAGCCGTCCGGGCCAGACGGCGGCGATCTCGGCCAGCGCAGGCAGGCAGCGGGCGTCCTTTTCCACCGCCAGCACCCGGCGGGCGCCTTCCGCCAGAAGCCCCCGGGTCAAACCGCCGGGGCCGGGGCCAATCTCGAGCACGTCCGAGGAGCGGAGGTCACCGGCAGCGCGGGCGATCTTGGCGGTGAGATTGAGGTCGAGCAGGAAATTCTGGCCCAGCGTTTTTCGGGCGCGCAGGCCATGCGCGTTGATGACTTCGCGCAGGGGCGGAAGGCTGTCGATGGTGCTCACGGTCCGAAGTCGCGCGAATGGCAGGTGCAGGAGCCTGTCCACTGGGTGCAAAACCCGCCTGTCGGGCAAAGGGCACAGGCATTTTTGAACCCAGAGGGGCAGGGGACCGTCCCGGGTTTCTTCGGGTTGCAAATATCCCCGCCGGAGGCTTGAGTACTGTTCATCCGCCGCCCCGGGTTCGCGCCATCCGGTCGGCAAGCCGCAGCGCTTCGATCAGGCTGGCCGGGTTGGCGACGCCCTGTCCGGCGACGTCGAATGCGGTGCCGTGGTCGGGCGAGGTCCTGATGAAGGGCAGGCCGAGGGTAACATTGACGCCTCGGTCGAAATCCAGCGTCTTGATCGGGATCAGCGCTTGGTCGTGATAGGCGCAGATCGCAGCATCGTAGCGTGCGCGCGCGGCAGGGTGGAACATTGCATCGGCGGGGTAGGGGCCGTCGATATCCATGCCCTGGGCGGCGAGACGGGCGATCACCGGCGCGATGATCTGTGCTTCCTCAAGCCCCATGGTGCCGCCTTCACCGGCATGCGGGTTAAGCCCGGCCACAGCCAGTCGCGGCGCGGTCAAACCGAAATCGCATTCGAGCCCGGCATGGGTAATACGGATGATCTGCTCCAGCAGATCCGGCGTCAGCGCGGTGGCAACCTGCGACAGCGGGATGTGGATGGTGGCGGGCACCACCCGCAACTGGTCGCAGGCCAGCATCATCACCACGCGCGGCACCCCGCCGAGATGTGCAAGATACTCGGTATGGCCGGGAAAGGCGAAACCGGCGCCGTCTTTCAAAGCCTTCTTGCTTATCGGGCAGGTGCAGACCGCGCTTGCGGCACCGTTTTGCGCAAATGAAACGGCGCGGGCGATGACTTTGATCACGTCTTGCGCATGCGCCGGGGTGGGCTGACCGGGTCGGGCTGGTCCCGCAAAGACGTGGGGCAGCACGGGCAGGGCGTGGGGCATCACCGTAGCGGCCTCGGAAGGGCTGGCTATCAGCTGCCAGTTCGAGCCTGCAGGCAGATGCCGCGGGTCGCCGATCCAGAACAGCGCCAGTTCACCACTCAACGCGGCCCATGCCTTGACGGCGATTTCTGGCCCAATCCCAGCAGGCTCTCCAGCGGTCAGCGCGACCGGGGCGGCGGTCATCGGTATTCGATCACCGCGTCGGCGCGAAGCTCTGACAAATAACCGTTGGCGTAGGATGCCATTCGCTGGGTGAAGAGGCTTTGCCGCACCGCCTCACGGTCGACCTCTTCGGCAAGCGCCAAGGTCCTGCCGCAGAGCATCAGGAAGACAAGTGCCTTGCCGTCGGCTGTTGTCAGCGCGGTCGAGACCTCGTTGTCGTCGAGCTTGGCCAATTCGATAGCGACATCGTCCGCGATCTCGGCCATCGGCAGCACGTCGCGCAGCAGCTGTTCCTCGGGCTGTTTCTTGGCGATGCCATAGAGATCGTCGCAAGTATCCACCTTGGCCCTGATTTTCTCTGCCTCGGCCCGCGCCTCGGAACTGCGTCCGCCGGCAATGAAATAGCGGGCGAATTCCACCGAAACGGTCTCTTGGTTCGGCGCTTCGGTTTCCTCAAGATCGCGCAGTTGGAACAGCGCAACAGCATTCGGCACTGCGATCGGGTCGGTCACTTGTCCGGGTGCAAGGGTCAGGATCTGGGCGCGGATCGCGGGCGGCAGGTTGCCGATAGGGATCCAGTCCTGCCTGCCTCCGCGCCCGCGCGAGGGGGCGGCGGAATACTTGCGGGCGGCGGCGGCGAAGGCACCCAGCGTGGTGATCTTGCTGATCTCTCCGGCGCGGCGTTGTGCAGCGGCAAGGCGCGCGGGCGTGTCGGCGGGCAGGAATATCTCGGAAATCAGCACACGTACACCGCCGGTGGCCGAACCCAGCGCTATGGCGCGGTCAACCTCGTCCTCGGTGACCTGCGCACGTGGGCCGAACCGGCCGCGCACAACGTGGCGCCAGACAAGACCGGCGCGCACGAAATCGGCGAAGGTTTCAGGGGCGATGCCCTCGCGCCCTATCGCTTCGACGAATTGTTCGGCGGTCAGGTTGGCGCGCGCGGCGAACTCCTCCATGCCGACGAGCACCTGGTCGTCATCGATCGTCACACCCATCATTTCGGCCGCGTCGAATTGCAGGCGTTCTTCGATCAACCGTTCCATCGCGGCATCTTCGGCGTTTCCGGGCGCTTTCAGCACCTCGAAAAACAGGGCGCGCTGGTTCAATTCGTACTGGGTGATCACCCGGTCGTTGACCCGGGCGACAGGCGAAAACAGGTTGCCTTGTGCCGCGAGCGGTACTGCGGCCAGCGACATCGCCAAGAGGATCAGGATACGCAAAATCGTCATCTGGGTCTCATCCGTTTCTAACCGCTGTATTTGCAGGTGCGGGCGTGATCCCGGCCGTCCTGCCCGAAACCGTTGAGCGAGACGCTGAATCCGAAATCCGTCGATGCGGTCACATTAGTCGAGGTGGTGAAGCGACGCGAGAGGGAAAGGTCAATGTTCACGCATTCATTCCGATAGCCGATGCCCAGCCCGGCATTGGTGGCGTTGTTGGTGTTACCGTCATAGCTGCCGTTCGCCGATAGCGTCCAGTGCCGGTCAAGGGCATAGGTCGCATCGAAATTCAGTTCCGACGTGTCGCCGGTGCGGCCCTCGTCCGGGTCATCGACAACCCAGATAAATGCCGCCGACGCGGTTAGTTTGTCACCATGCCAGGCCAGTTGGGATTCCGATTTGGAAAAGCTGAACGTGTCGTCAAACAGAGAGCGGTTGGTCAGCGTCAGATGGCGCATCTTCAACTGAGTGGCGATCAACCAGTCAGAACTGGACCCGTCAAGGCCGCTGGCGCGGGTGAACTGGCCCAAATCGTCGGCCCGGAATACCCGGCCCACCGTGGCGGAATACTGGTTGCCGCCGGGCACCAGCCGGGTCCAGCTAAGCCCGACGGTGCTCCGCCAGCCGCGTTCATACCGGTCTGATCCCGGAAACCGGGAAAGCGACAGAAGGTTGCCCTCGTCAAAATCGACCAGCTTGCTGTCATCGTTGGGTACATTCGCGCCCAGAGTGTCGGTCCAGGCGATCTGCACCACGGGTTCCAGAATGTCGGAAGCACCGCGAGAGGTCATCCTCGACAAAGGCCAGCGCAGTTCTACTGCGGCGGTGGGAGTAATGTGAGTGAGGGAGTCGGCAAAGGCGGCGTCCTGGTTGATCCAGTAGAAATCGGCGGCCAACTGGCCCTCGGCGGCAGCGATCAGGCCACTACCGAGGGTCCAGTCGCGGCGCCAGTTGGCCAACGCCCCGGCGCGCACCACATCGCGGGCGGTGCATTCAGGCGCGCTGGCGACCAGACAGGCCGCTGTCAGCGCCGGGGTGATGGTGTCGGCCAGCCGTTCGTGCCCTTCGAGGTCGAAGACCAGCCGCGCTTCGCCGCCGACAAGACCCGGATTGAAACGCCGCTCATAGGTGGCGCGGCCAAGGAAGGTGGCCAGCGTGTCCTCGATAGGGATTTCCGAAGCGCGCAAAGAACGCAACTTTTCAGCGCTGAACGAGATATATTCGTTGCGCCGGGTGCGGGTGATCTCGGCGGAATTACCCAGCCGGTCGGTGCCGGAATAGCCGTAGGTTAGCAGATAGGAATTGTCCGAAACCAACCCGAGGTCGAGATTGAGGTCGAAATCGCGGGGCAGGCGGAACCGGCCTTGGGCAAAGGCATAGGCGCGGGTGTCGCCGGGCAGCAGGTCGTCGCGCGATATCGCACCAGAAAGCTCCAGCGAGCCGAAACTGAACTCGCGCCGGAACCGGGCCTCGAGCGTGCGGGTGTCGGCCGAGACATAGGGCGTCAGCCGCAGGTCGGCATGGTCGCCCAGAGTGATGAAATAGGGGGATTTCAGCCCGATCCCCAGGTTTGACGAGGTCTTGATCTGCGGGATCAGAAACCCGGTGGCGCGCCGTAGCGTGGGGTCGGGCAGACGCAGGCGTGGGAAGTAGAAGATCGGAACTCCGACGACCTCAAACCGGGCGTGGTAGAAATACAGTTGCTTTTCGACCTGGTCATGCACCACTCGCCGGGCCCGTATGCGCCACAGAGGGGTAGGGCGATGCTGGCACACGTTGCACGACGACGCGACGGTCTTGTAGAGCTGGTTGTAGCGCCCATCCACGCGGTGCAGTTCTGTCGCGGCGATCTGCATCTGGCCGCCCAGGATGAAACGCGCGCCGCTGATGATGCCTTGCTTGAAATCCCCCGACAGCGTCGCGTCACCACCGGTCATCACCGAACCGTCCGTTTCGATCAGCGTGATCGGGCCGGTGATCTGCAATTCGTCATTGCTTCGGTTATAGGTGATGGCCTTGGCGAGCAGGCGTTGGTTGTCAAAGAAGATTTCGACATTGCCACGGGCGACGACGGTGTCGCCGTCACTGGAGATCGAGACACTATCGGCCACCAGCGTGGCGACCTGCGCTTGCGCGGCCAGCGGCGAGAGGATCAGGGCGAGGACAAGTGACCAAGCGCGCAGCATCAGCCATCCTCCAGGTTCAGCAGGATGCCCAGCGACAGCAGTATCGCGGCCGAGGGTGGGCTCCAGGCCGCGAGGATAGCCGGGATCTGGCCGCTTTCACCCAGGATCTGGGCAAAGTTGCGAATGAAGAACATCGCAAAACCCAGCCCCAGCGAAGCCAGTACCATGTTGCCGGTACGTCCGAATCGGGTGTGCCGCATGGTGAACCCGGCGCCGATCAGCACCATGGCAACCATCATCAGAGGCATCGCCAGTTCCATATGCAGCCAGACCCGGTGGCTGCGGGCGGAAAATCCGGCGCGCTCAAGCTGGCCGATAAAGCCGCTGAGCTCCCAGATCGGGATCGAGGACGGCGTGCCGAAACTGTCACGGATTTGGTCCAAGGTCAGATCGGAGCGGATCTGCATATGCTGGTGGATTTCGGCGGCGCGTTCGGGGTTTTCGGTGTTCTCGAACCGCCATTGCTTGGCGTCCTGCAGTTCCCACGCGCCCGTGGTCAGCCGGGCCGAGGCCGCCTCGATCCGGTAGGAGGGGGTACCTTCGGGGCCGAAGCCCAGAAAACTGACCCCAGAAAGCTCTGTACCGTCGAGATTGCTTTGGCGGGCACGGATCACAGTCTGGCCCTCTGGGCCACCCTGGCGCAACCACAGCCCCTCGCGGCTTATCGACAGCGTGCTCGAGTTGCCCTGGCTGTGGCGGCCCGCGGCGATCTCGTATTGTTTCGACGTGGCCGCGACGATCGGGTTCATCACCGCCACCGCCGCCACCCCGATCAGCAGGGCAACGATCACTGGCGAGATCAGCGCCTGCAGAGCCGATCGCCCGGCGGCGCGGGTCACCACCAGCTCCGAGGTGCGCGCCAGTGTCAAAAACAGGGTCAGTGTGGCAAGGATCATGACCAAAGGCAGGATGCGGTATAGCCCCTGCGGCACGTTCAGCAGCGTCAAGTTGACGATCTCGAGGAATCCCACCGCGTCGCTATCGAACTTGCGGATCTGCTCGACCATGTCCAGCAGCACGAAGATGGCGAGAAAGACTGTGAAGACGGCCAGAAAGGCAAACAAGAAGCGGCGCGCAAAATAGCGGTGCAGGATCATGGCGCCGCTCCGATCATCCTGCGGCGGACGGTGCCCGCGGCCTCGCAGGTCCAGAGCAGCACCGCCGCCACGCCGAGCCCAAGCACGGTTGCACCATAGGTCAGCGGCCAGAGCGCAGCGTCGGACCGAGCCGCGTCGGCCAGCGCGTTGTCAACCGATTTCAGCACGATCAGAGCCATGATCGCGCCGATGATCTGGCGCCACAAGCCAAAGCGGCTGAAGCCGCCCACAAGCATCGCGGCAAAGCCCACAAGTGCGGCCACCACCGACAACAGCGCCTGGCTGGTGCGTCCGTGCCCCTCATAGAGCAGCACAGCACGCGGTTGGCCAGTTTCTTCGATCCCGGCTTGGGTCGGCCAGACCAACTCTGCGGTCGATAGTTCCTTGATGCCACGCGCCTTGGGGTCAAACGCGGTGATCAGTCCGGCGATGTCATAGGCGAAATTCTGAAAACTCGTGGTGGCCAGCCGGTTGTCTTCCAGCGTCAACGCTTGCGCCAGGCCGTCGAACATCACCAGCTTCGGCCCGGTCTCGTGGCGTACCAGCAAAGCCTGGCGCGCGGTGTAGGTTACGTGTTCGGTGTCGCTGCGGGTGTCGGCGAGGAAGATATCGCGCAGTTCTCCAGCAGGTGTGATCTCTCGGATGTAGAACGTAATGCCGTCTGCGGGGTGCAGGAACTGACCTTCCGTCAACAGGCGCGCCGTGAGGTTTTCGGAAATCTCGGCCTGCCGCTGGTTCAGGCGCGAGACGCTAAGCGGCACCAGAAAATGGGTCAGGACCGACACCAGCACCGCCACGATGATGCCAAAGACTGCTACCGGTCGCAGCATGCGCCACGGGCTGAACCCTGTGGCCTGCACCACGACCAGTTCGCTTTCCGAACTCAGCCGGTTGGCGACATAGATCGAAGCAGCGAAGGCGGCGATGGGCAGCACCAAACGGATGACGTTGGGAAGTGTCAGCGCGGTGAATTCGACAAAGACCCCGGCCGACTGGCCGTTGGCGATCAGCTGATCGAACAGCACAACGGCGCGGTTCACCCAATAGACCATGACCAGCACCAGGGCAAAAAACCCAAACAGCATCATCAGCTGTGACAGGATATATCTGTCGAATCTGGTCAAGCCGTTTACCGCGTTGCCTGCTATTTTTTAAGCGACACTACCGCAGTTTGTTGCCGCCGCAAACTGATAACTGGTCTTTGCCGGGAACACGTCGTAAGCAAAGTGAAACCCCGCTAGGAGAGAGACCGCATGACCAGCCCCGTGGCCGCAAGGATCGCAGCAACCGATATCGACGCTATTGCCGGAGCTACGGGCCGGGTGACGGTGTTCGTGACCGAGGACGGCAAGCTTGACCAGGCCGGCCGCCGGGTGAACAAGTTGACCCGCGGCGCGCTGGAGCGGCTCAAGGGGTCAGAGGCGTTTGGCAAGCTGAAACCCGGAGAGAGCGCCGAAATGGCATGGCCGGCGGGAATGGCCGCCGAGGCTTTGCAGGTGGTGAAGCTGCCCAAGAGACCCACTGCAGAGCAGGCCCGCAAGGCCGGGGCTGCTCTGGGCAAGGCGAAGAAAGGCAAGGATTTACTGGCATTGGCCGGCAATCTCAAGCGGGTGGATGAAGTGATCCTTGGAATCGCTCTGCGCGACTACGCCTTTACCGACCACAAGACCGGCGATGACGATCCTGCGGGTGGAGATGTCACCGTCATGGTGTCCAACCCTCACGAGGTCGAGACGCAGCAGCCCGGGCTGCGGGCCCTGGCCGAGGGCGTGTTCTTTACCCGCGATCTGGTCAACGCGCCGTCGAACGTGCTGACGACGACCGAATTTGCCCGCCAGTTGGAAGCGCTGCGCGACCTTGGTCTCGAGGTCGAGGTGCTGGATGAGGAGGAGCTTGAGAAGCTCGGCATGCGCACCCTGCTGGCAGTCGGGCAGGGCAGCGATAGCCCGTCGAAAGTGGTCGTGATACAGTGGAAGGGCGGCGCCGACGAGGCGCCGTTCGCACTGGTCGGCAAGGGCGTAGTGTTCGATACCGGTGGAATCAGCCTCAAACCCGCCGGCGGCATGGAGGACATGACCATGGACATGGGAGGCGCGGGGGTCGTGGCCGGGACCATGAAGACACTGGCGCTGCGCAAGGCGCGTGCAAATGTCGTGGGGCTGGTCGGGTTGGTCGAGAATATGCCGGACGGGCGCGCGCAGAGGCCCGGCGACGTGGTCACCTCAATGAAGGGCGACACGATCGAGGTGATCAATACCGATGCCGAGGGGCGGCTGGTTCTGTGCGACTTGATGTGGTATGCGCAAGAGCGGTTTGCGCCCACCGGCATGGTCGATCTGGCGACGTTGACCGGGGCGATCATCACCGGTTTGGGGCATGAAAACGCCGGGGTCTTTTCCAACAGCAACGACCTCTGCAACGCCTTTCTCAAGGCTGCCGGAACTGAAGGCGAGGGCGCCTGGCGCATGCCGCTGGGCGCCGCTTATGACAAGATGCTGAAATCGAATATCGCGGACATGATGAATGTCGGCGGGCGGCCCGCAGGCTCGATCACCGCGGCGCAGTTTCTGCAACGCTTCGTCAAGGACGATTGCCCCTGGATCCATCTCGACATCGCCGGCGTGGCCAGTACCAAGACAGAGACCACGATGGCCCCCAAGGGGGCTTCGGGCTGGGGTGTCCTGGCGCTAAACCGGATGATTGCGGACAAGTTCGAGAGCTGATGGGCGCCGTCTTTTTCTATCATCTGACCCGGCAGCCGCTGGAGGCTACCTTGCCGACGCTGTTGGGCAAGGCATTGCAGGCGGGCTGGCGGGTGGCAGTGCGCGGCACCGCAGAGCAGCGCATGGACTGGCTGGACGACAAGCTGTGGCTGGGACCGGACGAGCAGTTCCTGCCGCATGGCCGCTCTGGCGGACCTCATGATGCGGAACAACCGGTGCTGCTGACCACCGCACCGGAGTGCCCAAACGGTGCGGCTTGTCTGATGGCGGTCGACGGGTCGACGGTGACAGCCGACGAGGTACAGGCGCTGGAGCGGGTCTGCATCCTGTTCGACGGCAACGATCCGTCCGCGGTCGAAGTGGCGCGCGGTCAGTGGAAGGCGCTGACCGGTGGCGGGTGTGCAGCCCAATACTGGAGTCAGGAGAGCGGCGCCTGGCAGAAGAAGGCGGAACACGCCGAGAAATAGCGGTGTGATTTCATCCAGCGTGATTCGACTGCCGCTGGGGCGAGATTTTTTGACGGGAAATCGTGGGCCAGTCAGACAAGGCGATTTGGCGGAAGTGGAAAAATGTTTGCAAATCATGTGACTGCCTGAATCTGTTTCCCGCTTTAGGCAGAATGGAAGGGCTCAAGCATGACTTCGGTTCGTTCAGTTTTTGCGGGAAGCTCCCGATCCGCGCGATAAGAAGGGTCAGCGACATCGCCTGGAAACGATATTGGGTTTGATCCCATCTTTGAACGCAACTTCTTGAATGACCTCAGGTAGACGGTTTGGCCCAGAGATCTTTCGCCACTTCTATTGTGCTGACCGCCGCCTGACAGGGTATTGCGGCAGCAATGTCCCGAGAAGGATCATCCGCCTGAAGATCATAACCAGCGCGGTCTTGTGGCTCAGATACCCCTGCTGGATGAGCATCATCATCCTCACGCCGATGGCGTGTTGCAGCAGAATGCTGCCCTTGCGCCAGGACGTGAAGAGGGCGAGGAATCCCTACGTGGCAACGATAGCGGCAACACTCCAGCCCGTTCCGAAGACTACTCTTTTCCCCTAAAAGCCTGTGAGCGCCGTGATGATTTGCCATCCCAACGCGCCAATCACAGTCGGATTTGGTCGGCCAACCATACTGCGGCTGTTCTGCCGCACGGTCACTCCTGCAATAGTTTGGGCCTCAGGCCCTGCGCCGTCGCCGTCCGCCACGGCCACCGGTGGGCGAGGGTGCCTTGTTCAGCTTGATCCAGTTGCCCCCCGAGGGATCGCTGTCCATCAGGAAATCGGCAGCCCGGATCGACTTGACCTCTTCCGACGCAACGCCCGATTTCTGGCCAAGCCCAATCAGCGGCCCCAGTTTTCTGGGGTCGAACCCGTCGGGCACCGTGACCCCCAGAGCGGCGAGGCGTACGATGCGTTCGGCGATCAGATCTTCGGCCTGGGTCATGCCCAGGAGCGGGCCTAACGCACCGAGATCGACATCGTCGGGTGCCGTCACACCCAGCACCTTCAGCGCGTCCAGCCGCTCGGTTATGGCCTTTTTGGTGGCGGGCATGGCAACCGGGTTCATGATCGCGCTGGTCATACCGGCGGCCGAGGCCATGGCCAGGAAGGCATTGTTGATGCCGTGGCGGTTGGGCAGACCGAAAGAGATGTTCGAGGCGCCGCAGGTGGTGTTCACACCCAGTTCTTCGCGCAGCCGGCGGACCAGGGCAAAGACCTGCAGCCCGGCGGTGCCAATGGCTCCCACCGGCATCACCAGCGGGTCAACCACGATGTCATGCGCGGGTATGCCGAAATCGGCGGCGCGCTCGACGATTCTGCGCGCCACGTCAAAGCGCACATCGGGGTCTTCACTGATCCCGGTATCGTCGTTGCTGATCGCCACCACCGGCACGCCGTATTTCTTGACCAGCGGCAGGATCGCTTCCAGGCGTTCCTCCTCTCCGGTCACCGAATTCAGCAGAGGGCGGCCTTTCGCGGCAGCGAGACCGGCCTCGAGCGCTGCGGGCACCGAGCTGTCGATGCACAGCGGCACATCGACCAGCCCCTGCACCATCTCGACAATCATGGTCATCAGTGGCGGTTCGGTCTCGTTCGGGTTGGGGTTCGAATTGTAGACCACCCCCGCATTGATATCGAGCACCTGCGCACCGCAGGCGACCTGCTCGATTGCGTCCTTCTCGACGGTCGAGAAATCGCCCGCCTCTAGCTGCGCTGCAAGCAGTTTGCGCCCCGTAGGGTTGATCCGTTCACCGATGACGCAGAAGGGCTCGTCAAAGCCGATGGTGACAGTATTCGTGGCCGACTCGACGACGGTGCGGGTCATTTGGCGATGTTCCTTGGTTTCAGGCTGCGTTGGCAGGACGGGTGGCGTTGCCGCCATTGTTGATGGCCCAGGTCGCGTTGGTCTTGATGCCGCCAAGCGGGAAGAAATGCACCTGCTCAATGCCGAAGCCCGGGTTGGCGGCCTTGTGCGCGGCCAGTTCCGACAGAACCTCGACCGGCTCGTAGGGCATCACCAGCTTGGTGACGTCCATGGCGCGTTTTTGCAGCACTTTCAGGCTGGGTCCAACACCGCAGGAGATGGCGAACCTGATCAGCGTCTGCAGCTTGGCGGGCCCTGCGATGCCGACATGGACGGGGATATCGATGCCTTCGGCCTGCAGGCGGTCGACCCATTTGATGATCGGTTTGGCTTCGAAAGCAAACTGGGTGGTCAGCGCCATTCTCGCGTCGGTGCGTTCGTTGAACGCCTGCTTCCAGCGTAGCGCATCCATCACCTCGGCGTCGTCGCCCTTGGGGGCGATATCCTTGTTCCCTTCGGGGTGACCGGCCACGTGTAAATGGGTAAAGCCCGCCTTGTCGAAAAGCCCCGTTTCCATCAATTGCATGGAACTGTGGAAAGCGCCCACCGGCTCGGCCACGCCGCCGGCCAGCAGCAGCGCCTGCTTCACGCCCGCCTCGCCCTGATATCGCGCGATCCAGTCCTGTAGCGTCGCGGTGTCCTTAACGATGCGCGCGGGGAAATGCGGCATCACATCAAAGCCCTCGCCTGCGATGCGGCTGGCGGTCTCGACCATTTCGTCGATGGGCGTGCCCTCGATGTGGGCGATATAGACGCGGGTGCCTTTTGGCAGCAGAGCGCGAAAATCCTCGACCTTGGCTGCGGTGCGCGGCATGACCTCGATGGAATAACCCTTCAGAAAGGACTGAAGCTCGGCAGCGTTGCCCATATGGGCAGCGGTATTCTTGCGGAATCTCAGAAGTGCCATGACGGCCTCCACTATGTTGCCGGGCGTCAGGCCCATCCGTGGTTATCGATCAGCGCCATCAGACGCTCTGTATCATATTCCGTGTCAATCCGGGCAGCCTCGACCTCGGCGATCCGGGTTTGGTCGCCTTCGACCGGATAGGGTGCCGCCTTGCGGAAGCCTTCGAGGTAGTCGCTGGCGCCAGTGCCCCCCGCTTTCATCGCCGCCCGGTCAATGGCCTGTTCAAACCTTTCCGGTAGCGCCACCCTGGCGCCCCGACGGCCTTTGCCGACAATAACCTGCGCGGGAATGTCCCGCCAATAGACGATAGTGACATCGGGCATCCGTGATTCCCCGCTAGAACCTGATCGCTTCTACGCCCCCCTCCCGCGCTTTCAGCGCCGGTTTTCGACATCTTGGAGTCACGTTGCGACGCCTCGAAATAGAGCTGGTGCGGTCGGCCTCTGGCAGCCAGTGCGGAGCGTCAAAAAAGCCGATTGCCCTTGCCATGGGTCAGTTTTGACAAATAGTAAGCTATCTGATTCCAAGGGCCCCAATATCGGGAGTGTTTTGGATGCGTTTGGACAGGTTTACGCAACAGATACGGGCTGATCTTCTTGAGCGTCTGCCAGGGCAGCGCAAGACGCAACGGGACAAGCTTTCGATTCTGGTCGCAACGATGCTGAATG